>DATJIU010000321.1:0-2739 GCA_035492855.1 Dongiaceae bacterium | reverse complement strand
CATGGTGCTCAGCGGAATGAGATTGTTGAACAACAACACCTGGCTGGTAGGCCAGTGCCGCAGGGCGTTGTTCCACAAGGCAAACGCCACCACCCCGCCGGCCGTGATGCAGTACAACTGCACCGCCAGCAGTTTGGGCGTGACCGGCAACGGAGCGCGACTCAACTCCACCAGTCCCAGTGGCAATAACAACAGTCCCGCGCGCCACATGGAATGCGCCGTCACTTCGCCGCCACTCAAATGGCGGCCCAGCGTGCGGCATTGCCGGCCATAAAAGGTCCACAGCACGCTCGCGAGCAATCCGAGCACTTCGCCAATGAAGTCGCCATGGGCCGACCGCAAGGCCGGCCAGAACAGCACCCCCACCCCGCCTAGCGCCAGGGCCGCTGCCAGATAACGCCGCACGGAATTCCAATTGCGCTCCGGCTGACCTTCCCAGAGCAAAGCCCAGACCGGCGAGGCCCCCAAATACATCGCCACATGCGAAGCCGAGGTGCGGCGCAACGCCCATTTGAACACGGCAATGTAGGCCGCCAGGCTCAACCCGCCGCGCCACCACAGTTGCCAGCGCAACTGGGGCGACGTCACCGGTTGCGCCACGCCAAACCAGGGGGTCCACCGCAGCAACGCCAGCAACAGCAGCCCGGCGCAAAGGAAACGGGTGCCACCCGTCCAGAGGGGTGGCCAGAAGCCCACGATCCACTTGGTGCCGGCGTTGTTGCCGCCCCACAGGAAAACGGCAAACAACAGGCTCGCCGCCACCGCATTCTTGTTGCGCAAAGAAAACACGTGGGGAGTTAGCCAAGTCCTGGCAATTTCCGCCAATGAAATTTATTTGACCCGTTGCCGCGCCGCTCTAACTTCAGGCCATGCATCATTCGCCCGGTTTCCTAAAAGTCGTTAACGAGGCTAAAAAGCACGTGGAAGAAATCAGCGTGGCCGAGGTGCGCGCCCGGCTCGCCGCCAACCCGCAAATTGTGCTGCTGGATGTGCGCGAAGACCATGAATGGCAGGCGGGACACGCAGCGGAAGCCGTGCATCTGGGCAAGGGCATTCTGGAGCGCGATCTGGAACGGCTGTACCCGAATCCCGCCACGGAAATCATCATGTACTGCGGCGGCGGGTTCCGATCAGCCCTGACCTGCCACGCCGCGCAGCAAATGGGCTATCGCAAGGTCACCTCGCTCATCGGCGGCTACAAGGCCATGGTCGCCGCCGGGTGGGCGATGAAAGCCGGCAGCTGATTCCGGGACCGTATTCGTGTTATTGGTGTTTATTTGTGGTTTAAGCCACTCCCTTTTTCGCTCGCGTGAGCGATGCTACGTTCGTAAATTTCGGGTCTATGGCAATTGCCGATTTACGCCGGGATTACAACGCGGGGAGTTTGGAACGGGCGGACCTGAATTCCGACCCCATCGCGCAGTTCAACGGCTGGTTCGACCAGGCGCTGGCGAACCGCACGCCGGGCAACTTCTTCCGCCGCCTTGGCGTAACCACCTACAAGTGGTTTCAAACGGTCTTTCGCAAAACCGCCACGGAGGCCAACGCCATGACCCTGGCCACCGCCGACAAGGACGGCCGGCCCGCAGCGCGCATCGTGTTGCTTAAGGGAGTGGACGCGCGGGGCTTCATCTTCTTCACGCAGTACGAGGGCGGCAAAGGCCGTGACCTCGCCGAGAATCCCCAGGCGGCGCTGGTGTTTTACTGGCCCGAACTGGAGCGCCAGGTGTGTGTGCGCGGCACGGTGACCAAGCTGCCGGAGGCGGAATCGGATACGTATTTCCACAGCCGGCCACGAGGCAGCCAACTCGCCCCATGGGTGGCGCGGCAAAGCTCCGTGGTGCCGGACCGGGAATTCCTGGAAGCCAAGTATCACGAAGTGCAGGCCAAATACACCACCACCGTGCCCCGGCCCGATTACTGGGGCGGCTACGTGCTGACGCCCACCCGCATTGAATTCTGGCAGGGCCGGCCCAGCCGGTTGCACGACCGCTTCTGCTACACGAAACAGCCCGATGGCACGTGGCAGATTGAGCGGCTGGCCCCGTAAAACAAACGGGGCAGGTTTTACCCTGCCCCGCGGAATTTAATCGCGAAACATCCGGCCGGCCGGCCTATGGGGCCGCCGGCGCCTCACCAGCTTGTTCCACGGTTTCCTCCGCCGATTCCCCAACGACCGGGGCAATGGCCTGGAGCTTGTCATTCTCATCCAGGTTCACCAGTTTCACGCCCATGGTGTTGCGGCCGGCTTCGCGAATGTCTTTCACAAAGGTCCGCACCATCTGACCGCCCACGGTGATGAGCATGATTTCATCCGTGTCGCGCACGGTCAGCGCGCCGATGACACCGCCGGTTTTGTCGCCGGTCTTCATGGTGATGATGCCCTTGCCGCCACGCGACTGCACCCGGTACTCATCAAAGGCGGTGCGCTTGCCGATGCCATTTTCACCGGCCACCAACAATGTGGCATCGGGAACAACAATGGAGGCTGCCACCACGACATCCTCGGGATCGAGCGTGATGCCCTTGACCCCCGCGGCGGGCCGGCCCATGGAGCGCACATCCTCCTCGTTGAAGCGGATGCTCATGCCGTTTTTGGTGATGATGACCATTTCGTTCTGGCCGGTGGTCAGGCGCACGTCTATCAACGTGTCCGCCGCTTCGATGCCGATGGCGATGATGCCGCCCTTGCGGACATTGCCAAACTCCGCCAGCGCGGTCTTCTTGACCGTGCCCTGC
>DATJIU010000320.1:0-3855 GCA_035492855.1 Dongiaceae bacterium | reverse complement strand
CCTTGGCCAGCGATTTCTCACCAATGCCAATGCGGATGGGGAAGCCCACCAGTTCGGAGTCCTTGAACTTCACGCCCGGCCGGTCGTCACGATCATCGAGGATCACGTCCACCCCCTGGGCGGTGAGTTCGGTGTAAATCTTTTCCGCCAGCGTGAAGGCCGGGCTGCCGGGCACGACGCTCAGCGGCGTGATGCAGACGGTGTATGGCGCCACGGCCAGCGGCCAGACGATGCCGTCCTTGTCGTGGCTTTGCTCCACCACGGCCTGCAACGTGCGGGTCACGCCGATGCCGTAGCAGCCCATCACCGCCGGCTTGCGCGCGCCGGTCTCGTCCAGGAATGTGGCGTTGAGCTTCTCGCTATACTTGGTGCCGAGCTTGAAGACGTGGCCCACCTCAATGGCGCGGCGAATCTTCAAGGGCTTGGCGCATTTCACACACGGTTCGCCGGCATTGACCGTGCGCAGGTCGAACCATTGCGTCACCGTGATGTCGCGTTCGATGGAAACATTGCGGAAGTGGAAACCATCCTCGTTGGCGCCGGTGGTCATCTCATTGGCGCCGCGCAGGCGTTCGTCGGCATAGACGGTTTTGGCGCCGCTTTTGAAGGTGCTGCCCACCGCGCCCAAACTGCCGGGATGCGCGCCGAGCAGTTCAAAAATCTCCTCCGGCGTAGCCGGCCGCGCGGCGGTGGCGCCGGTGCGGGCCATGAGCTTGGTTTCGTTCAACTGATCGTCGCCGCGGATCAGGATGAGTACCGGCTTGGAGTCGAGGATATAAACCAGCGTCTTGATCTGGCGGTTGGCGGCCACCTTGTACGGCTCCTTGGCCAGGGCCTCAATGGTCACCACGCCGGGCGTGGCAAATTTTTCCACGGCCGCGCCGATTTCGCGCGGGGCGGTGGCCGGCACGCCGCTGGTGGCTTTTTCAATATTGGCCGCGTAACCGCAGGCTTCGCAATAGGCCACCTCGTTCTCGCCGGTGGCGGCGGGAATCATGAATTCATGCGAGTGGCTCCCGCCAATGACGCCGGTATCGGCCTCGACGGGGAAGGATTGCAGCCCGCAGCGCGCGAAGATGCGCGCGTAGGCATCGTACATCTTTTGGTAACTCGCCATCGCGCCGGCGTCGGTGGTATCGAAGGAATACGCGTCCTTCATGATGAATTCCTTGGCGCGCATCAGGCCGAACCGCGGGCGGATTTCATCGCGGAATTTCACGCTAACCTGGTAAAAATTCTTCGGCAGTTGCCGGTAGGAATTGATTTCGCCTGCCGCGAGCGTGGTGATGACCTCCTCGGCGGTGGGACTGAGAAACCACTGGCGTCCGGCGCTGTCCTTGACCTTGAAGAGCACGTCGCTCGCGGTCTGGGCCCGGCCGCTCTGCTCCCAGATTTCCGGCGGCTGCAGCGCGGGCATGGCCACTTCCAACGCGCCGGCGCGGTCCATTTCTTCGCGGATGATGCGCTCAATCTTGCGGAGCGCGCGCAAGCCGAGAGGCAGGAAGGTGTACACACCGCCGGCGAGCTTGCGGATGAGACCGGCGCGGAGCAAAAGCTGGTGGGACGCAATCTCCGCCTCGGCCGGGGCCTCGCGAAGGGTCGGGATCAAAGTTTTGGACCAATACATGACCGCAAAGACTGGCGGGAAAACCGTGAAAACTCAAATCTATTCGCGGCGACGGGAGGCCGGGCAATTGCCATTTCCTGGGGCCAGTGGGGCCAAGCCTCACGGTTCCGCGTGAGATAACTCGATGATCTTGTGGCGCAAATCTTCCCGCAATTGGGCCAGAGCGGGCGGAGTCCGCACCTCCAGATAGAACTCCGCCGCTCCATCCAGCATCCGGTAGAGGTTGCCGTATTTGAGCCCGGCGATCACGGGTGCGGGGATGTTCTGCTCGCGCTGGATTTGCGTCACCTTGGCGAGACAGAGGGGATAGCGTTTTTCCAATTCCCGGAGGACATCCGCAAAAGCGGCGAGCGGGGCGGGTTTGGCGGTTTGCGGGTAACCGATCAACCGGTCGCATTGCCAGTAGGGGAAATAGGAATTTGCCAGGCTGGGAACTTCCGGATGGGCCTGGCGCAACTGGCTCATGGCTTGGAATGCGGCTTCCATATACTTCCGGAAATCGGAGTTATCGCTGAGTTCCTTGAAGAGGATGAAATGGGTCAAATCGTTCAACTCACTGGCGGCTTGCTGGCGCTGCGGGAGGTTCGGGGCATTGGTGGCGCCGAAATAGGCCATTTGCGCGCCAAATTCGGCGGCGTGATTTTTCATCACCCAGTCATGGGTCTGCTCAATGTACTGGTCGCACTGGAGCAGCATCGGATCTTTTTGCCAGGCCGCGGCTTCAGCGTCCGTCAGCTTTTGCTTCATTGCCCCGATTTCGCCCAGCAACTTTTTGACTGCGGCATTGGTGCTGGTGGCATGTTGCTTCAGCGCCTGTTCCGCGTCGCGGGCGTACCAGGCCGATTGCGGCACGGTGCCGGCAGCCAACGCAGTCGGCGGAGGCGGCAATTCCAGCGACGGCTGCGCCGCCGGGGCCGAACGGCGGCAGGACACCGCGCTGGCCAAAACCAGAAGGCAAAGGAGGAGTCGGGTCATACAAACAGCCGATATCAACCGGGATTTATCGGGAAAATCCGGCGCCGGATAAAATCATTTCACCGTGTTAACCAGCGGGGTCAGGCCCTGGATGCGGACTTCCAACCGATCGCCTGACTGGATGGGGCCGATGCCGCTGGGCGTGCCGGTCAGGATGACATCGCCGGGCAACAGCGTAAGGTTGGTGGAAATGAAGCTCACCAGCGAGTGGCAGTCAAAAATCATCTGGCTGGTATTGGAGTTCTGCCGCAACTGCCCGTTTTGGAACAACTGGATGGTCAGGTCCTGCGGGTTGATTTTGGTCTCCACGTGCGGGCCCAGCGGCGTAAAGGTGTCGAACGACTTCGCCCGCGCCCACTGGCTTTCCGCGCGCTGAATGGTGCGGTCGCTGATGTCCTGGGCGATGGTGTAGCCGAAGATGTAGCGCGCGGCGGCGGCGGGGGTGACGTTGCGGATTTTGCGGCCGATGACGATGGCCAGTTCCGCCTCGTAGTCGGTGCGGTGCTCCGGAAAGGGAATCTCAATCTTGCCGCCATCGGGCAGCAGCGAGGTGGTGGCCTTGAACCAGAACAGCGGGTCTTTGGGCAACGGCTTGTTTTGTTCGCGGGCGTGGTCGGCGTAATTCAGTCCCACACAGATGACCTTGGTGGGCGAAACCGGCGTGAGAGTTTTTAAGCCCTTGGCTTTCGTGGGCTTTTTGTCGAAGGAAGGCGACCCGAATACATCTCCCCGCAAACGGAACAGTTCGCCGTCAACCACCTTGGCGTAGAAGACCTCGTCACCTTTTTGGAATCGGCCGATGGCAGCCATAACGCGTGCTTGTTTTTAGCAAATCGTCCCGGCGCGTAGCAAGGCCAATGTGCCTGAAAGAAACGGATTTGGAAGGGTTGGCTTTACTCCGGCGCGATTGTGGGCAACGTTCAGGGCATGCACAACCGAGGATGCATACTGGGACTGCTGGCCGGGGGATTGATCGGCGCGGCCAACGCCTGGGCCGGTGGGAGCGGCTTGAACACCGTGGTGATCGTCAACCAAGACAGCTCCAATTCCCTGGCCTTGGGTAACTACTACTGCGAACAGCGCCAAGTACCGCCGCAAAACGTCTTGCGTGTCGCCTGGACGGGCAGCCGGGTGCAATGGACTGCGGTGAATGTTACCAACGTCTTATTGCAGCCGCTGGCGACCATGCTTGCGGCCCGGGGATTGACGAATCAGGTTGATTATGTGGTGCTTTCAATGGACTTCCCCTACCG
>DATJIU010000319.1:0-3068 GCA_035492855.1 Dongiaceae bacterium | reverse complement strand
AGCAGGATGACGGCATCCGGAGCTTTGTTTTGCCGTTCCAGAATTTGCACGCCCGTCACATTCGTCAGGGAATCCGTGGCCAGCGCGAAGACCTGCTCCCGGGTACGACCATGCTTGTCGGCGCTGAGGTTGGCGATTTCCCGGTCCGTGCTGCTTGCAATGTAGGCATTCAGATCTCCCTGCGCCATGGACCACAGTACCGTTTGCAGCGCGGCCTCGGGCGTGGCGTAACCGGCATTGGCCAGTTGGCTCTTGGCCCAGTGAGGAATTCGGGGGGCGCGCGCGTGCTGCACCACGACCGCGGTGGTCGTGAGGATGCAGGCGGCGGCAATGATTCCGATTGCGGTGGTTTTTGCTTTCGTCCAGGCCATAAGTTTCAGGGTTCCTTGGGTGAGGGTGAGGGTGGAGAGTGAAGCGGTGGCGCCGTGGGCCACAGCGAGGGCCGCTACGGCCTGGGCCAGGGCGGCGGGGGCGATTTGCACGGAATGCATCGCCATGCTGCCGGCAATGATCTCCGTGGTGGAATGCACGCCGCGCCGGTCAAAAAATTTCCGCAGTTTTTCCAGCGCCCGCAGGATGCGCCGCTGCGCTGCGGCCTCGCTCACCTGCAAGGTGTCCGCCACGTTGCGGATATCCTGGCCCTTGAAAAACCGCAGCATCACGGCATCGCGGTCAGCCGGGCCCAGCCGGGCGAGGGCTTCATCCAACAACGGGGCCATTTGGTTCCAGAGGGCGGCATCGGCCTCCCGGTTTTCCGCTGCGGATTGCATATAGGCCTCCTGTTCGCGAAATAGCCGGCGGCGTTCGGCACGCCCGGCACTCAATGCGGCCAGCCGCGTGGTTTCGTGCAGCCAGCCTTCGAGAATGGTATGGGGCCGTAGGGTGGCGGCTTTGCGTGCGAGGATCACAAACACCGCCTGCGTGATTTCCTCGGCGGCGGCGGCATTGGCGGTATGGCGCAGCGCCACGGAGTACACCAGGTGGACATGCCGCTGGACCAGTTGGGCAAAAGCCTCCTCCGACCCATGCTGCACGTATTCCCGCACCCATTCCATGTCGCTGACCTCTGGCATTTGACTATTTAATGCCACCGCTGAAAAAAATCAGACAATTATTATTGGCCGTATAATGGAGGTGCGGGGCGCGTGGCTGCTCCCCATCCGCAGCGAATGGCAACATTGGCAAGGCGCTAAAAGGGTGGCGTCCGCGATGCGCGGGTCAAATTCGTCGTCGCGCCGAATTTTGGAGCACGGTGTGGCAACCGGTCAGGTCCGAGGCCCGTACCACCCATCGTTCAGTCCCGATTAAAGTGGTGCTATTTCTTGGTGAAAATCAGTTTGCGCGCGTGCGGGTCCTCAAAGCTGCCGGGCCATTTGGGGTCACCCGGCGCGTTGCCGGCGATGGTCAGGGTATTGCCCTCGATTTTGTAAATGCTCAGGCCTTTCTTGCCCACGAACGGCGGTGCCGGGCAGGCGGTGATCAGCACGGTCATCTGTTTGGGCTGCTGGTCTTCACGCAGGGTGATCGTGGCCTTGTACCACTCCCTCGGGTCGGCCCCGCGGAAATCCAAATTGGTGGCGGTGATGGTCATCCGGGACCGGCCTTGCGGCCCGGCCGGTTCCACACCCACCCAGTCGCCCTGCAGCAAAGTCAAATCCGATGCCGGCTCCGGCGAACGGGCCGGGGTGGAATGGGTCAGCAACCAAATGCCGCCAGCCGCCAGCAGCGTTGCCGTTCCCGCGATGAGATATTTTTTGGTTTGGGTCCAGGCCATATGTTTCAGTGCTCCGGTGATGAGGTTGGTGAGGGAAAGGGAGGCCGTCGCGCCGTGGGTCACCGCGGCGGCAATGACCGCCGGAGCCAGAACCAGCGGTGCGGGCTGGACGGAATGCGTGGCAATGGTGTCCGCCAGTGTGGCGGCGGGGGAATGAATGCCGCGTTTTTCAAAATAGCGCTGCATTTTTTCCAGGGCGCGGTTGATCCGTTTTTTGGCGGCTTCCTCGCTGGAGCCCAGGGCCAGGCCCACCTCGCGCAGGTTGCGGCCTTCGTAAAATCGCAGCACAATGGCCTGACGGTCGGCTTCCCGCAGCGCCGCCACGGCGGCATCCAACCAGGGAATAATTTGCGCCGAGGGAGTGGGGGTGGCTTCGGACAAAGCGGTTTGCATGTAAGCCTCCTGTTCGCGCCGCTGCCGCCGGGCTTCGCTGCGGATGAAATTATTGGCGGTCAGCCGTGTGGTCTGAAACAACCAGCTCGAAAGGGCGCGGTCGTGGCGCAGTTGCCGGGCCTTCCGGGCCAAAATGATGAAAACCGCCTGCGTGATTTCCTCTGCGTGGTGCGGCTGGCTCACTTGCCGCAACGCCACCGAATAGACGAGGCTGAGATGGCGGGTGACCAGTTCCGTAAAAGCGGCTTCCGAACCGGCTTCGGCATACTGGCGCAACAATGAGCTGTCATCCCGGTCCTGCATTTGGTGATAAGTGTGCGCCGGGCAAAGAAAGGGGACAATTCATTTGCCGATTCCGGCCGGAGCCAGAAGGTCCGGGGTACGCCCGTCCCAAGCGCAGCGATGCCGCAATTTCCTTTTTTGCCACCCCATCATGCCGCCGTCGAAGCACATGATTGAGATTCTCACGGCTCGCCTGGCGCTGCCGCGGGGAGCAGCGAAACCGAGGGGAAGCGAGTGGCAAGAAGGCTTTTTCCGAATAGTCAAATCTCGGAAATTGCCGGAATGATAAATATAATCACATCCATGAACAGCATGGAACACCGAGATCTATGGAAGCGAGGGGAAGAACTGAACAATTTGATCCGGCAAAAACTCCTAACTCTTGGCCCCTTGGACTCTGATTACAATCTCGCAGGTAAGTATTGGCGGAGTGATACGCAAAATAGGCAATTCTGGTCTCGAATAGTGCTCCGCTGCCTGTGTGCTGATATCGAGGCGCGACTCTACGTTTTCCGCAGGACTGCGCTTGAAGTTGCGAAGGTTTCAAAAATTTCCTTCACGAAACAAGAATGTGAAATCTTGAACGAACGGCGAGAAGTGATCGAAAATGGAAGGGTTA
>DATJIU010000318.1:0-9284 GCA_035492855.1 Dongiaceae bacterium | reverse complement strand
TGCGGCGGGCGTGGGCAGCCCGGCATTTTTGACGCGTTCGATCAATTGCCGCCGGTAGCGTTCCTGGGCCAGCGGCGCCTGCTTTTGCACGCGTTCCACCGCAGCCCGCAAGGTGTCAATGTGCTGGGTCAATGCCTTGGCCAGGTTCGCCCCTTCCCGCTCCCGCATTTTGATGAGGGCGGCCAGCGCCTGCTTGAGCGCCTTGCTGGCCGCCGGCCAGAAGTCCTCCGCTCCGGCGAGCTGTTCATCGGTCTGGAAAACACCCGGGGCCCGCAATACATGGTCAAGGGTGATGGGGCCGGCGAGCTTTAGCTGTTTGGCCAAGCGGGTGAGTTCCGCGGCATATTCCCGGGCCAGTTCCAGATTCAGGTGCATCCGCGCGGAGGATTTACCCTGGCTGGCGTGCAGGGAAACCCGGGCGGTGAGGCGCCCGCGGGCAATCTGCAAATTGATGGCGTCGCGGATGGGCGCTTCGAGCAACTCCAGTTCCCGGGGCAGGTTCACCGCTATTTCCGCCTGCTTGCGGTTCACCGAACTCAGTTCCACCGTGATCTTGAACCCGTCCTGAACACACTCGCCGCGACCGTAACCCGTCATTGATTTCATCGTCCGCCACTATGCGGGAATCCCTTGCGACAGGCGAACAAATTCTGTGGGTTGGAGGCCGTCTAACCGGGGCTAAACCGATGCGGCGGGATGATTTGCCTTTGCCTACCCTGCCGGGCAGCCTATGCTGGCCGCATGGCGAAAATCTCCCTGTTCCGCTTGCTCCCGGTCCTCTTGTTTCCCCTGCTGGCCGGCGCCCAAACCAACGACACTTTTCCCCTGTGGCCGAATGACGCGCCGGGGGCGGTAGGCAATGACCCCAAGGACATCCCCACGCTCCGGGTGTATCTGCCGGATCCCACCAATGCCACCGGGGCGGCAATGGTGATTTGCGCCGGCGGTGGTTATGCCGGCCTGGCCCGGCACGAAGGCCATGACTATGCCCTTTGGCTGAACCGGATGGGCATTGCCGGATTTGTTTTGAAGTATCGGCTCGGCATGCGTTACCACCATCCCGCCATGCTGGAGGATGTCACCCGCGCTTTGCGTACCGTTCGCGCCCGGGCGGTGGAATGGAACGTGGATCCACATCGCATCGGCATTATCGGGTCCTCCGCCGGCGGGCATCTTGCCAGCACCTTGCTCACGCATTATGACGCTGGTGATGCGACCGCCACCGATCCCATTGAACGGGTCAGTTCGCGACCTGATTTGGGTGTGCTGTGCTATGCTGTCATCACCATGGGCGATTTCACGCATGCCGGGTCCAAGATGAATTTGCTGGGCACCAATCCGCCGCCAGAACTGGTGCAGGAGCTGTCCAATGAATTGCACGTCACCACCAACACGCCGCCTTGTTTCATTTGGGGCACGGCGGATGACACCGTGGTGCCCATTGAGAACAGTCTGAACTTTGCCGCCGCGTTGCACCGGGAAAACGTGCCGTTTGAGTTGCACGTGTACCAGCACGGGAACCACGGCCTCGGCCTGGGGGCCAAGCCCAATGAGCCGGAGAAGTATCTGCCGTGGGTGGCTGCGTGCGGCCAATTCCTCACGGCCCATGGTTTCACCACCCCGGCGGCTGCCAAATAACGGGCGCGGGAAGGCAAATTCGGGCAGTTCTCATTTAACGGCAAAATTGTAATTGCCCGGGTGGTTCCTTTGGCCTAAGTCTAGGGTAAATATTAACAAAGGACTTGTATGGGACCGCTGATAATTTTTCTGATTGTGCTGGTGGCGCTGGCGTTGTTTGCCGTCATGTTTGTGGCGGGCGCTTACAACAAACTGGTGACGCTGCGCAACCGCTTCAAAAACGCCTTCGCCCAAATTGATGTGCAGCTCAAACGGCGGTACGACCTGATCCCCAATCTCGTCGAGACCGCCAAGGGCTACATCAAGCACGAACGCGAGACGCTGGAAGCGGTTACCCAGGCCCGCAATGTGGCCTATGCCGCCGCCAAGGCCGCCGCCGCCAACCCGGCCGATGCGGGCGCGGTGAAAAGCCTGGGCGCCGCCGAGACCGGTCTCTCCGGCGCGCTGTCCCGCCTTATGGTGGTGAGCGAACAGTATCCCGACCTCAAGGCCAACCAGAACATGATGCAGTTGACCGAGGAACTGACTTCCACGGAAAACAAGATCGCCTTTGCCCGGCAGGCGTACAACGATTCCGTGATGGGGTACAACACCCAGCGCGAGGTGTTTCCCACCAACCTCATCGCCAACACGTTCAACTTTGCCGCCGCGGAACTCTTCGTCATTGACAAACCCGAGGAGAAGGAAGCGCCCAAAGTTTCGTTTTCGTAAGGCGTCGGATCGGGCCGGAGAAAGGCCGGCCCGGATGCGATGTGGGGCCGCCGCCCCGTAGCTCATGGATTTTTTTGCCCGCCAGGACCAGGCCCGCCGCAACACCAAGTTGCTCGTTGCTTATTTTGTCATGGCGGTCATCGCCATTGTCCTGTTGGTATATCTGGCGGCGGTGCTGATCTTCACCGGCGTTGGCGCCCGGCATCACCGGTACGACGACTACCAAAATTATTCGGCGCAACTCCAGTTGTGGAACCCGCAATTGTTCTTCGGCGTGTTGGTGGGCACTTTGGGCGTTATCGTGGCTGGCAGCGCTTGGAAAACCGCCCAGCTTTCCGGCGGGGGCGGCGGTCTGGCCTTGCAACTTGGCGGCCGGCCGGTGAGCCCAAACACCACCGACCCCAACGAACGCAAGTTGCTCAACGTCGTGGAGGAAATGGCCATCGCCTCCGGCGTGCCCGTGCCGGAAGTTTACGTGCTCGACCGCGAGGAGGGCATCAACGCCTTCGCCGCCGGCCATACCCCCAGCGACGCCGCCATCGGTGTTACGCGCGGGTGTGTTACCATGCTCAATCGTGACGAACTTCAGGGCGTCATCGGGCATGAGTTCAGCCACATTCTCAATGGCGACATGCGGCTGAACCTCCGGCTGCTGGGCATCATCTTCGGCATCCTGTGCATCGCCACCATCGGCCGGGTGCTGCTCTACGCCCGCAGCGGCAACAGCCGCGACCGGAATGTGCTGCCGCTCCTGGGCCTGGTATTGCTGGCGCTCGGGGGCATCGGGGTTTTCTTCGGCCGGCTCATCCAGGCGGCAGTAAGCCGGCAGCGGGAATTTCTGGCCGACGCCTCCTCGGTGCAATTCACCCGCAACCCCGCCGGGCTGTCCCATGCGCTGCAAAAAATCGGCCGTTACAGCTTTGGCTCGCGGTTGCAATCCGAACATGCCGCCGATGCCTGCCACATGTTTTTCAGCAATGGCGTCAGCGAATCGCTGGTGAACGCCATGGCCACCCATCCGCCCATCGACCAGCGCATCCGCGCCATTGACCCGGCGTGGGATGGCAAGTTCCCGCCCCTCACGCCCGCGCAGGCCGGAGTCATTGAGAAGGCGGCCCTGGCGGACCTGAAACAATCCGGCAAATCGCCTATCTTGGGTTCGCCACTCGGAGACATTCTGGGCGGGCTGGTCATCGCTTCCGAGGCGGAAGACGCGCCCCGCCGGCAGACCCCGCCCCCGGTGCCGGCCCAGTCCGTGCTGCCCAATCTGGGGCAGCCCACGCCGCTGCACCTGCACTACGCCGAGCAGTTGCGCAATGCCCTGCCGGATTCCCTGAAAACCGCCGCCCACGACCCGTTGGGTGCGGTGGCGCTGATCTATGCCATGCTATTGAGCCCGGACGAAGCCACCCGCGCCACGCAACTGGCCGAACTGGCGCGGCGCGACAGCGCCCTGCAAGCCCGGGTGGCGGCGTTGTATCCGGTCACCGTTCCCGTGGCCGATCATACCCGGCTGCCGCTGGTGAACCTGGCGTTGCCCGCCCTGCGCCGCTTGCGGGTGCGCGAATACGCCGATTTTTCCGACACCTTGCAGTGGCTCATCGAGAGCGACCGGCAGGTGGACCTGTTTGAATTCGTGCTCCAGAAAATTGTGAAGCGGCATCTGGCCACGCAATTTGGCGAGGTGCGCCGCGCCGTGGTACAATATTACTCCATCAAGCCGTTGCTGCCGGACTGCGCCGTGTTGCTCTCCGCGCTGGCGCTCGTGGGCAGCAGCGATGCCGCCGCGGTGGGCGCGGCGTTCCGCGCGGGCGCACCCTACTTGCGGTCGCCGGTGGGCGAAGTGTCACTGCTGCCCCGCGAGCAATGCGGATTGGAACAACTCGACGCCGCGCTCAACCGGCTGGACCAGGCCGCGCCGCAGATCAAAAAGAACCTCATCGAAGCGGCGGTGCGGGTGGTGGGTGCCGATGGCGTGATCCAGGAGGCTGAGGCGGAGTTGCTCCGTGCCGTTGCCGATACATTGGATTGCCCCATTCCTCCCTTTGTGACGACGGACGAAGATGCTCCGGTTGCCGCGTAATTACTGCCCGCGTTGCAGGGCCGCCGTGACCAGGTTTACCAGCGCCGGCACGGGAGTGCCGCCGAGTTTCCGGCAAGTCTGAATGTCCGCCCACGCCCGCGCGAAATCCCCCAGTTGATACAACGCCGCCGCCCGGTTGTTGAAATAAATCGGATCCAGCGGGTTGAGCCGGATGGCCTGGTTGTAGTCCGGTAGCGCGGCAGCGGGCTGCCCCTGGCGGTTGCTGGCGGTGGCGCGGTTGTTGTAGGCATCGGCGAATTGCGGGTTGAGTTCCAGCGCCCGGTTACAGTCGGCGACGGCGTTGATGAAATCATGCAGTTCAATGCGCGCGTTGGCCCGGTTGTTATAGGCGCTGGCGTTGTTGGGGTCCTGGGCCACGGCGCGGTTGAAGTCCGCGAGGGCGAGGTCAAACTGCCGCAGCCGGAGGTAGGCGTTGCCGCGGTTGTCGTAGGGTTTGGAAGCGTCGGGATTCAGGGCAATCGAGGCGTCGAAGTCCTTGATGGCGTTGGTGGCGTCGCCCTGCAAAAACCGGGCCAGGCCCCGGTGCGTGTAAAGATTGGGCGATGCGGGGTAGAGCCGGAGGCCTTCGTCGCTGAGATTGATGGCGCGGCCGAAATCCTGTGCCTCGTTGTAGGCGGCGCCCAGGTTGTCGTAGGCGACTTCGTGGTTGCCATAGCGAAGCGCCGATTCAAACAGGGTGATGGAACTTTGCCAGCGGGGCAGGTTGAGGCGGGTAATGGCCACGGCCGCAACCAAAATTACCAGGCCACCGCCAACCACTGCCGGGCGCAGGCGGGGCCAACGATGGGCCAACGCACCCGCCCCCCAGGCCAGCGCGATGCCGAGGCCAATCGAGGGCAGATAGGAATAGCGGTCGGCCACCGTGATGTGGCCGAGGCGGACGATCCCACTGATGGGCGCCAGGGCGATGAGAAACCAAAGCCAGCCGGTGGCCAGCCAGGGCAGCCGGATGGCGAATCGCAGGACCAAAGCAGTCAGCCCGGCCATGCCGGCGATCTCCAGCGCCAGCCGGCCGTAAACCAGCGGTTTGATTTCATACAAAATGGAAAGTGGCACTGGCCAAAAACTTTTCTGCAAATAAAACCAATAATCCGCCGCCACCCGAAACCACCGTTCGCTGGGAGTGACCGGCACGGTGGCAATCGCACCGGTATGCCGCTGCGCCCAATAGGCGACGCCGCACATGATCAGGGCCGGCAGCAACAGGGGTATTTTTTCCCAGAGCAACGGCCCGATCCGGCGGCGCCATTCTTCCGGAGTTGCGCCCAGCCGACGCAACGGCCAGAAGTCCAGCAGAAGCAGCAGCAAGGGGAAGGTGACCAGAGTGGCCTTGGCCATGAGTCCCAGTACCAGACAAATCACCACGGGCAGGAAACGTTTCCAACCGGGCCGTTCCACATAACGGGCATAGGCCAGCACGCCGAGCATGCCAAAAAACAGGCTCAACACATCCTTGCGTTCCGCCACCCACACCACCGATTCGATGCGCAAGGGATGCCAGGCAAACCACGCCGCCACCAGGGCGCTTCGCCAGAAGCTCTGGGTCATCCGGCGCAAGACCAGGAACAGCAAGGCCACGCTCGCCGCGTGCAACAGAATATTCGTCAGATGCGGTCCGGTGGGGCCGGGGCCAAACACCGTCATGTCGAGCAGATAGGAAATCCACGTCACTGGCATCCAGTTGCTGCCGGTGACGGTTTGGAAGGCGTAGGCCAGGCCGGATCCGGTCAAGCCGCGCAGCACCTGGGGATTCTCATAGATGTACATGCTGTCGTCATAATTGACATACCCGTATTCCAGCGCTGGGAAGAAAAGCAAGCACGTGGCGGCCGCCAGCAGGAGGGCCATCCATGCGGCTGCCCGGGGCTGCTGCGAGATATCCTTGAGGCGGATCATGTTTGTCCGGTTCGGTGGCGCCCAAAGAAGCAGGTCTGTTGCCAGATACAAGCGCGGACTTTGATCGGGGCGGAGCAGTGGCGAACCCGCCAATTGCAATTCCGCCGGGATTCCCGTATTGCTGGGGCATGTCCGGTGTCAACGGCAACATCGTCACCATCCGCCAGCTCTCAAAGCTTTATCGCCAGGGCGAAATCAACGTCACGGCCCTGAACGGCGTTTCGCTGGACATCGCGGCGGGCGAGTTCCTCACGCTCATGGGGCCGTCGGGCTCGGGCAAATCCACGTTGCTGCACATCATCGCGGGCATTGACCGCCCCACGAGCGGCGAATGCCACGTGCAAGGCATTGATGTCACCCGGCTCAACGAATCCGAACTGGCCGACTGGCGCAATCAAAACGTCGGCTTCGTCTTTCAAACCTTCAACCTCATCCCGGTGCTGACGGCGGAGGAAAATGTGGAACTGCCGTTGTTGCTTACGCAACTGAGCCGCCGGGAGCGGCACCGCCAGGTGCAGGCCGCGTTGGAACTGGTGGGCCTGGCCGAGCGCGCGCGGCATCTGCCGCGCCAGCTTTCCGGCGGCCAGGAACAGCGCGTGGCCATTGCCCGGGCGCTGGTCACCGACCCGCGGCTGATTGTGGCGGACGAACCCACCGGCAACCTGGATTCCCGCAGTGCGCAGGAAGTGCTGGGCGTGTTGCAGACGCTCAGCCGGGCGGCCGGCAAAACGGTGATCATGGTCACGCATGATCCCAAGGCGGCGGCCTACGGCTCCCGCAGCATTCATCTGGAAAAAGGCGAACTGACGAATTGAAAACTGGCCGCGACCCGCGGCGCAGGATAGCACTTTGAACTCCGGCATCATTTGCGGATAAACAACCAATGACCACAGCCAGCTTTATCATGAAGAACGCGCTGCGCAACAAGCGCCGCGCGTTGCTCTCGGTGTTGAGCGTGGCGGCGAGCCTGTTTCTGCTGGTCACGTTGCTGGTGGCGTTGCGCGAACTGACCTCGCCGCCGGCCGGGCTGGGGGCGGCGTTGCGCGTGGCCGTGCGCAACAAGATTTCCATCACCAACCTGCTGCCAGCGCGGCAGCGTCCCATCATCGAACACATTCCCGGGGTGGCGGCGGTGACCCCGTTCACCTGGTTTGGCGGCAAGTACCAGAACGAGGAAGGCATGACCTTCGCGCAGTTTGCGCTGGATGCCAAGGTGGTGCGCCGGCTGTTTGTAGATTTGAAAATGACCGAGGCTGAATGGAAGGATTTTGAAGATGAAAAGACCGCCGCCATCGTCGGCAAAATCACCGCGGACAAATATCATTTCCACGTGGGCCAGCGCATCACGCTCGACAGCACGGTGTATCCCGGCGCACTGACTTTCAAGATCGCCGGTATTTACCAAGGCACGGCGGATGACCGGAACATGTTTTTTCACCAAGACTACCTGGATGATTCCATCGGCCTTCCCGGCCAGGTGGGCATGTGGTGGCTCAAGGTGAAAACCATTGAAGACATGCCCGGCGTCATTGCCAAGGTGAACCAGGCCTTTGCCAATACCTCCGCCGAGGTGCGTGCCGAAAGTGAGCGGGCGTTCCAACTCGGGTTCATTTCCATGTGGGGCAATATCAAGATGCTCATCTCCTCCATCTGCACGGTGGTGGTGTTCACGCTGGTGCTGGTTTCGGCCAGCACCATGAGCATGGCGGTGCGCGAGCGGTTCCGCGAACTGGCCATTCTCAAGGCCATTGGCTTCCGGCGGCGGGAACTGTTCGCGCTCATCCTGGCCGAAAGTTTTGGCCTGGCGGTGGCTGGCGGGCTGCTGGGCATTGGCGGCGCCTATGTGCTGTTCACCTACGTCGATGTCTCCAAAATGACCCATGGCATTTTTGTCGCTTTTGAAGTGACCCCCAAAATCATGGGATTGGCGGCGCTGGTGGCGGGCACCTTGGGCGTGATTGCCAGCATTGCACCCAGCATCGCCGTGGCGCGCATGAGTGTGGTGAACGGATTGAAAACCCTGGATTAACCGGCATGCATCTGCAACTCCACCAATGACCCTGCCGCTGACCTATAACGTCCGGAATGTATTCGTTCGCTGGCGCGCGACGGCGGCGACGATTTTTGGCGTCGCCCTCGTGGTGGCGGTGTTTGTGCTGGTGCAGGCGCTGGCCGTGGGCTTGCAAAAGGCGAGCCAGAACACCGGCGATCCGCGCAATCTCATGATTGTGCGCAAGGGCTCCACCGCCGAATCCAGCAGCCAGGTTTCGCGCGAACAGTTTCACACCTTCGAATATTTTCCCGAAATTGCGCGCGACACCCGCGGTCGCGCGCTCGTGTCGGCGGATGTGGTGGTGCTGGTGAGCCTGCCCCGGCGCGAAGGCGGCGGGGAGGCGAATGTCTCAGTGCGGGGCATCACCCCCATCGGCATGGAATTGCGGCCCCAGGTTTCGCTGGTGGCGGGCCGCTGGTTCGCGCCGGGCCGGCGCGAGGTGGTGGTCAGCCGCAAGCTGGCGGAACGTTTTGCGAATTTTACGCCGGGCCAGAAATTCAAAACCGGCGGCCACGAACTCACGGTGGTGGGTCAGTTCGACGGCCACAACACCGCGTTTGATTCGGAAATCTGGATGGATGCCGACGAGGCGCGTTCCATTTTCGACCGCGACAACTATTCGAGCGTGCTGGTGCGGGCGGCTGACCCGGCGGCGGCGCAGGCCTTCATCCGGCGTATAGAATCCGACAAGCGGCTGCCGCTGCGGGTGGATGCCGAGACCGCCTATTACAGCGAGCAGACGGCCACGGCGCTGCCCATCAAAATCCTGGGTGATTTTCTGGCCACGGCCATGAGCATTGGCGCCATTTTTGCCGCCATGAACACCATGTATGCGAGCGTGGGGGCGCGCACGCGCGAAATCGGCACCCTGCGCGTGCTGGG
>DATJIU010000317.1:0-2120 GCA_035492855.1 Dongiaceae bacterium | reverse complement strand
GCAGTCGCTGCGTAACCGCACCGGTTTCCGGCCGGAAGGCCGGAAACCAGGCATCGTGAATGCAACCGCATGAATCCGACCGTTAAACCAACCGCCTGCATCACGGTACGGTTCTGCGGTTGCATTTCCGCCTTTAACCCCCGCTGGCCGGTCAGTTCCCACCCGACTTGATGCCACCGCCGTATTCAAACCCGGGTTCCCATGCCAACTCAGAAACCCCAACCCACGTCCGGGCGGACCGCCACTCCGTCCCGGACTAATTTCGTCTCCCCCGGACCACTGGGACAGCGGCTGGCATGGCTGCTGATGGAGATACTTTTTCTGTGCGGCGCGGCCATTCAGGTTCCCGCCGAACCCTTGCCCGCCGGTGAAGCTCTGCTGGCCGGCCCCGAGCCCCTGCCCGCTTTTTTTTCAATCAGCACTTTTTTTTGGATCCAAACCCGGTTCAGCCTCACGCAGCAACCTCAAAACATTTTCCCAATCAACCGGCAAAAGCCAGCAACAGGACCTTTATGAATTTCAACTCAGGCGGCAACTCCAATCCTCCCCCGGCCTCACCGGACTTCAGGCCGTTGGGCCACCATCTGTTCAATCTCATCGCCGGCGCCCTCGCGCTGCTGCTGTTCTGTCACGCGTCGGCTTTTGCCGCCTACGTGGAAGCCAATGGCCTGGTGGTGCTCGAAGCGGAACACTATGAAAGCGCCACCACGCTTTCGGGCCATTCCTGGGTCGCCACCAACGGCGTGGCCGGCTATCTCGGCAGCGCGGCCATGGCGACCGTGCCCAACACGGGCATTACCATTTCGTCCAACATTGTCACCACCAGCCCGGCCCTGACGTATTCGGTGCAGTTAACCAATGGCGGCGCCGCAAAATTATGGATTCGCGGCTGGGGCGCCAGCGGCTCGGATGACTCGGTCTATGTGGGCGTGGACGGGGTTCCGGCACCGGCCCTGGTATTTTCCACCACGGGCGCCTGGATGTGGCGTTCCGTAGGCGTCACCATCACCAACGCGGGCACGCATCAGTTGAATCTGTGGATGCGCGAAGACGGCGCCTACGTGGACCGGCTGCTGCTGAGTTATGATACAAATTATGTGCCTGCGGGCGACGGTCCGCCGGAAAGCGGCTTTGGGGCGACGATCACCTCCCCCGCCTCGGGCAAAGTGGCGCCGTTGGGCCTCACCATTCCCGTGGCGGTTACCGTCACCAACGCGACCACCCCGGCCGTCGGCGTGCAATATTATGTGAACGGCACCCTGGCCGCCATCAGTACCAGCGCCCCGTTCGTGTACAACTGGCCGACCGTGGCTGGTACCAACACCCTCTGGGCGGTGGCCACCAACAGCCTCGGCTACTTCGCCACCAGCGCGCCCATCAGCATCACGGTGACTTCGCCTCCGGCCGCGAGCCTGCGTTACGCCAGTTCCTCCGGCACGATTTACGTGGAAGGCGGCGGCATTGCCACGCTGAGCGCCATCAAGACCGCCCTCCCGAACGCGCCTCTGACGTTGGTCAATTCCAACGCCGGCATCTGGCTGCTCAAAGCCAATCTCATGGTCAAGGACGGCAGCACCCTGGTATTGCACGGCGCCGCTGCCGGCGGCGATGTGAATGAACTCCGGCTCAAGAGCGACAATGATGTGGCCACCAACTACGTGGTCGTGGACGCCGACTGGGGCAAGATTGACATCAACGGCGTGAAGGTCACGTCGTGGGATGAGGCCCTGGGGGCGCCGGACACCGAATATCTGGTGTACCAACGGGCGTATATCCGGGCCCGCTCGCGCAAGACCGGCTCGGTCATTACCCAATCCACCTTAAACGTGTTCAATTCAGACATCGGCTATCTGGGTTACAACTTCAACGAAGGCTACGGGCTCACCTGGCAGGTGGTCAGTTCCGTGGCCGGCGTCACGGTGTACGGCACCGTGAGCGGCAATTACATCCATGACTGTCAGCTCGGCGTGGGCACCTGGGTGGTGGACGACGTGAGCTGGTCCGGCAGCGAAATCGCCTCCAACACCCTGTACGGGTACCTCACCACCGACCCCGGCAACCAGGCGGTGCTCGCCAGCAACTACGTTCACGACAATGATTATGGCGCGGTTATCCGCTGG
>DATJIU010000316.1:0-9835 GCA_035492855.1 Dongiaceae bacterium | reverse complement strand
CCGCGCCAGCAGTTCGGGATTGCCGGCCACGGCCGCCTCCGCCTGCCGCCAGAGCTTTTCCGCTTCCGCCAGCGTTTGGAAATGCAGGAAGGCGGCATCCGTTGGCGTGTAGCACGTGAGGTTGTAATCCTGTGCCGCCTGGTCGAGCAGAACCAGGTATTGCCCGATGGGCCGGGCGGCCGGACCGTAATAGCCTTCCAGAAATTCGCGAATGAGCGCCCGGTCATCCTGATGGGGATTCCAGAGCAGTTGCGCCAGTACCCAGGCGCGCATTTCCGCCATCTCCGAGCCGTTCGACTGATAGGCGCCTTCCTCAAAAACGCCTTTTACATGATGTTCCTGGAAAAAGCGCAGGTTGGGGCCCAAGGCAAACCAGTTGGGAAACGGCTGCACATAATGTGCGAAGTCGGTGACGTAATCCCACACGTAGAGCCGGTCGGTCAGCTTGGACCAACCCCGGATGTCCTCGGCAAATTTGGCGTTGGGGGGCGCGTCGAGCGGCACATGAAAATTGCACTCAATACTGCACAGTCGCACGATAACATTAGGTCGGGGCCGGAGGGTTTTGGGGGGATGCCGGGTGTACTGATAGGCCAGCGTGTCCACCGCCACGTGGGGGAATTCCGGCGCAATCTGGTCGGCCACATAGTTCACGAAATCAATCATCGTGGCCGCATGCGAGCCCTCGGCAGTATCCAGTGCCTGACAGTCGGGACACTGGCACGGGTTGAAGCAGTCGTTTTGAGATACGCTGATGATGTTGGCCTCGGGCATGGCCCGCAGCCGCTCCTTGACCTGTTGCACCACAAAGTCGCGCAGCTTGGGATTGGTGAGACATAACTGGGCATTGGCGCTGGTGCGCTTGCCGTCAATCAGGCTGAACCATTCCGGGTGTTCCGCAAAATATTTATCCGGCGGCACGAGACTGTAGAAGGTGTGCACAAATCCCTGGTAACTGATGTGGCCGCCCTTGGCTACGGGGATGCCGGGATTGGCGCCGTTGCAGCTGTTGCGCCACTGCCAGTCCACGTCAAAGGCCGGAAACCAGAACGGTTCGCGGTATTCAAAGGCGGGAGCTTCGCGCCGGTTGAGGTCGGCCACGCGTAAGGTGGGTTGTACCGGAATCCGGCTGGCCCACGGCGTCCACCAGCGCACGCCGCATTCCTCCTGCAAGAACCGGCTCACGGCGTAGAGCGTGCCGCGGGGCCGCCCCCCGGCCAGCAGCAGATGGTTGGATTTAGTGCGGATAAGGCACTCCTCCTGACCGAGTTGGGCAAACGGCACTTCAGGAAAAAGCTTTTGCGCGGCAGTGCCATTGCCTACCAGGATGGCGTGAGCTGGTGCGGTGATGTTGGTTTGCACTTCAAACGTGGCGCCGGTGATTTGCTGGAGGGTGGCCGCCAGTTCCTGCGCGGCATAGCGCTCTGTCGGCGTGGCGGCGGGGTCGGTTACAATCACTGCTTGGGCAACGCCTTTTTCAGCCAGGATCATGGCGGAAGTGTGAGTGGTGAGGAACACCAGGGCCAGCAGGATTAAATGATGCGGTTTCATCTTTCAGGGTTATCGGACAAGTGGATTAAACCGTGACGCCATCTGGGCCCGGCTTATTCAAAAATAAGCGGCGTATCAGGCATACTGCCCGCAGAAATACCTGAAATTTTACCCGCTCAAGACATCCCCCGGGTGGCTTGGCATCATTGATTAATGCCAAATTCGGTATGAATCAAAAAGTTATTTTACCAAGGCCGGGGCGCCCTCAGCCGGCGGCGGCAACTCCTTGGGCTTGTTATGTTCGCCGTAGGTGATAAGAGCCGCGCCTAAAACAATCAGCACCACGCCGCCCCAGCGGAAGGCATTCACCCGCTCGCCCAAAATGAACTGCGCCGCGAGGGTGGTCATCACGAAGCTCATCGCGGTAAGCGGCCAGATGAAGCTGACATCGCGCTGGCCCAACAGATATTGCAGCATTACGAAGAATGCGGTTTCCAGCAAGAGGCCCAGCAGCACGTCCTTGGTGGTGAACCAGTCGCCTACGAGCCGGAGCACATTTTTCCAGGTGGGCAGGGTGGCCTTGCGTTCGGTGAAGCGCGGGCCAATCTGGTCCAGGCCGCGCTTGAGGGTGATGACGCCAAACGCCTCGAAGGTGAAGGCGATGACAAGGATGAGCAAAATCTTGGTCATAAGGTTTATTCTTTGGAGAACGGGGCAGCACCACCGGGGCCGCAACATTCCATCAGTTCCATCCGCCCGGCATTTGCAGCCTGCTGCGGCTGGGTCTAAGACCACAGCCGCGCTCCACTACAGGTCCTGATACCGGATCAGTTCGATTTTTTCCCGCACCACCTGTTCCCGGATGCGCGGGCTGATGAGGGCGTCGAACTCGGGTTTAAATTCATCCAGCGAGGGGTGCGAGTAAAGTTCGGAATCACCCAGGGGCAGGAGCGGGAGCAGCTGGCCCACGTACACCTCGTTCACCCGCGCGTTTTGCAACAGGCCAAAAACCTGCGCGGTATGTTTGATGTTGCGGGCCTGCAACCGCACCCGGGAAGTAGCCGCCAGGCACGAATAAATGACTGCGTGGCTGGCACGATACAGACGGTTGCCCGCAGCGAGCGGGGCATCCAGCCAGAACGGCTCACGCGTGAGGCGCAAATGCGTGATGCCCAGGGTAGCGGCGTCTTCCATCAGAATGCCGAACACCACCGGATGCAGGTGCATGTGCAGGTGGCCGTTGACGTGATCCAGTTTGAGACCCGTGGCCCGGAAGCGGGCGAACTGGGCGTGAATCTCGGCGCGTAACTGGGCGCGCAAGCGCTGCTGAAAGAAATAGCGGAAACCCACGCCCACGGGGTTGTTGCTGAACTCGCCCGCGGCGTTGACCAGGCCGGGAATTTTTTCCGCCGGCAAAGCGGCGTGTCCCATGAGCAGGGTGAGGTGCAATCCCACCCCCAGGCGGGGATTCTCGCGGGCCAAGGCCACGGCAGCGGCGCAGTCCGGCTCGTTTACCATCAGGCTGGCGGTGGTCAGAATGCCTTCGCGGTGGGCGCGAATGACGGCGGTATTGATGGAGGCGGAGCGGCCGAAATCATCCGCGTTTACAATCAACCGGCGGCGCGGTGCCGGCGGGGCAACGTCAGACGGTGCCATAATTCGGCGCAGTGGAGCCGGTGGCAAAGCGCAACCAGGAGCGCAGGATCAACCCGATTTTGTGAGGTTTGCTCAGGCGCACCAGTTGCGGGCCGAGCACGTGGAACTGCTGGCGTTCGAGTTTCTGGAGCAGTTCCCAATAAACCGAGCCCATCAGCTCGGCGGCCACCATGGAGCGCCGGTCTTCGGGCGGCAGGGTCCGGCGGGCGCGTTCATAAAAATCACGGGCCCGGGCGGCCACGCTGCGGGCCAGTTCCAGAAACCGGGTGGAGTATTCGCCACGCAGGATTTCCGTCTCGGTGACGTTGAACCGCTTCAGTTCCTTGAGGGGCAGGTAAATGCGCCCGCGTTCGGCATCGGTGCGGACATCGCGTAAAATATTGGTGAGCTGGAGCGCCTTGCCGAGATAAACGGCGTAATCCCGGCAGGCGGGATTCCGGTAGCCAAAAATTTCAATGCTCAACAACCCCACCACCGAGGCCACGCGATAGCAGTATTTTTCCAACTCCACATAATTTTCGTAGCGTTGGATATCGAGATCACTTTCCACCCCTTTCAGGAGGTCGTCAAAAAGCTCGAAGGCCAGGTGGTATTGGTGAATGAACGGCTGGAACTCGCGGTTGACGGCAAATTGGGGCGTGCCGGCGCCGCAAGCGGTCCGGATGTCTTCCCGCCACGCTGCCAGTTGCTCCCGCCGCTGGGCCAAGGGCCGGGATTCCTCATCCGCCACATCGTCCACCTCGCGGCAGAGGGCATAGAGCGCCGACATGGCATCCCGCTTGGTCTGGGGCAGGAACAGGAAGCCCAGCGTCAGGTTGGAAGCGCTCTTGCGGGTGATGGCCTGGCTTTCCTGCATGCAATCAAAGCGAAGCCGGGGGCTGCCCTTCCGGCCGCCGCGGAGGGAGGCCGCCGGTTTGGGCCCGGGTGGGATTCATGGTGCGATAATGACGATGCCGGGATTTTTTTTCCTGATTGATCTGTTTGATTCCGTCCAGCCCGCGCTTCAGGGAGTCGGTGGAGGATTCATGATGCCGATGCCGCCGGCGGGAGTGCCGGGACTTGGTTTTGCCGGAGGTCAGGGCCCAGTAAAAAACCGCAATGAGGGCAACGAGCAGCGACCCCAGCAACACAAACATCCAGACATGGCTGGCGGCCGGGGCCGGGGCTTGAACGGAAATGGCATTGGTATCCATAGAGCAGTGTCTGTCGGTATCTTATACCGGACGATTGCCCGGACGGCAAGCGAACGGGTGTCCGCCGCCAGCGACGGGACCGGGGCTCCGGTTCATCCCCGCGGTGGCTCATCTGCGGGACGCACTGGCGGCAACCCCCCGGTTTGAGCCAAGGTAGGGTTCATGGGGCGCTCGTGCCGCCGTTTGCGCCGCCGGCGACCGCTGGAAAGCTTGGCCGCACTCCCCGGGTTCTTGCTGGCGCTGGAGGGCCAGGGCGAGCGATGCAACATTTTCCGCCGCCGGATCTTGCGCCGGCGTTGAAAGGCGGTCAGGCCCAGGAGCAGGAGGGAGGTCAGGCCAATGGCCGCCAGCAAGATCACGTATTGATGCGTGCTGGAGGCGGGCGATTTCTTGGCTTCCCGGGACATATCTACCAAGTCCTTGGTGGTGCCTGCCATATCGGCCTGACCGAGCAATGCCGGCCAGTGCCACAATTGACGCTCAAAAACTGCAAGCCACGAAGCCATCATGTTTTTTCCTGAAAATCCGTTTCGTTTTCGCCGGTGTCGTCCAGGTTGATGTTGAGCCGTTGCATGCGGTAACGCAGCGCATGCCGGCTGATTTTAAGCTGGTCGGCGGTTTTGGTGAGATTATAGCGGTTCTGCTCCAGCATGGAGTTGATCAAATCCTTTTCGAAATTGGCCACCAGTTCGTCCAGCGACTCGCCGCTGGTGGGGGCTTTGGTGGTGGTGGCCTTGCGCAGCCGGGTTTCCAGTTGGAAATCCGGCAGGCTGCTCGGCAGGATGATGCCGCTGGTTTCCAAAATGAGGGCGCGTTCGATGACGTTGCGTAACTCGCGAACGTTGCCCGGCCAGTGGTGCGCCAGCAGTTTTTGGCGGGCGGCGGGGGAGAAAGTCTTCACGCTTTTTCGCATGCTCTGCCCGAAGTGCCTGAGGAAATGATCCGCCAGCAACACCACGTCCTGGTCGCGCTCGCGCAGGGGCGGCAACCGGAACTGGACCACATTCAAGCGGTGAAACAGGTCTTCCCGGAACTGGTCTTCGCGGATGGCTTCAATGATGTCGCGGTTGGTGGCGGCCAGCAGCCGGACATCCACCCGCAACTCCTGCGTGCCACCGACGCGGGTGAAGGAGCCATCCTCCAGAAACCGCAGCAGCTTGGCCTGCAAGGGCCGGCTCATGTCCGCGATCTCATCCAGAAAAATGGTGCCGCCGTCCGCTTCTTCCACGCGGCCGGGTTTCTGCTTGAGGGCGCCGGTGAAGGCGCCCTTTTCATGGCCGAACAGTTCGCTTTCCAGCAACGTCTCGGGAATGGCGGCGCAGTTGATGCGGATATAATTGGCCTTGCTGCGCTGGCCCATGCTGTGCAGGGCGCCGGCCACCAGTTCCTTGCCGGTGCCGCTCTCGCCCAGCACCAGCACCGTGGCGTCGGTGGGGGCAACCGTCTGGATCAACTGGCGTAATTCGCAGATTTTGGCGCACTCGCCGACAATCTGGTCCAGGCCATTGGCTTCGCTGGCGCGCCCGCGCAGGGAGGCATTTTCCTGGAGCAACCGGTGGCGTTCGGCGCACCGCGCCACCGCGTGGAGCAGTTCCTCCGGGGCGAATGGCTTGGCCACATAGTCCATCGCGCCAGCCTGGATGGCCTCCACCGCCAGCTTGGGGGTGGCGTAGGCCGTGATCATCAACAAAGGCAGCTCCGGCCACTTCTTGTGCGCCTGGCTGAGAAATTCATAACCGCTGATGCCCCCCAGCCGGGCGTCGGTGATGACCATGAAAAATTCCTCCGCCTCCAGGAGGGCCAGGGCCTGTTCCGCGGATTCCACATCCCGGACGGCGTAACCTTCGTCCACCAGCAAAGTACGCAATGACACCCGCATGTTCTTTTCGTCATCAACAATTAATACGGGTGGCAACGGCAGGCTCATGATACGACAGGGGCGGAGGTGTCAGCGGGCGGAGGGCTTGGAATCATGTTTCAATTCGGTCAATGTCTTGGCGGGGAATACTAGCACAAAGCGCGCGCCTTTTCCAAGCGCGGATTCCACCCGCAACGTACCGCCGTACAGGTCCACATTGTGCTTCACAATCGCCAGGCCCAGTCCCGTGCCTTTTTCCTTGGTCGTGAAATAGGCTTCAAAAATGCGCTCCGATTGTTCCGCCGGGATGCCCGGGCCGGTGTCTTCGATGACGATTTCCACCGAACCTTCCCGATTGGTATGCACGTCCACGCGGATGGTGCCCCGTCCGCGCATGGCTTCGCGGGCGTTTTGGAGCAAGTTGACAAAGACGGTGGAAAGATGCGCCCGTTGCATGACCAGTTGGGGCAGGTCCGAGCCGAATTGCCGCTCCACCCGGATCTTGTATCCGCCGGCTGGCGGCAGAACTTCCTCCAGGGCCCGGTCCAACTCATCAGTCACAATCAATCTTTCCACGTTGCCTTCGGTCAGGCGGGCGTAACCCATGAGCTGGGTGATAATCCGGTCCGAACGCTCCACCTCCTCCTGAATGATGCGGATTTGTTCCAGTAACTGGGGATTGTCCTTGCGGACTGCACGTTGCAGCGAAAAGGCGGTGTTATTAATGATGGCCAGGGGGTTTTTAATCTGGTGGGCAATTTCCGCGGCGAGGCGCCCGGCAGTGCGTAACTGGCTCTGGCGCACGGCAAATTCACGGGCCTCTTCCTCCACCTGCCGCTGCCGGGCCGCCAGCACCTGGATGCCGTAACAACACGGCGTCAGCAGCCAGAGCACAATCAGCCGCAGCAGGAAGATTTCCGGGGTGACCTTCAGGTTGTCATCCAAAGGCGGCTTTTTGGGGCCCCCGGCGTTGGTAGATGCAGTGGGGCGGAGTGTGGGGTGTGCGGTGTTGGTGCCGGACCCGCCATCGCGGGGCGGTCGCAGCGGGCGAGGATCGCTTTGTCGCTGGTTGCTGGTGGGTTCAAATTCCCGGTTTTTGGCGTTCAACTGGATGTTGAGGTCAATGATCCCGGCCCCCATGAAAAAGGCGCTCAGCAGCAGGTTGAGGATGATCTGCGGCGCGACCAGCGGCAGGTTCACCGCGTTAATGACAATCAGCACGGGAAACACCCAGTACAGCGTGCTTTGAAAGCCGTCGGTGACCACCGTCATGGAGGCGAGAAACAGGCCGTCGGCGATGCCCGACAACACCACCACCCATTGCACCCAGCGCAGAGGGAATTGCCGGAAGACAAACAGGATGGCGGCGATGGCGGCCGTGAACAACACATAGCCGGCCATGACCCATTGCAGCGATTCGAGCACCTGGCTGCGGGTTTCCACCAGCGATTCCATCCAGTGCGAATAGAACAGGTAGTAGAAGACCACCACCAGGATGACGATCTTGGCCGGCAGCGCAATGTTGCGCTGGATGTTGTAGATGCGGACGGACTGCGACGCCGGCTCTGGCAATGGCGGTTCCCAGAGTTTGCGAAACTCGGTCAGCCATTGCCAGCGGTGTGAAAACATAAGGTCATTCGCGGAGCGCCCCGGAATTGCCGGCGCCTCCGGGAATCAAAAAGCAGTCAGGTTACCAGTTTCGCCGCGCGCCGGGCGATTTGGTCCACCGGCCACAACCGGCCCACGCCCTCATAGCCGCAGGAGAGCAGGCCCTTCTCCGGGCCGATGAATTCCGCCCCCCGTTTTTTAAGCGTGGCCACGTTCGCCCGGGTGGCGGGATGCAGCCACATTTTGCCGTTCATGGCGGGGGCGATCAGAATTTTGGCCTGGGGATTCAATGCCAGGGCGATACACGTCAGCGCGTCATCGGCGATGCCGTGGGCCAGCTTGGCCAGCACGTTTGCCGTGGCCGGGGCGATGAGCAGCAAATCCGCCTCATCCGCAAGTTTGATGTGGGTGGGCTGCCAGCCCTCCTCCTCGTCGTACAGGTCGGTGACCACCGCGTGGCGCGAAAGGGTCTTGAACGGCAAGGGCGTGATGAACCGTTGCGCGTCGGCGGTCATGACCACCCGCACGGCAATCCCCTGCTTGGTCAGCAGGCTGGCCAGGTCGGCCGCCTTGTGCGCGGCGATGGATCCGGTAACTCCCAGGACAATGTTCGCTTTCATAGCAATCCCACCGTGATTGTAACCCGGACCGGCCCATTGCGCCAACGCGATCGGCAGTCCGTCCCGGCGCAGGGTTTATTACCTTGCCGCCGGGTCAAAATTCCGGGGCCACAGCCCGGGCCACCCGCATGCGTTCGGACTCGATAATAACCTGCATCCGCCGCAAATCCTCGGCCACACTGCTGCTCAGGAGCAGGTAGTCAAAGTGCCGCCATTGGGCCAGTTCCTGCCGGGCGGTGCCGAGCCGTTTCTGGATGACCGCCTCCGCGTCCGTCGCGCGTTTGCGCAGGCGGGCTTCCAGGATCGTCAAAGAGGGCGGCGTCAGGAATACCGACAGCACCGCTGCCCGCAGGTCCGGATCCTTTTCCGCCTGGGCCCGCACCGCGGCGGCGCCCTGCACATCAATGTTCAGCAGCACGTCCTGGCCCTGCCGCAGCTTTCCCAGCACCTCGGATTTCAACGTGCCGTAGCTGTTGCCGAACACGGTGGCGTGTTCCAGAAAATGGCCGGCCTGCACCCGCTGGAGGAAGGTGGCGGCATCCAGAAAATAATAGTCCACTCCGTCGGTCTCGCCCGGGCGCGGCGCGCGCGTGGTGCAGGTGATGGCGCGGGTGATGCGGTCGGGATGCGCCGCCAGCAACGCCTGGCAGAGGGTGGTTTTGCCGCCGCCGGACGGCGCGGAAATGACAATCAGCAGGGGGGCCGTCCCCGCGGGTGGCGTTCCGGAATCGGGAGTAGGGGCGTTGGGCTTCATTCGACGTTCTGGGCCTGCTCGCGGAATTTTTCGAGCTCGGCCTTCAGCAGCACCACCTCGCGCGAGATGACGGCGTCGTTGGCCTTGGACCCGATGGTGTTGATTTCGCGGTTCATTTCCTGGGCCAGAAAGTCCAGGGTGCGCCCCACCGGTTCCTGCGATTTGCGGCAGTCCTGGTATTGTTGAAAATGACTCTGCAGCCGGATCAGTTCCTCGGTGATGTCCGAGCGGTCGGCGAAATAAACCACTTCCTTCACCAGCCGTTCATCCTCTGCGGCGGGCGTGGGCAGCCCGGCATTTTTGACGCGTTCGATCAATTGCCGCCGGTAGCGTTCCTGGGCCAGCGGCGCCTGCTTTTGCACGCGTTCCACCGCAGCCCGCAAGGTGTCTATATGCTTGGTCAGTGCCCGGGCGAGGTTGGCGCCCTCCCGCTCCCGCATTTTGATCAGGGCGGTGAGGGCCTGCTTGAGGGCCTTGCTGACCGCCGGCCAGAAATCCTCCGCTCCGGCGAGCTGTTCATCGGTCTGGAAAACACCCGGGGCCCGCAATACATGGTCGAGGGTGATGGGGCCGGCGAGCTTTAGCTGTTTGGCCAAGCGGGTGAGTTCCGCGGCATATTCCCGGGCCAGTTCCAGATTCAGGTGCATCCGCGCGG
>DATJIU010000315.1:0-17590 GCA_035492855.1 Dongiaceae bacterium | reverse complement strand
CCGTGCCCGTGCGCGAAGACGTGCATGCCGCCTGCGAAATGCTGGGGCTGGACCCGCTGCACGTGGCCAATGAAGGCCGGTTTGCCGCGTTTGTAGCCGGCGCCGATGCCGAACGCGCTTTGGCCATCATGCGACAACATGGCGTGGCGAAAAACGCCGCCCTCGTGGGCCGGGTTGGGGAAAAAGCCGCGCCGCTGGTAACCCTGCGGAGCGCCATTGGCGCCAGCCGGATTCTGGATATGCCCAGCGGCGAGCAATTGCCGCGGATTTGCTGACGACGATCCCAACAGCCATTCCGGGAGAACCGCAGGATCGCAACAGTGCCATAACTTGTTATTTCCAATTGCCTCCGGTTTTGTTGAAATGCGTGGCACATGATTCATGCCACAGCCATTGTGCATCCGCAGGCCCGACTGGATGTCTCCGTTTCAGTCGGACCCTTTGCGGTGATTGATGCCAATGTCACGGTCGGGGCACGCTGCGTCATCGGCCCGCACGTGCATCTGACCGGGCACACCACCATCGGCACGGACAATGTGTTTCATACCGGGGCGGTCATCGGCGACGCCCCGCAGGACCTGAAATACCACGGCGAACCCACCCGCCTGGTGATTGGCGACCACAACGTCTTTCGCGAACACGCGACGGTACATCGCTCCAACAACCTGGCCGATGAAACCGTGATCGGCGCGCACAATTTTCTCATGGCGAACAGCCACGTCGGGCACGACGTCAAGGTCGGCAACCATACGGTTATTTGCAACGGCGTGGCGGTGGCCGGGCATGCGATCGTGTCGGACCGCGCGTTTCTTTCCGCCAACAGCCTGGTCCACCAGTTTGTGCGGGTGGGGACGCTGACCTTGATGCAGGGCGGCGCCGCCATCAGCAAGGATTTGCCGCCCTTCACCATCGCCCGGGGCGGCAACGGCATCTGCGGTTTGAACATTATTGGGCTGCGGCGCGCCGGTTTTAGCGCCGCCGAACGGTTGGAATTGAAACAGGTTTACCGGAAACTGTTTCGCAGCGGGATCAACCTGCGCGCCGCCATCAGCGCCGCCCGGCAGGAATTTTCCGGGCCCCACGCGCAAACCCTGCTGGAGTTCGTTGCCACATCCAAACGCGGCGTGTGCACGGACGCCGGCGCCACCGCCGGCAGCGCCCCCGAAGACGAATGATGATTGGCAGCATTGTCAATGCGGCGGGCATTGTGGTGGGTGGCGTCATCGGACTGACCATCAAGACGCCGCTTTCGCCCGCCCGGCAAGGCTCGCTCAAGCTCTGGCTGGGCGCGGCCACGGTGGTGGCCGGCATGTGGCTGACCTGGCACAGCGTAAACGGCACGGTCTGGCAGATGGGCCGGCAGTTGCTCATCGCCCTCCTCGCCCTGATGCTCGGACGCATCCTCGGCCGGATCCTGCACCTGCAAAAATTGTCCAACCGCCTGGGACATCAGGCCAGCGAGGCCATCGCCCGCGCCGCCAAATCGCCCCCCGGCAAGAATGGCTTCAACGTCGCCACCCTGCTCTTTTGCGCCGCCCCGCTGGCCATTGTCGGCGCGGTCCAGGATGGCTTGAGCGGCTATTGCGCACCATTGATCATCAAGGCCGTGATGGACGGCCTGACCGTGATGAGTTTTGTGGCGTTATTCGGTTGGGTGGTAATCCCCTCGGCGCTGCCAGTGTTTGCGTTTCAAGGCACCATCACCCTGCTGTGCCTGCATCTGGCCAAGCCCTTTCTGGAGCAATACGCCCTGCTGGATTCGGTGAACGCCACCGGCGGCCTGCTGGTGATGTTCATGGCGGTGGTCATCTTTGAAGTCCGCAAGGTGGAACTCACCGACTACCTGCCCAGCCTGGCCGTCGCTCCGCTGCTGACTTACTGGTGGCATTGAATTCGGCAGCATCGCGGCAGTTTTACATTTTCCCAGCAGCGGTTAAACTCGCCGCATGAACAACGTCCGCCTCGGCATCATTGGCATGGGCAACATTGGCCAGCGCCACGCGGAAGCTCTGCTGGCAGGTCAGGTGTCGCACGCTGAACTGACCGCAATTGCGACGACCACCCCCGAGAAGCAAGCGACGTATCGCGAACGCGGACTGCAAGTTTTTGGTGATGGGCTGGCGTTAATCCATTCCGGTGTGGTGGATGCGGTACTGGTGGCAACGCCCCATTATCAGCATGTGCCGTTGGGTATGGCCAGCCTGGAACACGGCCGGCATCTGCTGGTGGAAAAACCCATTGCCGCGCACAAGGCGGACGCCGAACGTCTAATTGCCACGCATCAAAGGCATCCTGAACTGCAATTTGCCGGAATGTTCCAACTGCGGATCGAACCGCGCTACCAAAAAATCCGCGAGCGGTTGCGCTCCGGGGTGCTGGGCCGCATGGTCCGGGTAAACTGGATCAATACCGACTGGTTTCGCACCGAAGCCTATTACACCAGCGGCGATTGGCGGGCCACGTGGCGCGGTGAAGGCGGCGGGGTATTGCTGAACCAGAGCCTGCATCAACTGGACCTGCTGCAATGGCTGTGCGGGCCGCCCCGGCGGGTGCGCGGCTTTTGCCAGTTGGGCCGGTATCACCCGATTGAAGTGGAGGACAACGTAACCGCCTATTTGGAATGGGACGACGGCGCCACCGGCGTTTTTCTCAGTTCCACCGGCGAGACGCCCGGCACGAACCGGTTGGAGATTACCGGCACCCGCGGCAAACTGGTGCTGGAAAACGACCGGCTGGAACACACGCAACTGGCGGCGGACATGACGGAGTTCAGCCGCACGGCCCCACAGGGCTTCCTGAAACCAGAAGCCACCATCACGGAAATCCCCTTTACCAACGCCGCCGCGCCGCACACGGCCCTGATCCAGAATTTTGTGGACGCCATCCGCACCGGCACCGCATTGGTTGCCCCCGGCGCGGAAGGACTGGCTTCGATGGAGCTCGCCAATGCGATCCTGTATTCGTCGTTGCAGGGTCAAACGATAGAATTGCCGTTGGACGGAGCCGCCTGGGAACAAAAGCTCCAGGAACTGGCGGCCGCTTCCACCCTGCAAAAAACGGTGCGCCCGGGGTCCGCTGCGGATTTTGCGAGTTCCTTCAAGCGTTGAGAAAGCCGGTGGGGGGCCAAAAATAAAGCCCGCCGCCCGGCCCGCGTTTAAATCTGTTGTTCCCGGGGGCGACTTGCTAAATATAAACCCGCGATGGCTTTCACCGATTTCCCGGAACAAACGCAGGGAGTGACGCTGCTGCAACGCTCGTTGGAGCGGGGCCGGCTGGCGCACGCCTATCTGTTCTCCGGACACCAACTCGATGAACTGGAGGCCCTGGCCCGGACGCTGGCAAAGACATTGAACTGCCTGCAGCCAGTGCGCGTCAACGGGGTGCCGGTGGATTGCTGCGACACCTGCGTCAACTGCCAGAAGGTAACGCACAGTAACCACGCGGATGTGCACTGGGTCCGCCCGGAATCCAAGACCCGCATCATCACGGTGGACCAGATGCGCGAGCTGATGCGCGAAATCCAACTGCGCCCCACCGAGGCGGAATACAAGGTGGCGGTGGTGGTGGCGGCGGACCGGTTGAAAACCGAGTCGGCCAACGCCTTCCTGAAGACCCTGGAGGAACCGCCGCCGAAATCCATTTTGATTCTGCTGACCACCGAACCGCAACGGATTTTGGAGACCATCATTTCCCGCTGCCTGCGGTTGAGCTTTGCCGGCGGCGCGGCGAAGTTGGATCCGGCCCAACTGGCCTGGCTGGGCGAATTCGGCACGGTGGCCACGGGCGAAACCAAAAGTTTGCTGGGACGCTATCGCCTGCTCGATTCTCTGGTGGCGAAGCTCGCGGCCCTCAAGGAACAAATCGAAACCACATTGAGCGCCAGGTCGCCGTTGGAACAATATCCCGACGCGGAAAAGGACCTGCGGGAGCGGTGGGAAAAGGAACTGGCGGCCGCCATCGAAGCGGAATACCGGTTGCGCCGGAGCGAAATCCTGCTCGGATTGCAATTGTGGTTGCGGGATGTCTGGTTGCGGACCCTGACGACCGGGGAAGAATTGCTGCACCTGCCGCAGTTGCCGCATCCCGCCCAGGTGGCCCAACGCGTCACCTCCGCCCAGGCCATGGAAAACCTGCGATTGCTGGAGCAAACCCAGCGATTGCTGCATACCAACGTGCAGGAGGCGCTCGCCCTGGAGGTTTGTCTGCTCAAACTACATCTTTAGCCCAGAATGAAACCCGCTCCTCCCGTGGCGGCAGCCCCTGACCGGCTGGCGGTTGGATTCCAGTTATTGCTGGGCGCCTTCCTGGGTCTGGCCCTGCTGAAATTTGGCAATCCGTCGGTCCTGGAAGATATGGTCGCCCGCCCTACCAACGGATACGAATGGGCGCTGAGCTCCTGGCCAGCCAGTATCGGACACGGCTTGCTGGTGGTACTGGTTATTTTTGGGATTCTTGTCGTGCGCTGGAAAACGCGCGCCCCCGGCTGGCTCATATGCCTGCCTTTGCTTTGGCTGGCCTGGCAACTGGTGGCCGCCACGCATACGGTGGATGCGGCCCTGACCTCGGCCACCGTGAAGCATTTTGTCGCTTGCGTGGCCTGCTTTTATTTGGGGTTGGGCATTACCAACCGTTGCCCGGATCCCCTGCCCTTTTTTGCCGGGTTGGTGCTGGGGTTGATTGGGGTGGTCATTGTGGGCTGGCAGCAACACTTCGGCGGATTGGAAGCCACTCGCCGGTATTTCTTCCTCTATATCTACCCGCAAATGGCCTCCGTGCCGCCGGAATTGTTGAAAAAGATGTCCAATACCCGGATTTTCTCGACCCTGTTCTATCCCAACGCACTCGCGGGAGTTATTTTGCTGCTGCTGCCGGCGAGCTTGACGGCGCTGTGGCGGATGCCCGTTCGCATGACCCCGGCTGCGCGGGGATTGCTGGTGGGTTTGTTGGCCGCGGGCGCTTTGGCCTGCCTGTACTGGTCCGGGTCGAAAGGCGGCTGGCTGTTGCTGCTGTTTCTGGGTCTGCTGGCCTTGTTGCGTTTGCCGTTTCCGCGAAAATGGAAGCTGGCCCTGATGCTGGCGGTGCTGGCGGTGGGCCTGACCGGTTTTGCCGTCAAATTTGCCGGATACTTCAAAAAAGGCGCCACCAGCGTGACCGCCCGGTTCGATTACTGGCAGGCGGCGGGCCGTACCGCCCTGGCCCATCCGGTTTTTGGGACGGGGCCGGGCACCTTCGCCATTCCCTACAAGCAGATCAAACGCCCGGAATCGGAAATGGCCCGGCTGGTGCATAATGATTACCTGGAGCAGGCGTCGGATTCCGGCTTCATTGGGGCAATGGCTTACCTGGCGTTCATCGGCGGCGCGTTGTGGGTGGGTTTCCGGAATAGCCCAATGCAGGGAGACTGGATGCGGTTTTGCATTGGATTGGGACTTTTGGGCTGGGCTTTGCAAAGCTTTATGGAGTTTGGGCTCTACATTCCGGCGACCGCTTGGACGGCTTTCTGCCTGTTCGGCTGGCTGCTGGGCAGCCGGAATCCTGTCGACAGCGCACCCAAAACCGGGTAGTTATCGTGACCGCAAGATGAAAATCCTGTTCTTGAACGGTCCGAACCTCAATTTGCTGGGCCAGCGCGAGCCGGAAATCTACGGTCGCACCACCCTCGCCGACATTGAAGCCCAGGTCCGGGAAAAGGCCGCCGCGCTCAAGTTGGAAGTGGACTTCCGTCAATCCAACCTGGAAGGCGAACTCGTGACTTGGATTCAACAGGCCAAGGGTAAGTTCGCCGTCATCGTTTTGAACGCCGCCGCCTATACCCACACCAGCGTGGCCCTCCGGGATGCGATTTCTGCGGTCGGAGTTCCCACCATCGAAATCCACCTCTCCAATGTCCACGCCCGGGAGGAATTTCGCCACAAGTCACTCATCGCTCCGGTTTGCCGGGGGGTGATCGCCGGATTTGGAGCAAATTCGTACATTTTGGCATTAATTGCGGCTATTAACGTTACCGCAATCTCATAATTGAGCAAAACAAGGAATAAATCGGCCAAATTCACCGGTTTTTTTGCCTGCCAGAATTTACCTCTTGACGATAGGGAAACCGATCTCTATTCTGTCACGCATTTGAAACATTGACATAAGCAGGGTCGAAGTTCGGCTTCTGCTTTTTTGCTTATAAACGAGCAAAAGTCGGCTTCACGCGACTTAGTTAACTTTAACGGAGCACAAAATTGTGGACCTGAAAGACATCAAGGCAATCATCGATCTGATGAAAAAGAACTCCGTGTCGGAGTTTGAACTCGAAAAACAGGACTTCAAGATTCGTCTCAAGCGCGGGATGAACGGTGGCGGCGCTGGTGGCCAGTATGAGGATGCTCCGATGCTCGCCTACGCCCCCCAACCGGCTCCGGTTTCCCTGTCTGCGGCGATGTCCCCCACCGCCCCGGCGCCGGCGTCCAACGAACTGGACGTCAAGTCCCCGATGATTGGAACTTTCTACCGCTCCCCCTCCCCCGAGTCCGAACCCTATGTGGAAGTCGGCACCGAGGTGAACCCGGATACCGTGGTCTGCATTATCGAAGCCATGAAGGTCATGAACGAGATCAAGGCCGAGGTCAAAGGCGTGGTCACCCAGGTGCTCACGGACAATGCCAAGCCGGTGGAATTTGGACAGCCACTCTTCAAGGTTCGTCCCACTTGAGCCGGTCGAGCTCGCTTTGGCGGGCAGATTTGCCGCCAACCTCACTTACAACGCATGTTTGAAAAAGTTCTCGTAGCCAATCGCGGCGAAATCGCCGTCCGCATCCTCCGCGCCTGCAAGGAGCTGAATATCCGCACGGTGGCGGTGTATTCCGAGGCCGATGCCAATTCCATGCACGTGCAACTGGCCGATGAGGCCATTTGTATTGGCAAAGCCCCCGCCAGCGAAAGCTACCTGCGGATTGACCGCATCATCAGCGCGGCGGAAATCGCCGACGTGGATGCCATCCATCCGGGATACGGTTTTCTTTCGGAAAACGCCCATTTCGCGGATGTTTGCGAGAGCTGCAACATCCGGTTCATTGGCCCCAGCTCCCGGGCCATGAACGCGCTGGAAGACAAGGCTGTGAGCCGGGCGCTCGCCAAAAAGGCCGGCGTGCCCCTGCCCCCGGGCTCGGACGGCGTGGTGGAGAATGAAAAGGACGCCCTCGAAATCGCCAAGCGCATCGGGTATCCGGTGATGATCAAGGCCATTGCCGGCGGCGGCGGCCGGGGCATGCGCGCCGCGCACAATGACATTTCGCTGGTCAAAGGTTATCATACCGCCCGGACCGAGGCGGAAAAGGCCTTTGGCAACTCCGGGGTGTACATCGAGAAATTCATCGAAAATCCCCATCACATCGAATTTCAAATTCTCGGCGACGGCCGGGGCAATATCATCCACCTCGGGGAACGCGATTGCTCGGTGCAGCGCCGCAACCAGAAGCTGGTGGAGGAAACCCCTTCCCCGCTGCTGGAAAGCAAGGCGTTCCGCAAACTGCGCGACCGCATGGGCAAGGCGGCGGTGCGCATTGCCGAAGTGGCCAACTATACCAACGCCGGCACGGTGGAATTCATCGTGGACAACGCGGGCAACTACTATTTCCTGGAGGTCAACAAGCGTATCCAGGTGGAACACCCCATCACCGAGGAAGTCACGGGCATTGACCTGGTCCGCTATCAAATCCAGATCGCCATGGGCGAACCGCTCCGGCACAAGCAGAGCGACATCACCTTCAAAGGTCACGCCATTGAATGCCGCATCAATGCCGAAGATCCGTTTGATGACTTCCGGCCCAGCCCGGGACGGATTGACATGTATTACCAGCCGGGCGGCCGCGGCGTGCGCATGGATACCCACGTCTATGCCGGCTACACCATCCCGCCGACATACGACTCCATGATCGGCAAGCTCATCACCTACGGCGCGGATCGCCGGGAGGCAATGGACCGCATGAGCCGGGCGTTGAGCGAATACATGCTCGGGGGCATCAAGACGACCATTTCCTTCCAGCAGGCCATCCTGCAGGACCCGAATTTCCGCCGGGGCGTGTATTCCACCACCTTCGTGGAACAACTGCTCGGCGGGGCGCGGCGCGATTTGATCGAAGAAAAGGCCTGAGCGCGGCCGGCGCCGCGGTCAGAAAGTAATTGAGCTTTGTCCCGAAAGGGGCTTTGCTGATGTTACCAATGGCGCTGGTTTACACACCCGGTCAGTTCACCCGCCGCGCGGAGTTGTATCAGCAACTGAACCAACTCACCGCCGCCGGGGTGGGCATTGTCCGCTCGCTCCAGCAAATCGAGCGCAACCCCCCTTCCCGTTCCTACCGGAAACCCCTGCAGGCCACCATTGCCGCCATCAACGAGGGGCAGAACCTGTCGTCGGCCATGCAATCCGCTGGCGACTGGCTGCCGCCGCTCGACCTGGCGCTGCTCCAGGCCGCCGAGCACAGCGGGCGTTTGGACGCCTGCTTCCGCCAGTTGTCCGGCTATTACTATGACCGGGCCCGCATGGCCAAAAAAATGATCGGCCAGATGGTTTACCCGGTGGGCCTGATTCATTTTGCCGCGTTTGTCTTCCTGGTTGTGCTGCCATATGCCGGCTCCAGTTTTCGGGCCAGTCTGGGCATGTTGTTTTTGCGCGCCGGACTCATTCTTTCGCCTTTGTACGTGGGCACCTTCCTGATCATTTATGCCATGCAGGGGAAACACGGCGAGGGCTGGCGGGCAATTATCGAAGCGGTGCTGCACCCCATTCCCCTGCTGGGCAAGGCGCGGCAATACCTGGCGCTCTCCCGGCTGGCCACCGCACTGGAAGCCCTGATCAGCGCCGGCGTAAACGTCATTGAAGCCTGGGAACTGGCCGCCAATGCCTGCGGTTCGCCCGCGTTGCGCCGCCAGGTGCTGGCGTGGAAACCGGACCTCGTGGCCGGTCGCCTGCCCTCCGAGGCGGTGAGCCGCTCCTCGCGCTTTCCCGAAATGTTTGCCAACCTCTACGCCAGCGGCGAGGTCAGCGGCAAACTGGACGAATCATTGCGGCAGTTGCACACCTATTACCAGGAAGAGGGCACCAACAAATTGCAATGGATTGCCGACGTGCTGCCCAAGGCGATTTACCTGATCGTGGCCATTGTCATTGCCTACTTCATCATCAGTTTCTACACCGGCTACTTCAACCAGATCCAACAAATTGGCGGTTTCTGAGTCCGCGCCAGCGCCTGGGGCGCTGCACTTGTCCTTTGCACTTCCCGCGCTTTGGCCTAATTTTACCTGATGAATTTGGAAGCAGTTTTGGCCAATGAGGAATTGCGACGCCGCGAGTTTCCGGTAACGCAGCACCGGGTTTTCCTGGGGCACGCCGGGGTCTGCCCGCTGCCGCAACGGGTCGCCGACGCCATCAAGAAATACGCGGACTACGCCACCACTGGCGACCAGGAGTTCGACATTCTGGAGCGGATGCTCACCGAAGGCCGCCAGCTCGCCGCCCGGTTGTTGCACAGCCAGCCGGAGGAAATCGCCTTCGTGGGCCCCACCTCGCTCGCCTTGAGCTTCATTGCCAGCGGCCTCAAGTTCCGGCGCGGGGAAAACATCCTCATCTATCACGATGATTATCCGGCCAATGTCTATCCGTGGATGGCACTGGCGGAAAAAGGCGTGGAAGTGCGGCTCATGAACCTCCGCCACCTCGGAGTCATCCGCCCGCACGATGTGCTCGGGCAGGTGGATGAAAACACCCGGCTGGTGGCACTGGCCACGTGCCATTTCGTCAGCGGCTGGCGGATTGACCACAATGCCATCGGCGCCGAACTTCGCCGGCGGGGCATCCTGTTTTGCCTCGATGCCATCCAGACGCTCGGCGCCTTTCCCACCACCGTGGAACATGTGGACCTGCTCGCCGCCGACGCCCACAAATGGCTGCTCGGCCCCTGCGGCGCGGGCATTCTTTACGTGCGCAAGGAAGTGCAGAATTATGTGAATCCGCCAATTTACGGAGCAAACAATGTGCGCTCGCCGAATTTTATTTCGCAGGAGCAAATCGTGCTCCGCAACGGCGCCAAACGCTACGAACCCGGCGCGTACAACCTGGTCAGTATTGCCGGGCTGAATGCCTGCATCGAACTCGTGCTGGAAGTCGGCATCGAAAATATTGCCACCGAACTGCGGCGCAAGCGCGCCAGGCTGACCGCCGCGTTGCAGGCCAAGGGTTACACCGTGCTTAATGCCGAATCGCCCGCGGAAAATTGGGGCGGCATGACGAGCTGCTTTAAACCGGACACCGACCTCGCCGCGTTGCACGCCAAACTGAGCGCCGCCAACATCGTCACCTCGTTGCGCGGCGACCGGCAGGGCCGGCAGTATATCCGGCTCTCCCCGCACTTTTACAACACGGACGCGGAACTGGACCGGACGCTGGATTTGTTTTAATCTGCGAGCGGCCATTTTCACACAGCCCGGCAGCAACCCACTCCAGACCAAGGATATCCGCGGCGCTGGCAGTGAAGCCATCCCTCCCTGCCCGGGCCAGGCAGTCCCTTCTAAGCATTTTACTTTTGTAACACTTCTGTCACATTGGTGGGAAATGCCCTCGGTCTCGCCGGATGGAATGCGGGTACCGCAGGGCCCGGTTACGCGAGTTGTTGCCTTCTATGAAAGTGCTTTGGGGACTGCTGGTCGTCGCGGTGCTTATTTCAGCCCGGGCGCAAACTCTTTTTGATACCAACGCCACTTGGAAGTATTTCAAGGGAACTTCCGAAGCCTCCAGTCCCAATCCCACCACCTGGCGGGACATTGATTTCAACGATGCATCGTGGTCCACGGGTGCGGGACCTTTCTATTACGAGAACAGCCCGGGCAGCGACACTGCCTATACCGGCAACACCGACCTCACTGACATGAACGGCGGCTATGCCTGCGTCTTCCTCCGCCAGACCTTCGTCCTTACCAATCCCGCCGCGATTTACCAGTTGCAGTTGAGCACGCTGAGCGACGACGGTTGCATCGTCTGGATCAATGGGGTGGAGGTGGAACGCTTCAACATGCCGGAGGGAGACGTGCCTTACAATGGCACTTCTTCTCCCGCCCTGGCGGAACCGGTCCCGCTTCAGGAGGTCAGCTTGGACCATCCGTCCGACTACCTCGTGCCGGGCACCAACGTCATCGCGGTGCAGGCATTCAATTCCTCCCTGGCTTCCAGTAGCGACTTCCTTATTTCGGTTGCGTTGGCGGCCGTGCCGGACACCTTCCCCCCCATCGCGAGCCTGATTCCCGCCGCCGGCGCCACCGTGCATCAACTGAGCAGCCTCGAAGTGGACTTCAACAAGGATGTCACCGGGGTGGACGCGGCCGATCTGTTGATCAACGGCGTGGCAGCCACGAACATGTCCAGCTACGCGCCGTGGCAGTACGTGTTTTACTTTCCCCCGGTGGCCGCCGGAACCACAACCGTGGCATGGGACACCAACAGCGGCATTGCCGACCTGCTCGGCAATGACTTTGCCGGCGGGAACTACACCTTTACGGTGAATCCCAACGCCCAGATTTCCGGGGTCGAGATTTCCGAATTCATGGCGGACAACAAGAAGACGCTCAAAGACGCCGATGGCGACACCTCGGACTGGATTGAGCTGTACAACGCCACCAGCGCGGACGTGAACCTCGGCGACTGGGCGTTGGCGGAGAGTCCCACCAACCTGATGCAGTGGCGCTTTCCCAACGTCATTCTGCCCGCCAACGGTTACCTCGTGGTGTTTGCCTCCGGCAAGGACCGGACCAATGCCACTGCGGAATTGCATACCAATTTCAAGCTCTCCGCCGCCGGGCAATTTCTCGCACTGGTAAGCCCGGAGACCAACATCATGTCCGTGTTCTCCCCCACCTACCCCGCGCAACAGCCTGATGTCTCCTACGGGCGTGACCAGATTTCGCCGGATTTTGTGGGCTATTTCAGTTCCCCCACCCCGGGCGCGCCCAACGCTCCCCTCGGCGCCACGGTCTCGGCGGCAGTGGATTTCTCCCGGAGCGGCGGCACTTTCAGCGACATTTTCAACCTGTTTCTATCCACCGCCGACACGAACGCCGTGATCCGTTATACCCTGGACGGTACGGCACCGACCGAGTTCTCCCCGGTTTACACCAACCCCATCGCCATCACCCATTCCTTGCAAGTGCGCGCGCGGAGTTTCACTCCCGGTTTTTTGCCGGGGCCGTTGCGCACCGAAAGTTACATCCAGCTCAGTTCCAGTCTGCGCAATGCAGTGTCCGATCTGCCGGCCTTCATCATTTATAATTTCGGGGCGGGCAGCATTCCCGTCAGCACCCAGCAGGTAATCAATGTTTCCCTCTACGAATCCCCAACCGGCGCCGTCTCCCTCACCAACGCGCCGACGCTGAACGCCCGCGCCGGCATCCGCGTCCGCGGCCGCAGCACCCGCTACCTGCCCAAGCAAAGCTGGTCGCTGGAGTTCTGGGATGATTACAACGCCGGCCGGGATCTGGCGCCCCTGGGCCTGCCACCGGAATCGGACTGGGTGCTGTACGCGCCGAACAACTTCGAGCCCGTGCTCATCCACAATCCGCTGGTGTATCAGCTCAGCAACGACATCGGCCGCTACGCCCCGCGCACCCGGTTTGTGGAGGTGTACCTGAACACCACCGGCAGCGCCGTCTCCGCCGGCAATTACAACGGCATCTATGTGCTGGAGGAAAAAATCAAGTGGGGCCCGGCGCGGGTGGACATTCCCAAATTGAAGGAGCATGACAACACCGACCCGGAGGTGACCGGCGGCTACATGATGAAAATTGACGACCCCGGGGAGGACGAAACCGGCTTCTACGCCGCCGGCCAGACCATCGTTTACGTGGAACCCAAGGAGACCGACATCAAGCTGCCGCAACGGGCGCCGCAACAACAGTACCTGCAAAATTACCTGGACGCGTTCGGCCTGGCGGTCAATGGCGCCAGTTACAAGGACCCCACGAACGGCTTCCGGGGTTACATCGATACCGGCTCGTGGATTGACCATCACATCCTCAACGTCATGGCCTTCAATGTGGATGCGCTGCGGCTCAGCGCCTATTTCTACAAGGAACGCAATGGCAAGCTGCATTTCGGGCCGGTATGGGATTTTGACCGCACCCAGGGCTCGACCGACGGCCGGGATTTCAATCCCCGCACCTGGCGCTCGCCCAGCGGAGACCAGGGCACTGATTTCTTCAATTATCCGTGGTGGGGCCGCATGTTCACCGACATTGATTTCTGGCAGCAGTGGATTGACCGCTACGAAGATCTGCGCCCCGGCATGCTCTCCACCAATCACATCTTTGCCACCATTGATACCCTGGTCAACCAGGTGCGCAACGAGCAACCGCGCGAAGTGTCCCGCTGGTCGGGCTTCACCTCACCCCGCTCCGGCATCTTCGCCGCCTCAGGATACAGCTACAACTTCCCTGGCACTTACCAGGGCGAGGTGGATTTTATGAAAAATTGGTACGCGCAACGGCTGAATTTCATGGATACCAATTTCGTCGCCAAACCCGGGCTCAGCCACGCCGCCGGCGCCATTGCCCCCGGCACCGGTCTGGCCCTCACCGGCCCCGCCGGAGCGACGCTCTACTACACCACGAACGGCACCGACCCGCGTTTGCCGGGTGGCCGCATTTCCTCCAATGCCCTGCCATATCTCGCGCCCATTCCCATCAACACCAATGTCACCATTCTGGTCCGGGCATACGATACCGCCCACCACAACCTGACCGGCCCCAACAACCCGCCGTTGTCGAGCCCGTGGTCGGGCCTGACCACCGCCGCCTATCTTACGGTGACAGCGCCGGTGATCACCCAGGTACCGAACGGGCTGGAAGCTTACGTGGGCCAACGTGTCACGCTCACCGTGGCTGCCATCGGCAGTCCCACGCCGGAATATCAGTGGCAACTGAACACCACCAACCTGGATGGCCAGACCAATGCCCAACTGGTGCTCGACCCCGCGCAAACCAATGAGAGCGGGATTTACACCGTGTGGGTTACCAACTCCGCCGGCGGCACCAATCTTTCAGCCACTGTGACCATTACGCCCAAGCCGCAGCTGGCAGTCACCGAAGTCATGTCCAGCGAAGCCACGGGAACTGCCACCAACCACACCGACTGGTGGGAACTGAGCAACCTCGGCGACTTCACCGTGAACCTGCGCGGATACCGGTTTGATGACAGCTCCACCTCGCTCGCCGTAGCCTGCACCCTGGCCACCAACGATGTGCTCATGGCCCCCGGCGAATCCGTGGTCATGGTGGAAGATATGTCAGCCGACGCCTTCCGCGCCTGGTGGGGCCCGCAAAATTTGCGGTCCGACTTGAAAATCCTCACCTATTCCGGCAGCGGGCTCGGCCTGAGTTCGGACGGCGATGCCATCCATGTGTGGAATACCGCCGCCGCCAGCGACACCGACCAAGTGGCCAGCGTCACCTTTGGCACTGCGACGCGCGGGGTTTCGTTCGGGTACGATGCCGTAGCCGGAATTTTTGGCGGCCTGAGCGGCGTGGGCCACGGCGGGGCTTTTGTGGCGGCGGCCAATGGCGACATCGGTTCGCCCGGCACCCTGAGCAACCAGCCGCCGGTAATCGTTTCCGAAATCAATGCCGGCAGCGTCACGCTCTCCTTTGCCACGCAACCGGGCGCCCATTACCAGATCGAGTACAAGGACCATTTGAACGACGCGGTGTGGACGCCGCTGACCAATGTTCCCGCCGCGCCCAACCCGCTGCAAATCGGCGATACCCTCATCACCACCAACGCCAGCCGGTTCTACCGCGCCGTGTTGCTGCCCTAATATTACAACAGAATGTGAACGGCTTCTCGCCCCAGCCCTTTCACTCATTGAGTGGGGAGCAAATATTCGCGCGCTGGAAATCCCTCGTCCGTGACAATCGGCGCCGCTCTTAACAGAGCATCGAACTCGCAGACATCGATTCGCTGGTCTTCCTCGCCCCGCTCAACGGGGAGAAGACCGAGGTGAGGGGCCTGATTTTACTGAATGCGATTTGGAGTGCTGCCGCGAATGATTGTGCCGGAATAAATTGCCGCGACGGGAGTTTTTTCGCCCTAGCGCGCGATCCAGCCACCGCCGACCACCAGGTCATCCTGATAAAACACCGCCGCCTGGCCGGGCGTGATGGCGCGTTGCGGCACATGCAATTTCACCCGCACGGAATTGTTTTCCAGTGGTGTCACCGTGGCCGCCACGCCCGGATGATTGTAGCGAATCTTGGCCGTCACCTCGATGGGACCGGCGAGCTTTTCAAAGGGATGCCAGTTGCAGCGGTCGGCCACGAATTCATCCCGGTCCAGCGCGGATTCATCCCCCACCACCACGCGATTGCGCTCCGCGTCCAGTTCCACCACGTACACCGGCTTGGGCGTGGTGATGCCCAGACCCTTGCGCTGGCCGATGGTATAAAACTCAATGCCGTCGTGATGCCCCAGCAACCGTCCGTGCAAATCCACAATCTCGCCGCGATGCTTCTGCACCAGGTTGGCCTGCTGGAGAAAACCGCCATAGTTGTTGTCCGGCACAAAACAAATTTCCATGCTCTCGGCCTTGTCCGCCGTCTTGAGCGCGCACTGCCGCGCCACCTCGCGGGTGTCGCTCTTGGTCTTTTCGCCCAGCGGAAACAGCGTCCGCGCCAGTTGGTCCTGCCGCAGGGAAAAGAGAAAATAGCTCTGGTCCTTGCGCGCATCCCGGCCGCGCTTGAGCAGTTGCCGCGAACCGTCCGCGCTTTTTTCAATGCGCGCGAAATGTCCCGTGGCAATGTAGTCCGCCCCGAGCTGGTCAGCGCGGTCAATCAGCCGGCCGAACTTCAGGTTCTGGTTGCACATCACGCATGGATTCGGCGTGCGGCCGGCCTTGTATTCATCCGCAAAATACTGGATGACGTGCTTCTGGAAATCCGCCGACTCATCAATGAGGTAATAGGGAATGCCGAGCCGGTGCGACACCGAACGCGCGTCGGTGACCGCCTGCGGGCCGCAGCACTTGTCCTCGGCGCGGTTCACGCAGTCCTGCGGCCAGAGCTTGAGCGTAATGCCGATGACATCATATCCCTGCTCCAACAACAATGCCGCCGTCGCGGAGGAGTCCACTCCTCCGCTCATGCCACAAACCACCCGTTGCCGCCTTGGCGCATTCACAGAGGGACATTATACACCACGCGGGCGAGGTGTAAAATGGTTTGCGAATGCCCGAAACCAGCCCTTCAAGGCACCAGCCGCCCAATCAGAAAACCGCGCTGCTTTTCCACCGCCGTGAAATCCCGGTCCGGGGAGGTGACCAGGAAAACCCGGCCATCCACCGTGGCGTAAACTCGCGCATAACTGCCATCCGGGGCCTGCCGGGGCTGTTTCTCCATGAAATAGATCGTCTTTTCCGGGGTGGTGAAGCCGTCCTTGGTCCCGCTCGCGACAAACTCCCAATCCGCATCCGACAGTTTGGTTTGTTGGTCCCAAGCGTTCAGTTGGGCAAAGCTGGCTGGGAGCCGGTTTTGGTGGTCACCCGCATACAGGAAACAGGCCAGCCCCGCCATTTTTGCGTCACCCACCAGCCGGTCGGACTCCTGCCGAAACGCGTAGCGGGCCGGCGGCAGCACTTTTTCCCGGGAACGCTCCGCGTGCCGTTTCACCACCAGGGTCGTCGTTCCGGCGGCCAGGATCAAAACCACTCCTGCTATCACAGCCGTTTTCGCCTTGGACCATGCCATAATTTTCAATGCTCCTTTAATGAGGGTTAATGTAGATCCCGATGCCACGGCCCCTTTGGTCAGCGCCACCGCCGCCACCGAATGGGCCAGCGTTGCCGGCGCCACCTGCAGGGAATGGGCGGAAATCGTTCCGGCAATGCCGGCGGTTGTGGATTCCACCCCGTGCCGGGCAAAATATTTCCGCAGTTTCTCCAGCGCCCGGCTAACCCGTTTGTGCGCCGCCGCCTCGCTCAATTGCAACCGCGCCGCCACCTCCGCCGCCGTGCGGTTCTCAAAAAAACTCAGTACCACGGCATTCCGGTCGGTCTCGCCCAGATGGCCCATTGCCGCGTCCAGCAACGGGGCCATTTGCTCCCAGGCCGCCCGATCTGGCGTCTCATTTGCCATTGTCTGCATATAGGCCTCCTGTTCGCGCTGTTGCCGCCGGACTTCGCCCCGCACCAGGTTTGCCGCCGCGTGCCGGGTCACCTGGTAGAGCCAGCCGGAGAGCACCACCCGCGGGGACAACGTGCCCGCCTTGCATGCCAGGATGACAAAGACAGCCTGCGTGATTTCCTCGGCGTGATGGGGATTGTCCGTGAACCGCAGCGCGGTGGAATAAACCAGATTCACGTACCGCGTCACGAGTCGCGTGAACGCGGCTTCGGAAGCGTCTCGGGCATATTCGCCCAGCAGTTCGTGATCCGTGCGGTCGGCCATTCACCCAATGATGTCCGCAAAATCAAAATCTGGACAAAGAAAATTTGGGCTATGTGCCTGCTAACGGGTTTCCAATCGACGTAATTGGAATAAATTGGACCGGCAGCATTAATTGAGGGGCTGCCCC
>DATJIU010000314.1:0-3592 GCA_035492855.1 Dongiaceae bacterium | reverse complement strand
AGCCGGGCGGGCGGTTGCCACACCAGCCGGGGAATGTGCGGATAATCAACGACGGTCCGCTCGTTGTCGTAGCTGCGGCCGCCAATTTCTGCCATAGCCGTAATCCCGGCCGTGGTGGGTTCTGCCGGCGCGGTGACGGTGAAAGTGAACCGGGTCTGGTCGCCCACCGCCCGCAGATGGATGGCCTGCGTTGCAGGCTGAACCCGCCATCCGTCCGGAGCCGCCAAATGCAACGCGCCGGTGACGTCCGCCCGCATCGCGGTTACTTCCACGCTGACCGGGTGCGAGGCTTTGGGCGCAAACAATCCCACTTCCGATTGCAATTGGAGTGACACCGGCGAAATAACAATCAGCGGTCGCGGGGCGACCTCCGCCGAACCGGTCGAAACTTGTACCGGTTGATCCGGAAGCGCCAGCCGTTGGCCGCCGACCTCAAAAACCTGTTCCACCGGAAAGACCGGGGGGTTTTCCGGCCGGCCGATCAAATTGAGATCCGCCACATGAAACAGGCCCGCCGCAGGCTCTTCGCGCAGCCAGTACGGCCGGCTCACCGGTGTGCCAGCCGGCAGCATTTCCGTGGCCTCCCGGTGGACCGCCTGCCCGGCCACCAAGTCCTGATTGACCGCCGTTTCCGTTTTGGTCACGGGATAACGGGTCGCTACCCAACGGACGGGAACCGCCGCCGATTGCACCTGGGCGGTCAAATGGAGTTGCAACGGCTCACCGGGCACAACATCCGCCTGCGGCACTGTAGTGGTCACGGTCAGCCCCAGACAGGCCTGGATGATGCGGTCGAGCAACGCGCGTTTTTCGTCCACCACCGGATCCGGATGCGGCAAGGCTTCCAGGTCTTTTTTAATCTTCAACAGGGCGGGCACGTTGGCGGCGGGGTCTTGCGGATTAAATTTTGCGATGACCGCCGTGGTGGCGCTGGCGATGGCCGCGCCGCCGGGCACCCGGTCCCACGTAGTATCCACTCCGTCCATGATGTCGTTGGTGGCTGGATCGCCCGCGAGCAGCACAAACGATTCTTCCCGGGGCCCGCGACCGCCGCCGCCGGGGTAATTGCCAAAACCCTGGGTCTTGTGCATGGAACGGCTGTGCCCGGCGATATCCGCAAATGATTCCCCGGTCACGGCATCCACCCCGCCCACGTTCAAACGGATGACATTGGTTTCCGCACCGCCCCGCTGAAATCCGCCCGCGTTCCAAAACAGGCGTTTGGGCTGCCAGGGCGTCAGCCCCTCACGCAACTGTTCGGGAAAGGCCTGCGGATCCCCGGCGAGCTTGAAAGCTTCCGTATCCAGCACCGCCGACGCCGTGTGATGCCCGTGCGTGCCGCCGGGCACAGTGGAAAAACGGTTGATGACCACGTCTGGCCGGAACTCCCGGATGACCCGCACGATGTCGGACAACGCCGCCGGCCGGTCCCAGATGTTTAACGTCTCCTGGTAATCTTTGGAAAAGCCGAAATCCACCGCGCGGGAAAAATACTGCCGGCCACCATCCACCCGCCGCGCGGCCAGCAATTCTTCCGTGCGAATGACGCCGAGTTCGCTGCCAAATTGCGGCCCGAGCACGTTCTGGCCGCCATCGCCCCGCGTGAGCGAGAGATAGGCGGTGCGATAATTGCGGCCCCGGGCCAGGTAGGCAATCAACTGGTTATTTTCATCATCGGGATGGGCCGCCACGTAAAGCACACTGCCCAGTTCGCTAAACTGGTTCAGGTCTTGCAAAATATGGGCGGCGGGCGCCGACGGGGTCATTTGGGCGGAAACGGTCAGACAGGCGGAAAGCCAGGCACCGGTTGCCAGCCCTCCGGCCCGGTTCCAGGCGCGGCGGCCCACTTGAGGAAATGACATCTTGGTCCTTTTGGGTGACGCCGCCCGGCAGTTTGACCCCAGCCGGTCCGTCTGGTGACAACGTTATTTCTGGACGGTGAAGGCCACGGAATACTTGGTTTTTTCCCACATCAACTGCAACGTGCCACCCGACGAGGCCTTGGCCACGGCCATAGTGAACTGGTCCACCGGCTGGTCCAAGGCTTCCTTGGTCAATTCCACTTGCGCGACATCATGCTGGGTGTCCACCGGTTCCCCCCAGCCGCCGAGTGCCGAGCTGAAGACCAGATGGGACGCTCCGGACTCGCTGGGCATCATGTAGAGCGTGTAAGCCCCGGCAGGGATGGTTTTGCCGGCGATTTCAATGGGCTTTTGCGTAATTAGCGTCGTCGCCTCGTTCGCGCCCATGCGCCAGGGTTTGTCATAGGGCACCAATCCGCCCCAGATTTTGCGGACTTCGGTGGTGCCGGGCTTGATGGTATAGGGCCGGCCGTAGGTGATGGTAATCCGGTTGCCGTCAATGACTCCGCTCACGGTGTCGTGCGGGCTCAGGGGTTTGCGTTGCGCCATGGTTGGCAGGGCCGTCATCAGGGTGATGCCGGCAACAATCAGAGGGGCGATGATTTTTTTCATGATAGTAGTAGTTGTGACAGTGGTTAGAGGGAAATGTTAAAACTTTGTTCCGGAGAAAATTCAGAACGGTGGGGCGGCACCTGCGGCCCGGCAGGCATGAACTCCCACAAGCCACTCCCTCCCCGGCTCAAGCCGGCGGTCTGAAGAGTAATAGATGCAACTGCCTCCAGGTTCATGAGAACCCAATATGAAAGCTGAATGCCAAAAGGAAAGAAGAAAAAGTGACCGGCGGCATAAGCCGGCATGAGCCTCAGGCAACCCCGCTGATCCGGGCGGTCAGGCCTTACCGCGCCGCGCCGTCAGGGCGTTGTGTTCCACGGGTCTGGGGTGGGCACATAGTTCTTGTGCCAGTAATAAGTCTTGAGGTCGTTCAACCGGATGCTCGAGGCGTGGCCGTCGGCAAAGGACATGTTGATGAATCCGGGAATGGGCTTGCGAAATTGCGCCAGCCCGGCTTTGGTGGGATGCCGCGCAATGAGGAGGCGGTTTGGTCCATTGCCTGGCGGATCGTTGCTGTCGCCGGCACCGGTCAGCAGGTTCAAGTTCGGAGTGGGTGGCAAGGTGCGCTCCATCCACACGTCGGCCCAGACAGCATCAAAGAAAACCGGCGTCAGTACCGGCTGGGCAATGGTGCTTTCCCGGCGAAAATAGTAAGCGGGGTTGCCCAAAGGACAATTGGCGTACAGATAGCCATTGTAACCATAACTTCCGGAATCCAGGTTCGTGGCGCCCACCCACCAGTTCCAGGCGGCGGTGGCGCTGCCTTTGTAGGTCGTTACGCGATTCTTGTCCGGGGCCACGGGACAAAACCGTGCCTGATCCGCGCGCGAATAATACGTCACCAGCGTGGCCATCCACAAATTGTAACCGGCATAGTCCACCCCCGACCCGTTGAAATCGTTTTGATACATGGCATACGCCAGGTGCAATTGTTTGAGATTGTTAATGCACTTGATATCCATGGCCCGCTGTTTTGCCCGCGACAGGGCCGGCAACAACAGGGACGCCAAAATCGCGATGATGGCGATGACGACGAGCAGTTCGATCAGGGTAAACCCGCGGCGGCATTGCGAATTCCGGCGGCGAGGTTTGAGGTTAAGGTACATAAAATTGCCGGT
>DATJIU010000313.1:0-4715 GCA_035492855.1 Dongiaceae bacterium | reverse complement strand
GGCGCGCGAGGTGGCGGAATCATTTGTGGGCCGCGAAATCAAGGTGCTCATCGAAGGCGAAGCCACCGCCCGCCAGTTGCAGACCGCCAATGTCAGTTCCTGGGAGCATGGCCTCATCCGCGAAACCAAATTCGAGCGGCTCGGCGTCTTCAGCTATTCGCGCGAGGACGGCACCCTCGCCGGCAAGATGGCCGGGCAACTCGGTGACAAGGTGAAACAAAAGCGCCGGGAACTCGCCATGGCCGCGCAACACCGGGTGGCGCGCGAGGTGGCGGAATCATTTGTGGGCCGCGAAATCAAGGTGCTCATCGAAGGCGAAGCCACCGCCCGCCAGTTGCAGACCGCCAATGTCAGTTCCTGGGAGCATGGCCTCATCCGCGAAACCGACACCGCCCTGCCCCAGCTCAAGGGCCGCTACCTCGTGGCCCGCGGCGAAGCCGATGCGCCGGACATTGACGGCCGGGTTTACGTGCGGGGCAAGCTGCCCGTGGGCCAGTTCGCCCGCGTGAAAATCATCGGGCATACCGATTATGACTTGATTGCCAGCGCCATTTCCTGACGGCAAATTCCGGGAAACCTGACCATGATCTCCGTCCAAAAACTCACCAAAACCTTCGGTGCCCAAGTGGCGGTGGATGCGCTGTCCTTTGAAATTCCTTCGGGACAGATTGTCGGGTTTCTAGGGCCCAATGGCGCGGGCAAATCCACCACGCTCAAGATGCTCACGGGGATGCTCACGCCCACTTCCGGCACCGCCACAATTTGCGGCTTCGACCTGCGGCAGAATCTGCTCGAAGTGAAACGGCACGTCGGTTTCGTGCCGGAGTCGGGTGCGGTATTTGAATCGTTGACCGGCCTGGAATATCTGGAAATGATCGCCGCACTGTACGCCATTCCCGGCGCAGCCGCCCGCGAGCGCATCAAGCAGTTTCTCACCTTCTTCGACCTGAGCTTTGAAACGCTCACCGACAAGTTGCTCGGGGCGTATTCCAAAGGCATGCGGCGCAAAGTCGTCATCACCGCCGCGTTGTTGCACAATCCACCGGTGGTTTTTTTCGACGAACCGCTGGACGGCCTGGATGCCAATGCCGCCGTCGGTTTCAAGGCGCTTATCCAGACCCTTGCGCGCGAAGGCAAAACCATCGTGTACAGCTCGCACATTCTGGATGTGGTGGAGCGGGTCTGCGACCGCGTCATCATTATTGACAAGGGCCGGCTGCTGCTCGATGGCCGGCCGGACGAACTGGTGGCCCAGCACCAGTCCGGCACGCTGGAAAAGCTGTTTACCTCGCTCACCGGCGGCGCGGAACTGGAACGGCGCGCGGAAGATTTCGCCCGGACCTTCCGGTCATGAACCCGCCGCCAATTCCTGCGCCCCCGCCTCCGGAACCCGCCCCCACTGCGGCGCGCGCGCTGCGGCGGCTGTTCCTCACCCTCTTCCTGCGCGGCCGCACTTCGCGCGGGTTGAAACGCAGCGGCGCCCCGCGCTCCGTCGGCTCCAAACTGGGCCTCACGCTTTTCTTTTATGGTCTCTTCGGTCTGTTCGCGCTGATGTTTCTCCGGCAACCGGTGTTTGCCCTGTCAGTCTATTTGCACGGCATGACCTTTGTCTTCCTGGGCATGTTCGTGGCGTCCTCTGCCGGCGAAATTTTGTTCAATAAGGAGGAGGCGGATATTTTGCTGCACCGGCCGGTTACGCCCCGCGACCTGCTGTGGGCCAAGATTGGCGTGCTGGTGGAGGTCTCGCTCTGGCTGGCTGCCGCCTTCAACCTGGCCGGGCTGCTCGCGGGCAGTCTGGGCCCGCACGGACATTGGAGTTTTGCCTTCGTGCATCTTTTCTCCACGGCACTGGAGGCGCTGTTTTGCACCGGATCGGTGGTGCTGGCCTACCAGTTGTGTCTGCGCTGGTTTGGCCGCGAACGGCTCGAAGGCCTGATGACCCTGGCCCAGATTATCGTGTCCATCATGGCGGTGCTCGCGGGTCAGATTATGCCCCGCGTCATGCTCCGGTTCGGGGACCAGATTCAGCTTAACACCAGTGCTTGGTGGGTGACCTTGCTGCCGCCCGCCTGGTTCGCGGGATGGGACGACGCCGTGGCCGGCACGCAGGGTGCCGGGTCGTGGCTGCTCGCGGGGCTCGGCCTCGCCGGGACCAGTCTCGTGCTCTGGCTCGCCTTCGGCAAACTGGCGCAAGATTATGAAGTCGGGCTGCAAAAGCTCGGCCAGACCGTTTCCCGCCCCCGCCCGCAGGGCAGCCGCCGGTGGGTGGACTGGCTGACCACCGTGCCGCCGTTGCGCTGGTGGCTGCGCGATCCCGTGTCCCGCGCCTCGTTCCTGCTCGTCGCCGCCTATCTGCTGCGCGACCGCGACGTCAAACTGCGGGTGTACCCCGGCATTGCGCCGATGCTCGTGATTCCGGCCATCATGCTGCTGCAAACTTCCGGTCACGGTTCCGGTGCCGCCGACAGCGGCTTTGGCATGGCGTTCACCACGGGCTACCTGGGCCTGGTACCGTTGCTGGGGTTGAGCATGCTGCGCTACTCGCAACATTGGCAGGCGGCGGACATGTTTCATGTGGCTCCCCTGCCCGGCCCGGCGCTGCTGTTTCACGGGGCCCGGCGCGCGGTGCTGTGTTTCCTGGCGCTGCCCACCGTCCTGATCTTTGGCATCAGCATCTGGTTCTTGTGCCGTGACTGGGCGCAACTGCTGCTCCTGTTGCCGGGCATCATTTCGCTGCCGGTATATGCGTTGGTTCCGGGAATGGGCGAAAGCGCCGTGCCCCTGTCCCAACCCACTGAAGAGGCCAAATCCACGCGCCGCGGGCTGAACATGATCGGCGCGATGTTCGTTTCGCTGGCCGTCTCCGGAGTGGCCGTATGGGCCTGGCATACCGGCTGGTTCTGGCAATTTCTGGCCGGAGAAACCCTCGTGGTGGTGGCGCTGTATATCACCCTTAGGCAGCTGATCAACGCCACCCGCTGGCAATCGCTGGAATAGTTCCATAAATCATCCGGCAGCCGATTTGCTTTTTTGCGACAGCGCAGTAAATTGCCGCATGCCCACAACTCCGGACTCCCAGCCGGCTCGCCAGCGCCTCCGCTATTTCCTGATCGGGATGCTGTTCGAGATCCTGCTGGTCAGCGTCGCTTTTGGTTTGCCCGAAACCGGGTTGGGCCGGGCAATCCAGAGCTTCGTTCAAATAACGCATATTCCATTGACATTGCTCCTGCAAATAGGTGGCGCCTCCGAGTTCGTGAGTCTGCTTGTCGTTCTGTTGATGTTTCTGGTCCTGTCCGGCATCTGGGGATATCTCATTTTTCAAGTCGTCCGGTGGGGCCAACGGCGGCTGGCCCGATTCTCCCCAAGGCAGCAAAAGCGGATCCGGTACAGCCTGGGCATTGCCAGTGTGACCGTGGCGGGGGCGGGATTTGCCTGCAATCTTCCGACCGCCCCGGAACCGTTTCACAGTACCCCTGAAATTGAATCCGTGGTGGCGGGCAATACCAGTTTTGCGCTCGATGTTTACCGGCAGCTCAAGGAACGGCAGGGAAATGTGTTTTTCGCGCCTTATGGCATTTCCAGTTCCCTGGCGATAGCCTACGCCGGGGCGCGCGGCAGGACCGAGAGCGAACTCGCCAAAGTGTTGCACTTCGACCTGCCTCAGGATCAGCTTGATGAGGCATTTGAAGCCCTGGCCCGGCGCATGAAAAAAATCCAACGGTGGCACCGCATCACATTGCTACCGGCCAATTCGCTATGGGGGCAGGCGGGCGATTCTTTCAAGGGTGCTTTTCTGAATTCCGTCCGGATCAAGTATCACGCCGGATATCACGAACTGGATTTCCAGCACTCCCCCACGGCGGCAGTCGCCGCCATAAATCATTGGGCATCGGATCAAACCCGAGGCAAAATTCCGAGCGCCGTCAATCCGGAACAAATTTCCGCCCAGACGCGGCTGGTGGTGGCCAGTGCCCTGTATTTCAAAGGCACCTGGAAAATGGAGTTCGAAAAGCAGCGCACCCAACCAGCCCCGTTTTATGTCACCACCAACCAGACCGTCCCCGTGCCCATGATGCGGGGGACGGGTTGGTTCAAAACCACCCAAATTTCCGAAGATAACGTGGAATTGCTGGAACTGCCCTATGTTGGCCAAGACCTGTCCCTGATCATCCTGCAACCACCGGGCGATCACTATGCGCAAGAAGTCCCCGCTGCCATGCTTCCGGAGGTGGAGACTCAACTGACCTGCTCCAAACTTCAGACTTGGTTGCGGGAACTCGACAGAGCCAACCCGGTGGAAACCTCGGTGTCACTGCCCCGTTTCATCACTTCTCAAAATTGCGACCTGACTCCCGTCCTAAAAACCCTGGGTCTAACCTCCGCTTTTGATAACACCGCTGATTTTTCCGGGATGGATGGCACCATGAATCTTTTCCTCACTTCCGTGCTGCATCAGTCTTTTGTGGAAATAAATGAAAGCGGCACCGAGGCCGCGGCGACCACCGTCAGTCATTTCGCCGCCAAATCCATAAGCGACGTTTTTATAGTGGACCATCCGTTCCTGTTCCTCATTCGCGACAACGGCAGCGGCAGCATCCTCTTTTTCGGCCGGATCATGGACCCGACGCAGCAGGGAGCGGTGGTGCTGCAACAATAACCTAGCTGCTGCCTTGGGCGACGCCGGTTCACTGCCCTTCCGCTGCTGTTGTAAGCTG
>DATJIU010000312.1:0-69763 GCA_035492855.1 Dongiaceae bacterium | reverse complement strand
CCTTGTGGTCGGCGAGGTACTTGATCAGGGAATCGCTCAACGGTTTGAAGGCGGCGCGGGCGGCTTTCAAATCTTTGGCCGCCGCCAGGGTGCCGGCCTGCTTGGCCACTTCACCGGGAAGCATTTTCATGGAATCGCCTGTGACCGCCTTGGCGATGGCCATCGCCTCATCGGCCACGCCTTTCAGGGAATCTTCCGCCAGGGAATTCTGGATTTTGAGGTAATGGGCGTAAACGGATTTGACCGGCTGCATCAAGGCCGGCGATTCGGATTTCATCCCTTCCATGGTGGCGGCGGCAAAACCGGCGAGCGGGACTGCCAGCAGGGTGGTGGCAAGGAGGAGGCGCATGGTGAATTTGAGTGGGTTCATAGCATTCAGTCAGAGGTTGAAATTAACTGCCAAGCTTTATTACGTCGTCCTCCGCTGAATCCCTCAGACTAATTCTTCAGCCCGCCGCCGGTCCTGAAACCGATGCCGCCTTTCCATTAATCTGCTGGTGCCGGCGGCACCGCTTTTTTTACCGGCGTCACCGGCTGGTTGATGCGGTACGGTTTCAGTTCGGCGTAGATGGATTGCGCGAGGCCGGATTTGGTGAAGCCAATGGCGCGGGTGTCGCGCAGGCCGAAGAACTTTTCCAGGTCGGTGCTCAGGTAATATTGCACCACGGGATAATGCCGGAAGTCGGCGAGCACGGAGTCGCGGCTCTTCTCTGAAATGTCGCGGGTGATCAGCACAAAATGCAGCTTGCCCTTGCTGCGCTGCAGCTTGGTGCGGTCGGCCACGAGGATGCCAGCCTTGCGCACAAACGGAAACATGCGTTCCGGGTTTGGGGCCGGGGCGGGGGAAGCGTCGTCGCTCATCAGGCCACTTTCACTTTGACTTTCTGGTTGTTGATGGCCGCCCGGTTCAGTTTGGCGATGATGCCCTTGACGTGTTCCGTGGCCACGTCCACGAACAGATGCCGCTCGCGCACATCCACCGTGCCCACCACTTTGCCCGGCAGGCCAGTCTCGCCGGCGATGGCATTCACGACATCAATGGGCTTGATGCCCATCTCAGCGCCGAGGTTCATCCACAACCGGGTCTGGTCGGGCGGCGTGGCCCGGCTTGCCTTGGGAGCCGCCGCAGTTGGAGTTTTTATGGCCGTCGGTTGGCGCGCCAGAATCTTCTGAGCCGCCGCCGGCGGCGCTTTCACTGCGGCGAGAATTTCCGCGTCCGAATATGTTTTCTCCACAACGGGTTTGGGGGCGGCGGCCGCGGTGGCGGCAGGATGTCCCGGGGCTTTGGTGGCGCTGCCCGCCAGGGGTGATGTGACGGTGCGCACGGCGGGCGGCGCCGCACTTACTGGCGGAGCTGCCGGAGATTTAATTTTCTCGATGGCCGGCGGTTTGGCAACCGGTGGCGGTGGAATCACGACCTTTGCCGGAGGCCGGCTGACGACGGGTGCGGGTGGGGCTATTTTGGGACGCGGCGGTACTGGTGCAATCCGGGGTTGCCGGACGGGATATTCCTGGCGGGCCGGGCGTTCCGGACGTTCCGGGCGCTCGCGGATTTCGGGTGCCGGTGGGGTTGCCGGGGTCTCGTCGCCACCTTGCAGGTGATGGATCAGCGCCGAGGCGATATCGGTGGAATTGAAACCTTCCTCCAGCAACCGTTCGACCAGGTGATCCTGTCGCTTGTACGTTCCCCGTTTCAGCGTGCTGCGCAGTTTGTCGAGAAACACGTTGGCGCGGACTTCCTCCGCCTCGGCGGCGGTGGGGATTTTCGCGCGCTGAATCTTCATCTTCGTGTAACGCTCGATGTGCTGGATCTGAAACAGCTCCCGTCCGGCGACAAACGAAATGGCCTGCCCGCTGCGGCCCGCGCGGCCCGTGCGCCCGATGCGGTGCACGTAATCCTCAGCGTCGTAGGGCAGGTCGTAGTTGAAGACCACTTCCACGTCGTCCACGTCAATGCCGCGCGCAGCCACGTCGGTGGCCACGAGAAATTCCAGGCCGGACTTGCGGAACTTCTGCATAACGCGGTCGCGCATCATCTGGCTCATGTCACCGTGCAACCGGTCGGCCGAATAGCCCTGGGCGTTCAGGTGGTCCACGAGATCGTCCACCATGCGTTTGGTGTTGCAGAAAACGATGCCCAGCTTGAGATCATGGATGTCAATCAGCCGCGTGAGCAGTTCGATTTTGTACCGCCGGTCCACTTCATAATAGGTTTGCGAGACGGTCGGCACGGTGAGCGCCTTTTGCTCGATGCGCACCTGTTGCGCGTTGCGCGAGTATTTCTCGATCAAGTGTCGGATCGGCTGGGGGATGGTGGCGGAGAAGAACACGGTCTGCCGTTCCGCCGGGGTGGCTTGCAGGATGAATTCAATGTCCTCGCGGAAACCCATGTTGAGCATCACGTCCACCTCGTCGAGAATCACCATCTTGAGCGCGTCAAATTTCAGCGTGCCGCGACGCATGTGGTCCATGACGCGACCGGGGGTGCCGATGACGATGTGCGCGCCCTGTTGCAGACCGTAAAGCTGGCGGTCGTATGATTGGCCGCCGTAAATGGGCAGCGCGTGCAGTCCGCGCTTGAAACTGGCGAGCTTGTGAATTTCCTCCGAAACCTGTACCGCCAGTTCGCGCGTGGGGCAGAGGATGAGCACCTGGCAGGCGCGCACCGTCACATCCACTTTTTCAATGGCCGGCGCGCCAAACGCGGCGGTCTTGCCCGAGCCGGTTTGCGACTGGCCCACCACGTCGCGCCCTTGTAACAGCAGGGGAATGGCCTCGGCCTGGATGGGGGAGGCCTGTTCAAAACCCAGCCGGTCAATGGCTTTCAGCAGCTCGGGGGAAAGGCCCAGTTCGGAAAATAATTTTGGTGTCATGCAATTCGTACCAACAAGGCAACAGCATACCCGGACCGCCGCCGAAGTGAGAGCTAAATCTTGGCTGTCAAAACGAGGGATTGACTCGCCCGCCCTTGGTCCGTTGATATAGCAGCCGCAACACCACCCAACCAGAATATGAAAAGCCGTCGTGTCTTTGCCTCCCGACTCCTGCTGTGGTTATTGTTCCCCGTGCTTTCCGGCATGGGAGCCGCAGCCGCCCTGGCCGGCCCGCTGTGCCGGATTGAGGTGGTGGAAAAAGGCAGCGGGTGGCCGGTGCCGCTGGTGGAGCTACGCACCACACACCTGGAACGTTTTGTCACTGACAATGCCGGCGTTATCGCCTTCGACCTGCCGGAACTGATGGGACACGACACGTGGTTTGAGGTCCGGGGGCAGGGTTATGAGGTCCCCGCCGACGGCTTTGGTTTCCACGGCGTCCGGCTGAAACCCGAGCCCGGTGCAACGCTGCGGGTGGAAGTGAACCGGACCATCATCGCCCGGCGGCTCGGGCGGCTTACTGGCGGCGGCCTGTTTGCCGAAAGCCAGAAAATGGGCGCCGCATCGGACTGGCCTGAGTCCGGTGTGCTTGGTTGCGACAGCGTGCAAAACGCCGTGTACCGGGGCCGGCTCTTCTGGCTGTGGGGCGATACCACTTTTGCTCATTATCCGCTCGGGGTTTTTGACGGCACCGGTGCCAGCACTGCGGTTCAGCCGCTGACCCAGTTGCAGCCCCCGCTGAATATCCGGTTGAACTATTACACCAATGCTTCCGGCGCTCCTCGCGGCATTGCCCCCATGCCGGGCAAGGGCCCCACGTGGGTCACCGGCTGTGTTACTTTGCCTGACCATGAAGGCCAGCCGCGGCTGGTTGGCTGTTACATGAAAATCCAACCCGTGATGAGCACTTACGAATGGGGTCTGTGTGTCTGGAACGATTCCGGGTCGGAGTTTGACAATCTCAAAGTAATGTGGACCAAATCCGATGCCACTCCGCAGCCACCACACATGCCCGAAGGACATGCGTTTTTGTGGAAGGATGACGCCGGCAAGGAGTGGGTGATGTTCGGCAATCCTTTTCCCACCTTGCGCTGCCCGGCCACGTTTGAAGCCTGGCAGAATCCGACGAACTGGGAGCAGTTAACTCCGCCGGCAACGCTGACCGCCGCCAGTGGGGCGACGGTCAAACCGCATAGTGGCGCGATGGCCTGGAATGCGTTTCGTCACCGGTGGGTGGCTGTCTTCACGGAATTGTTTGGCAAGCCGTCCGCCTTTGGCGAAGTCTGGTATGCCGAAGCCAAAACACCCACCGGACCTTGGGGCCGGGCGGTGAAAGTGCTGAGTCACGATAACTACACATTCTACAATCCGCAGGTGCATCCCGAGTTCACCACGCCGGATTCACCGGTGCTCATTTTTGAGGGCACCTATTCGCAGACGTTTGCCGATCATCCCGAACCCACGCCGCGCTACGATTACAACCAAATGCTCTATCGCCTCGACTTGGACGACCCGGCGCTGAAACCGGCGCAGGAGTAGGGCGAGTTGCCCATCGAAAATATGATCGAACCGGATTGCGGGTCATGCTAGGGTCGTGCCGTGGCAGGTTTTTTCAAGTCCAACATCGAAGGCCGGGGCCGGCTCATTCGCGCGGTGATCGGGCTCGTTTTTTTCATCGCGGGCATTGTGGCGGGACAGTGGATTTGGTGGGTCGGAGTGTTGCTCGGGATTGGTGCGGCTTTCACCTGGTTTGAGGCGGCACGCGGCTGGTGCGCGCTTCGGGCGTGTGGCATCAAAACCAAATACTAACCCCCAAATATTTCCCGCAGCCTGGCGGCGCGAAAATCAAAGATGCGCTCCACATCGCGCCGCACAAAGAGCCGTTCCACCAGACGTCCGCCCCAAACCGCATAACGTACGACGTCGCGGCATAGCGTGTCATTTCCGTGGGGTTCAAAAGTATGTTCGTGAACCCACAGCCGATAAGGCCCGCGGCGTTGTTCATCCACAAACCGGTACGGCGGTTCCCAAGCCGTAATCTCGCTCTGCCAGCGCACCGGAAATCCGTGGACGCGCAGCTGATAATCAATCCGGGTGCCCGGTTGCATGACGATGGGACCGGCGGCGAGCACATGAAACTGCAGCCACTCCGGCGTGATCCGCTCCAAATTACGGGCGTCGGCAAAGAAGGGGAAAATCTCTCCCACCGGCCGGGGCAAAACCAGTTCGCTTTGAAGTTGCGTGAGGGTCATTTGCCGACAGGGTGGCGCAACTCGGCAAGGATGCCGTAGAAATCGGGGAGGTCGGTGGTTTGCCGGGCGCCAATCTTGGCGAGGGCGATGCGGTAAGCCGCCGCTGCCCGGCCTCCGGCGATGATCGCGATGGTGGCGGGGAGATATTGCCGCAGCTTCTCCAACTCGCCCGGGAGCGCAGGGTCATCCTCGGGATACACAATGCTCAATGCCACGGCGCGGGCGCGATTTTGGATGGCTGCCCCGGCGATTTCCGCGGCCGGCAGGCTGCATCCCAGATATGTAACGCGCCAGCCCAGGTCGTTCGCCGCCGCCGCCACCATTACCGCGCCGAGTTCATGCAATTGCGCCACCGGGGTGCAAACCACCAGGCCGGGCGCCTGGCCGTTGGGTGCAAACGGGCGGGCCGCCTCGCCCAGAAAAGTCCGCAGCACGTTGCTGGCAAAATGTTCATGCGCGGCGGTGATGACACCATCGCGCCAGCAGTTGCCCACCTGTTCCGTGAGCGGGGCCACCACGGTCTCCAGCAATCCATGACTCCCCAGCACCACGGTGGCGCGGCCCAGAATCTCATGCAGGGCCGCAGTATCGAGCGCGCGCACGGCTGCCAGGCATTCCGCCACAAATGGTGATTCAGTTTTGGCGGTGGTCAGGGCCAGCGGAGCTTCTTTCCCGGCTTGGGCCACGAGGTCCTTCAACTCCGCAATAGAGAGATTGGAGATGTTGCTGATGCTATGCCCCGCCTGGGTGGCATGTCGCAGCAAGTTCAGGCGCTCAATGTCCTCGTCCGAATAGAGCCGCCGGTTGGTGCCGGTCCGCTCGGGCTTCACGGTGGCATAGCGCTTTTCCCAGGCCCGGATTACGTGGGACGACAACCCGGTCCGCTGGGCGACCACTTTAATGGAGTGATGACTCACATCATCAAAAATAGACAAAAAATAGACATACTCAAGAAAAAACCGCGATTTATTCGCTAAATCCCTTAAAAGTGCTAAATCTAGATATTAAACAAAATATTGACATTGTTTAAAAAATGAGACAAAACATAGACATCGAATGAATGCCAATTCCAAGCAGGTCATCATTGTTGGGGCCGGGCCAGGCGGGCTGGCGGCGGCCCTGCAACTCGCCGCCGCCGGGGTGCGCGTCAAAATTATCGAACGCCTCCCGCACGTCGGCGGCCGCACCTCCACCATCGAGGCGGAGGGCTTCAAGTTCGACCTCGGCCCGACCTTCTTCCTCTACCCGCGCGTGCTCGAGGAGATTTTCGCCGCCGCGGGACGGCGGTTGCGTGACGAGGTGGAGTTGATCCGGCTGGATCCGCAATATCGGATTCTTTTTGGTGCAGGCGGGCAACTGGATTGCACGCCGAACGTGGAACGCATGGAGGCGCAACTCCGTGCGCTTGCGCCAGCGGATGCACTGCAATTCCGCAATTTCCTGGCGGACAACCGCGAAAAACTCGCGCTGTTTCAGCCCTGTTTGGAAAAGCCGTTTCTCGGCTGGCAGGACGTCTTGAACCTGCGGCTGCTCAAACTGCTGCCCCGCCTCAATCCCCATCTCTCGATGGATGCCTACCTGAAAAAGTTTTTTGCCGACCCGCGCATCCGGCTGGCGTTTTCCTTCCAGTCCAAATATCTCGGCATGTCACCGTTCCGGTGTCCGAGCCTGTTCTCCATCCTGTCTTTTCTGGAATACGAGTACGGCGTGTTTCATCCCGTGGGCGGATGCGGGGCCATCAGCCAGGCCATGGCACGGATCGCCACGGAAATGGGGGTGGAAATTTGCCTGGATGAACCCGTGACAGAACTGCTCTTTGCCGGCCGCCGGGCCGTGGGCGTGCGCACGCCGGGCGGATTGCATCATGCCGACGCCGTGGTGGTGAACGCCGATTTCGCCCGCGCCATGGAACGGCTCGTGCCGGATGAAATCCGGCGCCGCTGGAAGAATGCCAAACTGGCGCGCAAAAAATATTCCTGCTCCACCTTCATGCTCTACCTCGGCGTGGACGGCCAGTTCGACCTGCCACACCACAACATTTACATCGCTGAAAATTACGCGCAGAACCTGGACGACATCGAGAACCGTCACGTGCTCTCCGCCGATTCCTCTTTCTATGTGCAGAACGCGAGCGTCACGGATCCCAGCCTCGCGCCGCGCGGGCAAAGCGCCCTGTATGTGCTCGCGCCGGTCACGCACCAGCACCCGAACGTGGACTGGGCCCGGGAGAAAGACCGGTTTCGCGACCAGTTGCTCGGGCAGATTGCGAAGGCCGGATTCGGTGACCTCTCCGGCCGCATTTGCTACGAACGCGTCATCACGCCGGCGGATTGGGACACGCGCTATGAAATATATCGCGGCGCCACCTTCAACCTCGCGCACAGCCTCGATCAGCTCCTGCACCTGCGTCCCCAGAACCGGTTCGAGGATCTGGACCGCGTTTACCTCGTGGGCGGCGGCACCCATCCGGGCAGCGGCTTGCCGGTAATTTTTGAATCGGCGCGCATTAGCTCCCGGCTGTTGCTGGAAGATTTGGGCGTGCCCGTTCCCGGCCCGGCTCACGCTGAACCGCAATGCCAGCTCGCGCCCGCATGAAATGAACCCGGGATCGTCTCCAAATCCTGACCGCGCCAAACCGGTTATCCTGTCACTGGAACCGGGGCCGACAGTTGCGGCGCGGCTGGCTCAACCTGCCTGGGCAGCGACCGCATTGCGACTGCGATTGCAAGTGCTGCGGCAATTGCGTTGGCTGCTTGCAGAACAATGCGCGGAACTGGCGCAGACCGTGGCGGCCATCCGCGGCTGTTCCGTGGCGGAGGCATTGGTCTCCGAAGTGTTGCCGCTGCTGGATGCCATCCGTTTCCTGGAGCAACGCGCGCAAAAAATTCTTGCCCCGCAACGGGTGGGCGTGGCGGGCTGGGCCATCTGGCTGGCCGGGGTGCGGTCCGTCATTCATCGGGAACCGTTGGGCGTGGTGTTGATTGTGGCGCCGGCCAATTACCCGCTGTTTCTGGCGGGCGTGCAGGTGGTGCAGGCCCTGGCAGCGGGAAACGCCGTGGTGCTCAAACCCGGCGTGGGAGGTACCCCGGCGGCGACAGCGTTCGCGACTGCGCTGGCGCTCGCCGGGCTGCCGCCCCGGGTGTTCACGGTGTTGCCGGAACCTGCGGCCACCGTCACCGCTGCCATTGCAGCGGGAGTGGACAAGGTGTTTCTCACCGGCGCCGCAGCCACCGGCCGCAAAGTATTGCATGCCCTGGCGGATCAACTGGTGCCGGCCACCATGGAACTTTCCGGTTGCGACGCCGTGGTGGTGCGCGCCGATGCCGACTTGGACCTGACCGTCCGGGCGCTGGCGTTTGGGCTGCGGCTCAATCGCGGCGCCACCTGCATTGCACCGCGCCGGGTGTTGGTGCCCGCCGGTCTGGCCTCCGAGTTGGAAAGCCGGCTGTTGCAGGCGATCCAAGAAATTCCCCAGTGCGAAATTACCGGTGTCGCAGCGGACCAGGTGCGGGTGTTAATCAGGGAAGCCTTGGCGGTGGGGGCGCGAATGGTGGCTGGTGCCGTTGCTGCTCAGATTAGCGGGCCGCTGGTGCTGGCCAGCGTGCCGACCACCTCCAATCTATTGCGGGCGGACCTGTTTGCGCCGGTACTGGCGCTGGTGCCGGTGACTGATGATGCCGCCGCCGTGCGGTTGGTGAACGATTGTCCCTATGCTCTCGGCGCCACCATTTTCAGCCGCGATGTTCCCCGCGCCCGCCAACTGGCAGCGCAACTGCATGTGGGCGGGGTGGTGATCAACGATTTGATTGTGCCCACGGCGGATGCGCGCCTGCCGTTTGGCGGCCGGCGGCACAGCGGCTTTGGCGTCACCCGCGGCGCGGAGGGCCTACGCGAAATGACCGTCCCCAAGGTGGTGACGGTGCGCGGCGGCCGGTGGCGGCCGCATTTTTCCGCGCCCCGGCCAGCCGATGCGGCGCGGTTTCAAAATTTTATTCAACTGGCCCACGGTGGGAGCTGGCGGCAACGCTGGCGCGCCCTATGCGGGCTGATTTCCCGGCGGCAGTCCTTATGAAAACTAAAACGGCGGACAAAATCGGAGTTATCGGCGGCGGTCTGGGCGGGCTGGCGGCGGCCTGCACCCTCGCGGCGCGGGGGCATCAGGTGGTGTTGTTTGAACGGAACGAATGGCTCGGCGGCAAGGCGGCCGTGCTGACGGGCGGCGGTTTCCGGTTCGACATGGGGCCCACGATTGTGACGATCCCCTCGGTGCTGCGGCGGATTTTCACCGAGGCCGGCCGCCGGCTGGAGGATTACCTGGAACTTATCCGCCTGGACCCGCAATGGCGCTGCTTCTTTGAAGACGGCAAACAACTGGACCTCAAGCAGGACTTGGAGCGAATGGTGGTGCAGTTGGATGCGTTTGCGCCGAATACCGGCGCCGGCGCGGGCTACCGGCGGTTTCACGAACTGGCGCGGGAGTTGAACGATATCTCCCAGCGCTATTTTTTTTACAAGCCCATCGGCGGCCTGCGCGACATGTTTGACTTCAAGGCCTCGTTTTCGCCGGCGGTGTTGCGCGATGTGAGCCACATGAAAATGGGCCGTACGGTGGCGGGCGTGGTGCGGGGCTGCCATCGCGATGCGCGGGTGGCGCAGATGATGGACCATTTCACCCAGTACGTGGGGTCGTCGCCTTACGGGTCGCCGGCGGTGCTCTGCGGCATTGCCCACATGCAGACCGACGAGGGCGTGTGGTATCCGCGCGGCGGCACCCGGGCGGTGCCGGTGGCACTGGAAAAGCTCGCGCGGGAACTGGGCGTGGAATTCCGGCTCCACACCGGCGTCAGCCAGATTCTCACCGGCGGCAAGGGTGTCAGCGGCGTGCGCACCGAAGCCGGCGCGGAAATTCCGCTCGCGGCGGTGGTGTCCAACTGCGATGCCATCCGCACCCACCAGGAGCTGCTAAACGGCGCGGTGAAGCAGCGGTTTCAACGCCGCCGTAAGTATGAGCCCGCCTGTTCGGGCGTGGTCCTGTACCTGGGGCTGAACCGGCGCTATGAGCATCTGGCCCACCACGATTTTGTTTTCAGCCGCGATCCGCACGAGGAGTTCGACTGGATTTACCGGAAGGGCGAGCCGGCGCCCGACCCCACCTGCTATCTGGCCGCCCCCGCCAGCACCGAACCCGATGTGGCCCCGCCCGGCGGCGAAGCCCTGTACGTGCTGGTCCACACGCCGTACCTGCGGCCGCATCACGACTGGAAGAAGATGTTCCCTGCCTATCGCCGGGTGATCCTCGAAAAATTGAAACGCGCCGGCGGCATGCCGGACCTCGAACGGCGCATTGTATTTGAACGCGCCCTCACGCCGCAGGACATCCATGAGCGGTATCACGTGCTCGATGGTGCCATTTACGGGCTGGCGAGTCATGGCCGGTTTCTCGGCGCGTTCAAGCCCGGCAACCGCTCGCCGGACCTGCGGGGCCTGTATCTGGCCGGCGGCGCGGCGCATCCCGGCCCGGGCATGCCCATGGTGCTGATGAGTGGCTGGATTGCGGCCGACACGCTGGACCGGGACGGGAAAAGTGCGGAGTGCGGAATACGGAGTGCGGAATGAAAATGGAGATCACAATGCAAATGCCAGCACCGCCTGGAGCGCGATCACGAGAGCTGCCGGCGGCGGAACTGCCGCGGGTGTCGCGTCCGTTGCTGCGCTGGTTCTGCGGGTACGCACGGCGGTATGTGCGGCGGCATTTTCATGCGGTGCGGCTGGCGCGAACTGACGATTCACCCTTGGCGGCGGCACGGAATGTAGTGGTTTATTTGAATCATGCCTCGTGGTTTGACCCGTTGATATGCCTGCTGGCCCAGGAAGCGGTGTTGCCGGCGCATCGCGTTTATGCGCCGATGGACGAGGCGGCCTTGGGAAAATACCGGCTGTTTGCCCGGCTGGGGATGTTCCCCGTGGCCAACGGCACCGCCCGGGGCGCGCGCCAGTTTCTACGCCAAAGCCGCGCGGTGCTGGCGGCGCCGCAAACCACGCTGTGGGTGACGCCGCAGGGCCGCTTCGCCGACGTGCGGGAACGGCCGATGCAATTTCAACCCGGCCTGGCTCACCTGGCGGCCACGGTGTCCGGAGTGGTGTTTGTGCCGCTGGCGCTGGAATATGTTTTTGGACCGGAACGGTTGCCGGAAGTCTGGCTGCGTCTTGGTGAGCCCTGGACGGCGGCTCCCGCAACCGCTGGTGATACCGCCATGATTAACCGGCTGCTGGAACGCCGTCTGGAGGTGACCCAGGACGCGCTGGCGCTACAGGTGCAGCAGCGTCAGATGGAAAAGTTTGAATGCCTGCTGCAAGGCCGGCGTGGTGTGGGTGGCGCGTACGATTTGTGGCGGCGGTTTCGGGCCTGGCAACGCGGCGAAACCTTTCACCCGGAGCACGACGTTCGATGATTTCCGTATTGGTCAGTTTGAGCCTGGTGCTGGCGGCAGTTCCCTGCGGGCTGTTTCTGCTGAACCTGTTGCTGTATCGCCGGCTTCCGGTTGGGAAAGGAAGGCCGGTGCCGGCGGTGTCGGTGCTGATTCCCGCCCGCAACGAGGCGGCCAACATCGGCGCGGCGGTGGCGTCCGTTTTGCTGAACCAGAATGTGGAACTGGAAGTGGTGGTGCTGGATGATGCCTCCGAGGACGCCACGGCGGCCATCGTGCGGGAAATCGCGGCGCGGGACCACCGGGTGCGGCTGGCGGTGGCGCCGGCGTTGCCGCCCGGCTGGTGCGGCAAGATGCACGCCTGCCATGTGCTCGCAGGTCTGGCGCGACATCCGGTGCTGGTTTTCCTGGATGCGGACGTGCGGCTGGCGCCGGACGCCCTCCGCCGCTTGGCGGCGGCGCTGGATGCGGGCAAAGCCGATTTGCTGAGCGGCGTGCCCCGGCAAATCACCCGCACCGCATTGGAGCGGATGCTGATTCCGCTGATTCATTTCGTGCTGCTGGGCTTCCTGCCGTTGTTCCTCGCCCGCCGTTGGAACCTGCGGGGTTTTGGCGCCGGCTGCGGCCAGTTGTTCGCGGCGCGGGCCGATGCCTACGCGCGCAGCGGCGGCCACGCCGCCATCCGCACCACACTGCACGACGGGGTGAAGCTGCCGCGGTTGTTCCGGAGCGCCGGCTTGCGGACGGATATTTTTGACGCCACCGACCTGGCCAGTTGCCGGATGTATGACTCGGCGGGCGCGGTCTGGCGTGGGCTGGGCAAGAATGCCACGGAAGGACTGGCGGCCCCGGGATTGATTCTGCCCATGACGTTTTTCCTCTTCGGCGGCCAGATTTTGCCGTGGCTTCTGTTGCCGGTTGGCGGCAAGCTTGCGGGGATGGCGGTTTTGCTTTCCATTTTGCCCCGGCTGACGGCGGCGGTGCGCTTTCGTCAGTCGTTCTGGGGTGTCGTGAGTCATCCGGTGGCGGTGTTGCTTTTGCTGGTCATTCAATGGCAGGCGTGGGCGCGGCGGTTCACGGGCGCGCCGAGCACGTGGAAGGGCCGGGACTATGCGGTCCGTCCGGCGGCCGAGGTGGCCAACGCCGCCCGTGTGGCGTTGGCGCTGCTGCTCGGTAGTGCGTTGTGGCTGAGCGCCGGGAATGCGCCGGCGGCGGAAACCAACGCACCGGTGGCGGCGACCAATACGGTGCGACTGGCTTCGTTTGAACTGACAGACCAATTTGGGGAGCAACGCAAGCTGGAGTTCCCGAACGACAAAATGATTTTTCTTACGGTGGCGGACCACAAGGGGTCGCAGCAGATTGCCGCCTGGGTGCAACCGGTGCAGGCGCGCTACGGCGACCGCATCCGCATCGAAGGCATCGCGGCGGTGGCGGCGGTGCCGCGGCTGCTTCGCCCGGTGGTGCGCCGGGGCATCCGCAGCGGTATGAAATATCCGCTGATGCTGGATTGGGAGGGGAAGATTGCCCCGCAACTGGCCCCGGTGGCGGACGCGGCGAACATCTATGTGGTGGCCCGCACCGGCGAAGTGCTGTGGCGCACCAACGGCCCCGTGAACGACGCGGTGCTCGCGCGACTCTACGCGCAACTGGATGCGGGCACGAACGCCCCGGCGCAGCCTGGAGCTGCGAGATAAACCACCAAGGAACCAAGGCACCAAGGCCAGACCTGATGAACTGCTTTGGTTGGCGTGTGCGTTCACTCTAATTTTCAGTCATCTTACTTTGTTCCTTGGTTCCTTGGTGGTTCAAATACCGATTTTATAAAAACGGCGTAGTCGTCGCCTCCGGTCTTGCCGTGGGCGGGAATTCGCTTACAACGTAGGCCGATGTCGCGTTCCCGTCTGGTCGGTCTGGTGCTGGTGCTGCTGACGCTGCTGGCGTATCTGCCGGTGCGGCAGCATGGCTTCGTCAATTACGACGACCCGGACTATCTCACCGAAAATCCCGTGGTGCAAAACGGGCTCACCGCCGCGGGCGTGAAATGGGCCTTCACCACGTTCCACGCCAGCAACTGGCACCCGGTCACCTGGCTCTCGCATATGCTGGACTGCGAGCTGTTCGGGCTGAACCCCGGCCCGCAACATCTGGTGAACGTGCTGTTTCACGCGGCCAACGCGGCGCTTTTGTTCTGGCTGTTGTTGCGGCTGACCGGTGCGTGGGGGCCGGCGGCGGTGGTGGCGGCGCTGTTTGCGTGGCATCCGCTGCATGTGGAATCCGTGGCCTGGGCGGCGGAACGCAAGGATGTGCTGAGCACTTTTTTTGGACTGCTGGCGCTGCTGGCTTACGCGCGCTACGCGGGGGAATCCCCGGCGAAAAACCAGCGGGCAAAAACGTTTTATGCACTGTCGCTAGGTGCGTTTGCACTGGGCTTGCTGGCCAAGCCGATGCTGGTGACTTTGCCGCTGGTGCTGTTGCTGCTGGATTACTGGCCGTTGCGGCGGTTGGCGCCGGATAACTGGCGGTGGCGGGTGGCGGAAAAATTGCCGTTTCTCGCACTCACAGCGGCCTCATGTGTGATGACCTACCTGGCACAACGGACCGAGGCTGTGGTGGCGTTGGAACGTTTTCCTCTCGGGTTGCGGCTGGAAAACGCGGTGGTGGCGTACGCGGAATATTTATTGCAAATGGTCTGGCCGGCGCGGCTGGCGGTGATTTACCCGCTGCCGCATGAAATCGCGACGGGGACCTTGATTCTGGCGGCGGTGATGGTGGCGGGAATTTCCGGATTTGCCTGGGCCTGGCGCCGGTCGCAACCGTGCCTGCTGGTGGGGTGGTTATGGTATCTCGGCATGTTGGTGCCGGTGATTGGGCTGGTGCAGGTGGGCGGCCAGGCGATGGCGGACCGCTACACGTATTTGCCCCTGGTGGGAATTTTCGTGGCGGTGGTATATGGCGCGCAGGCGGCGGTGCTGCGCTGGAAGTTGAAACCCGTGCTGCCTTGGGCGGTGACTGCCGGGGTGCTGGCGGGTTGCCTGACCCTGACGGCGCGGCAACTGAGCTATTGGCGGGATGGCGTAACCTTGTTCACCCACACCGTGGCGATGACGGGCGACAATGCGATTGCGCGCATCAACCTCGGCGTGGCGCTGGAGCAGGCGGGCCAGCCGCAAGCGGCATTGGCGCAGTACAAAATCGCGGAGCAACTCGATCCCTCCCGGGTGCAGGTGCATAACAACCTGGGCAATTTGTATGACGCCCAAGGTCAGACCAACGAGGCGCTGGCGGAATTTCGCGAAGCATTGCGTTTGCAGCCGCACGCGCCGCTGGTGTTGTGCAATCTGGCCACGTTGCTGGTGAAGCTCGGTCAGTTCGGCGCGGCCATGACGAATTACGCCGTCGCAGCGCAGTTGGCGCCGGCGGATGCGCGGCCGGAATACCTGATGGGCAAGGCGGAATTGCATCAGGGCCGTCCGGTGGCGGCGGTCGGCCATTTCCGCGCGGCGTTGGCGCGCGACCGGAATGATGCCCACGCGCTGGTGTATCTGGCCCGGGTGCTGGCGGCGTCATCGGAGGCTGCGGTACGCAATGGCGTGGAGGCGGTGTCGCTGGCGGAACGGGCCAACGCGCTCACCGGCGGCGGCCAGCCGCAGGTGTTGGACGTGCTGGCGATGGCTTATGCGGAGGCGGGACGCTTTCCCGCCGCGATAGAAGTTATTGAGCAAGCCATCCCGATTGCGACTGCGGCGGGAGATTCGGATTTGGTGGCGGCGATGCGCTCGCGGGAAGCGAAATACCAAGCCGGCCAGCCGTGGCGCGAGCCGCCGGAGCAAAGTGTGGGGCGCTGAAAATCGAATGGACGAGCACCGCTTTGGAAGCGGGGGCGATCACTAAACCATTTGGAAATTTGGCTGTTACCTGGACCCGGTGGAATTGTCCTTCGCCGGAGTTGCGGCGGCCTTTTCACCGGCAGGGGGCGTGCTGGAAATATACCGGTTGCGGATGGGAAGAACGTAATGGCTGGCGCGGTTTGTTGGATTTGCCACTATTTTGCCGGCCAATTTATGTCTGCCGGAGCCGTCAATCATGATGTCGTAATAGATTGACGGATCCCGCCACACGAGGTTGATGCGGTCCATCTGAAATTCTCCGGCGGTCGTGTCCAAATGCGTGGTCTGAACGAAATACATGTCCTTGGGCAATACCTGTTCTTGAGGCACCCGCTGGTAGATTTCCAGCAGTTGCGGGGAGATATCCGAATGCTCCAGCTTTATGGCTCGGACCGCAGCAATGACCTCGGCTTCGGTCAGAGGCGGATTGGGATGAAACTGACCGTTGGCCCACCGGACGGCTTCTGCCAGCGGGATGTCCTGGTCAATGTTGGTCCGGATGAGGCTGTCTGCGGCTGTCAGGGACAGGGTGAAGCTCAACCAGGCCAGCAAAACAACGAATGTTTTCATAAATTGGCAATGATTACCGGGGCAACGCGATTTGGGGTTTGCCACTATTAAACGCTGCTGACGAAGGTTTGCAATCCAAAATGAGCCACCCCGTATAGCCGGATCCGCATAATGTGGGGTGCGTGACAAATTCTGAACTTTCTGCTGGCTGTCAACGGGAAGGGCGGGTAAAACACAGCGCGGATGGCAGATGCCCAACCCAAGGAAGCCTGGAGTTCCCGCCTCGGAGTGATACTTGCCGTTGCCGGCAGTGCGGTGGGACTGGGCAATTTTCTTCGCTTCCCCGGACTCGCCTCGCAGTACGGCAGTGGCGCGTTCATGATCGCCTATTTCATTTCGCTGGTGCTGATCGGCATTCCGATTGGCTGGGCGGAATGGGCCTTAGGCCGTTACGCCGGGCAACAGGGCTTCCGCTCGAGTCCCGGCATTTTTTATGCCCTGATCCGGCACAAATGGGGCAAGTACATCGGCGTGCTGGGGGTCATCATCCCGGTGGTCATCTACATGTATTATGTCTATATCGAGGCGTGGTGCATCGGCTATGCCAGTTATTTTGCCACGGGCCACCTGAGCTTGGGCAGCGACGTCAAAACCTATTCCGATTTTTGGGAAAACTTTGTGGGGGCAAACAGCGACGGCTTTGCCTTCTCCACCGGCCACAACCAGGCGGTGATGTTCCTGCTGTTTGTCTTCGTGCTGAATTTCTATCTCATCTACCGCGGCCTGGTGGCGGGCATTGAATTTTTCTGCAAGTACGCCATGCCGGCGCTGGTGGTCATTGCGCTCGTCATCCTGGTGCGGGTGCTCACGTTGGGCACGCCGGATGCCGCCAAGCCCGACCAAAACGTGCTCACCGGGCTCGGGTTCATGTGGAACCCCGGCGACTGGCAGACGCAGTTGAAAAACCCGCAGCTCTGGTTGGCGGCGGCGGGGCAGATTTTCTTTTCGTTGTCGGTGGGATTTGGCGTGATCATCACCTACGCCAGCTATTTGAAACCGGAAAATGACGTGGTGCTGAGCGGTTTGAGTGCGAGCGCAGCCAATGAATTTTGTGAAGTCGCCCTCGGCGGGCTGATTACCGTGCCGGCGGCGTACATTTTTCTGGGGGCGGCCGGGGTCGTGGGGCAGGGCACGTTCGGGCTGGGCTTCAAGGTGCTGCCGCTGGTGTTTGCCAAGATGCCGCTGCCGGGGCTGTTTGGCTTCCTGTTCTTCTTCCTGCTGTTCCTGGCGGCCATCACCAGTTCGCTCTCCATGTTGCAACCTGGCATTGCCTTTTTGGAGGAGGGCCTGGGGCTGAAGCGCAAGCAATCGGTGACGCTGCTGGGGCTGATTACCGCGGTGGGATGTGCGTTTGTGGTGTATTTCAGCAAGGACCTCAAGGCGCTCGACACGCTGGATTTCTGGGTGGGCACGGTGTGCATCTTCATGATGGCCACCGTCATCATTATTTACTACGGCTGGGGCATGGGCATTGACCGGGCCTGGGCGGAGACGCATCGCGGCGCGGAAATGCGGATTCCCCGCATCTTCAAGTTCATTATCAAATACGTTTCGCCGACGTTCCTGATTATTGTGTTTGCCATGTTTGTGCTGACCAAAATATTTGGCCTGGATGTGGCCACCGGCAAGTTTGCGCCCACCGGCTACATGAGCGAGCTGATTGGCGAACATTCCAGCCATGTGGCGCGGTTTACCGTGGCGTTTTTGGTCATCACCATTGCTTTTTTTGCCTTGCTTACTTCGCTGGCCGGCTCCCGCTGGGACCACGAAAAGAAGAATCTTAAAACCCCGGAATCCAAATGACGCCCGGCGGCTGGATCATCATGCTCACCTCTGTCACCGCGGTGACGGTGCTGTTCGTTGGCTGCCTCTACCGGGTGCTGTTTCATCAGCCGCCGCCCCCCACCGAGAAGCTCCACGGCATTGACGACATCCACACCCCGGACGAGGGCGATAACTGATTTTTTGTCGCATCTGCGGGAACAAATATTCACTGGCGGTTTGCGTTAAGGAGGGATTATTTATCCGCTCAGCAAGTGAACCCCAAAGCCCCATCTGCCGAAGCCAGTTCCGCTGCGGAAATCCGCCGGCTCGGTCCCGACCGGGTGCATATCACACCCGAGGGCATGGTTATTGAGGCTGCCCGGCCGATGGACTGGAGCGTCCGTGAATTCTGTCGCATCCCCATTTTTTACGACAGGCGGAAATATTATTTGCGCCAGCAAAGTGACGCCCCGCCGCCGTTCATGAAACGCTACGAACTCGGGTCCTGGCCCTCGCAATGGCGCGAGGAATCTTCGTGTCACGTGGTGTACGACGATGCGTATGTGCGGGAGCGTGATGAGGCGTTTTACGAGGCCCGCAGACACGACCGTTCGCACACCTTGCTGCTGCCGTTCTATCCGCTGCTGGGCTGGGGTTGGGCGGATTTCAAGAACCGCACGCTGCCGCAGCGCGGATTTGATCCGCGTTCCGTCACCGATGCTTCCGTCCGGCTGGGCTTTGTTCTGCTGATGGGCGAGGCGGTCTTTTGCGGATGGCTGAACGGTGGCCTGTTGGTGTGGATTTTTAAAAGCGGAGTGTGGCGCCCGGCGGATTGGGTATTATTGGCCGTGCTGATTTTGGACACCGTGTTGCGCTATGGCCAGTCGCTCAAACTTGATGTGGAGCGCCACTGGGGTTTTTGCGAATGGCTCTGGCCCGGCTCGGGAACGATGGTCTGACCGGGTGGTAAAATGGCGCGGGATTTTGCCGGACAATTCCCCGGCGTTGCGGCACAATTCGCCCGACGACCCTCCCGGTCGCCATTGCCACGCCATGAAACGTACCCGTCAATTTGCCAGTGACAACTATTCCGGAATCTGCCCCGAAGCCTGGGCCGCCCTCGCCGCGGCCAATGCCGGTCATGTAACCAGTTACGGCGATGACGAATGGACGGAGCGCGCCATCCGCCAAATCCAGGACGTCTTCGAGACCGATTGCGAGGTTTTCTTCGTGTTCAACGGCACCACGGCCAATGCGCTGGCGCTCGCGGCCTTGTGCCAGCCGTACCACAGCATTTTTTGCCATGAACTGTCGCACCTCGAAACCGCCGAGTGCGCCGCGCCGGGATTCTTCTCCGGCGGGGGCCAGCTCCTGCCGCTGCCGGGGGCGGACGGCAAACTCACACCCGATGTTTTAGCCGCGGCGGTGGCGCGACGCGAGGATGTGCATTTTTCCAAGCCCGGCGCGCTCAGTCTCACGCAAGTGACCGAAGTAGGCACTGCCTATTCGGCGGATGAGGTCCGCGCCCTGACCGACGTGGCGCACCGGCATGGTTTGCGGGTGCAGATGGACGGGGCGCGTTTTGCCAATGCGGTGGCTGCCCTCGGCGGCAAACCGGCCGACCTCACCTGGCGCGCCGGGGTGGATGTGCTGAGCCTCGGCGGCACCAAGAACGGTTTGGCGGTGGGCGAGGCGGTGGTGTTTTTCGATCGCGCCCTGGCGCAAGATTTTGGCTATCGCCGCAAACAGGGTGGGCAGCTCGCATCCAAGATGCGGTTTTTGTCCGCGCCCTGGACGGGTGTGCTGGCGGACGGCGCGTGGTTGCGGCATGCGGCGCATGCGAATGCCATGGCCACGCGGTTAGCGGCCGGTCTGCGCGAGATTCCCCACGTGCACATTGCGTATCCGGTGCAATCCAATGGCGTGTTCGTGCGGCTGCCGGCGCTGGTGGAGGAACAACTGCACCTGCGCGGCTGGCATTTCTACACGGGCGTGGTTACGCCCGACGAGGCGCGGCTGATGTGCAGTTGGGATACCACCCCGGAAGACGTGGATGCCTTTGTGGCCGACGTGCGGGAACTGGCCGCTGGTTGAGGCTCAAGGCTGGTCCGGCGGCGGGGCGTTTTTGGGGAGCAGCCGGGCAATGATGAACAGCAACCCCGCCACTACCACCGCCAGGATGCCCCAGAACAACACGCCGCCCCGGCCGGGAATGCGGGTTTCGGTCCACGAAGATTTGCGGAGCAGTTCTTCTGGCCCGCCGGTGGCCGGAGTTTTCGGCGCCGCCAGCAATTGATTGGCCACCAAGGTCAGGTCGTAGTGCGGCGCCCCCACCCCCGGGTTGCCGTAGTACAACGAGACCGGCATGGCGGAACCGATTTTGAACCACACGCGGGTGACGGGATAGAAAACCTGGAAGTGATCCAATTCGAGCGGCGGGTTGTCGCCGTTGTCCGTTTCCAGAAACAAGGTATTGCTTTGCGGCGGCCGATCCAGCACCAGCGTAAATTCGGTCCGCCGGGCATCGGGGGTTTGGTTCCAACTGGCGCTGCCCAAAGATTGCCGGTAAGTGCTGCCGCGTTCATCCGGCAATTCTTCATATACCCATATCTGGCGTTGAAACAGGGCGCTGGCAGTGGTGCAGCTCAGACGCGAGAGCGGCAGTCGGGCCTGCGGCAAACTTAGCCGCCACCGGCTGATCTTGGGGGATTTTGCGTCAGGAATAACCGTCACCGCCGGGGTCAGCGTCTGGTGGATGGAAGTATGTTCGAGGATGTACGGCACCTGCCGGGTGGTCGTCATCAGCCGCAGATCCCCCAAGTCGGACTGGGCATGAGCGAGCACGTCCAAATCCAATTCCAGCTCTTGCACTCCCGGTTGCGAGATTTGCACCGGCTTCCGGTATTTCCAGTCCTTCGTGTCCAGTTCCGGGCCGGTCGTGGCAATGTCCGGCAGGGTTTCCGGCGGGTGATAATCCGGGTTGGCTGTCAGGGCGGACATTTGCACCGGAGAGACGCCAATGGTTTTGAGATGGGGCGCAAAGGCAGCCAGGTCGTAGTGCGGGGCCAGCGCCTGCGGATTGCCAGTCAGCAGATGATAGGTGCCGGCATGGGAAGCCAGAAAGACCAGATAGACCGGGCGACGTTCCGCGCGCACGGCAGTGAGGGCCAGCGGCGGACTGTCCTGGTTGTGGATCAACACCACGAGTTCCCGGGAATGGATCTGCCGTTCGAGTGACACCGTCAGATTTTCCAGGTTGGTCTGGCCGTCGATTGCGAGGCGGTAAATGACGCCTTGGCCAACGGGTGCTTCGTGAATGGCGGTTTCGGAAACCTGAGGTACGGCCAGGGTCACGTTGCGGGTAAACAGCGGCGCGGTGGTCTCGAAATCGAGTCCGGCGAGGTCCAGGTTGGCGGCGCCCAGATTGAGGGTGAGCCGGGTTTCGCCGGGGTTTTCATGCCGTTCGGCAATGGTGACCGGCAGGGTTTCGGCGGGCGCCCCGGTGGCGGCAGGAACGTGCAGCCGCGCGCCAGTGAACGGGAGGGGTGCCGCGCGCCGGTCATCCACCGTCAGCCGCAGGCTGTGCCAGACATTCAGCAGCAGGGGGAGTTGCAATTGGGTGACTCCGCCAGGCTGACGGAACAGCGGCCGGCCGGTGGCGAGGAGTTGCCACCGGTGGCCATCCGGCGAACCTTCCACTCGCACCGGCTTGATAAAGTTTTGCGCCGGGGTCTCCAACAGGATGCCGTCAATGGCCTGCGTTGTTCCCGTTTCGACGAGCAAGACGGTGGCGTCGGCATTCAATGTGGCTTGAAACGCCCGGGCGGGCAGCATTGCCGCGGTGCCGGGTAGCGGCCGTTCGACCAGCCAGGGCACTTCGGCGCCGGCATCATCATACAACCGCAAATCGGCGAGCGCCGGTTGGGCGGCGTCCAACGTGGCCGCTGGCAGGCTCAGTTTGATCAGGCCGGGCGTGGTGACGCTGAAAGACTGTTCGTTTTGCCAGTCGGAGGGCAAGGCTGCAGCCCCGGCGGTCAATCCGCCGGTCAGGGCAAGGAGCGGAATGAAACTCCGGACCGGGTCAGGGAACCACTTCAGGATTCGGTTTTTCATCTTTGGCACTGGCAGCATAAAAACGTTGATAGGCGAACGAAGCCAGCATGGCAATCACCGCCACGCCCACAAAAGCGCCGATGCGATAAAGCTGGTTGAGGTTGGCGAGGTCGTGGAAAAACAACTTGAGCAGAGTTATTCCCAACAATGCCATGGCGGCATAGCGGGCAGGCCGTAGGTTCCGGGCGATGCCAATGACAATCAAAACCAGGGCGAACAGGGCCCAGGCGATGGTGTAGGTCATTTCCCGGGCGAAGTTGCCGCCAAATTCAAAATGCGTGCCCGCGCCGGCCGGGGTGAAGTAGTCGGCAATTTCCAGGTTCATCAACAGGAAGGCGAGGATGGTGCCGAGAGTGGCCAGGAGTGGCGGCACGTTGCTGTTCAGCACCCGGTTGCGGGGCGGGGCCAGCAGGCGCATGCCGGCGAACAGGCAGACTGTCACGATGCCGTAGGAGTACAGATACCAGTTGAGTATGGGAGTGGCGCTCCGGGCGTGGTAATCAAACACGGCCGGGTTGCAGGCCAGGCGCGCAAAGGCCGCCAGCAACAGGCCCACCCCGGTGAGCCGCAGGCCCGGATGCGGCACGCGATGGAACAGCCACAGCAACGCGGCGCCTTCCAACGCCCAGCCGATGGTGAGCCATTGGCGCTCAAACTGTATCGGGAAAATCAAAGTGATGAAAAACAGTGCCACGCCGCCGAACCAGGCCAGTTGGGTCATCCGGGCCGGCGTGGTGGCAGGAATTTTCTTCAGCAAGGCTACCAGGCTCAGCAAAGGCGGCACGGCAAACGCCGCCGGCAGCAGGCCCATCATGCTGTTCGGCCAGACGACCCGCACCAGCCGGTAGATCAGAAGGAACTGCGGCAGTCCGGCAAGTGCCGCCGCGGCCCAAGGAGCGGTTTGTTCCCGGAATTTTTTAAGGAAGACAAACGGGAACAACGTAAAGATGCCGTAAAAAATCAGATACCAGGCCAACGGTTGCAGCGGGGTTACGTCTGGGTTGGAAGCGTCAAAGCGCTGGAAATGCCAGGCACATTCGAGGGCGGCCACGCAGGCCACTGTCACCACCGGAATCCAATCAAAGGCCAGCAGGACGCCCAAGCCCAGCAGCAGGACTACCAGCAGCAGCGCCAGGCCAAATACCGGCGCGGGATTGACCAGCGGCAATCGCAGCGTGGCCATGATGAGCAGCAGAAACGGCAGCGCCGCCGAAACCGCCGGCAACAGTCCGGCCAGGTTTTCCGGGTTGGCCAGGTCATTGCCCAGGCGGATGCCGGAGATGATGCCGTTGCGCTTCAATTTGCGCGCCAACCAGACGCTCGCGCCCACGAAGAAGATTGCAAAGCCGCCCAGCAGCAGGAAGAAAGTGGACATGCCGGTCAATTCCGCAGGGATTTTCAAAATGAGCGCCGCGGTGGCCGCCAGGGTCAGCAGCAGCACCGCCGCCACCGGCAGCAACGTGGCGGTGACCGCCGCCAGTCCGATGGCCAGCAGATCCACCAGCAGCACGAAAGGCCAGACGGCGAACGAAAGGTCCGTCAGCTTGAAAATGGGAATGAGCACCAGGGCCAGCGCCAGCGGCGGGAACAACTGGGTGCCCCACAGCGCGGTGGTGATGCCGTGCCGCCGTTGCAACAGCAGCGGGATCACCGCGTGCAGCACGGCAAACAGCAGATAAATTATCAAGGCGGTAGTCAGCAGGCCGTTGGTGAGCGACTCGCTGGTCCACCAGGCCAGCAGGCCGAAAAGCGCCAGACCGGCGACCGGTTGGGCAAGGGCGACCCGTTTCTCCAGCAATACCAGCGCGAGCGCAACCAGATCAATGATCAGCGCAAAGCCGAATATCAGTCCCGGCCGCCCGGCCAGCGTGGGATAAGACAGCAGCCACGGCATGAAAGCCAGGGCCACGGCCACCAGGCCCAGGGCGGCGCCAGTCAGCCAGTGGTTGGATTTCTCCTGGCGCCGGGCCCACCATACCGCCGCGAGATACAGCAGATTGAATCCGAGCAGCACGGCAAGTACGATCAGAATCTTGTTGGCGGCGAAATATTTTTCCGGCTCGAAAAACTGGCCGGCCCAGCCGGCCTGCATCAATGCCGTGCCGGCGGCGGCCAGCGCGGTGAGGAAATGCCAGCGGCGATTGAGTGCGACCAGGAGAAGCCCGGTGTCGAGGATGGCAATGTAGCCAAACAGCCCGGCCGGGTTGTCCACGCCGGTGGAGAGCAACACCGGGGTGAGGAAGCCGCCCAACATGCCCAGGATGGCCACGACCAGCGCGTTCAAGCGCACCGCCACCAGGAAGGCCGTGGTGGTGATGAGTCCCATTAGCAGGAACGTGGGAATGGCGCCGAAAAATTCAAAATGATAGACGGAACGACAGGCGAATGTGACGGCATAAAGCGCCACCACGCCGGTGGCGCAAAGCGTCTGCGCCAAGGCCGGATAATTTTTACGCGAGAGCAACACGCCGCCGACGAGCAGCCCCAGTCCGGCCACAAAGCCTATGGCCACCCGTAATTCCGGCGGCACCAGATTGTTGTCGAACGAGTATTTGATGAAAAAAGCGATGCCGAGGAACAGCGCAAAACCGCCGACCCACGCGAAGCCTTTCACCCCCATGAACTGCTCCCAGTTGATGGCGGGGCGGGGCGGGAGTTCGGGCACTGGCCGGGCCCAGGGAACAGTCGGCGGTGGAGTGATGGAGGGCGGTGTCGCTGGCGCGGGAGCTTGGGGCGGCACGGGAGGCGGCACCGCGGGGGCGACTTTCGCGGCCGTCAAATTGGGTGGAACCCGAAGCGGTGCGGGCGCCACTGGCGGAGTTTCGGGAGTGAGGGTCTGGACCGGCACGGTTTCGGGTTTGGGGGCCACCACGGGTGCGGCCGCCGGTTTGGCCGGACGGTCCTGGCGGAGGCGGATCACATCCAATTCCAGTTCGCCGAGCCGCCGGGTGAGCTCTTCAATCCGTTGGTTGGCCTTGACGGCCCGAACAATCAGCCAGATAAAGGTGAACAACGGAACGCCCAGGATTAGAACGATAAGGAATACCCACGGTTCCATAAGATTGGATTAGAGGTTGTGGTGACTGATTGCCGCCAGCTTGCGACCCAAGCCAGGGCCTGGCAAGTTGAAATCTGCCGGCAGCCGGGCGGAATTACCGAAGGTATCGTTCTGGGGCATGACGCACATTAACTCCGCAGTGACCCCGGGGTGGAATTGAAAAAATTTCCGGTCACTCCCAAAAAAGTGATGTTGTCCCGGCACAGCACTGCTGATGATTTTGGGACGGAAGCGGCCGGGATCGCCGGTTGGCTTACGCCAGCGGCAGGCCCATCTGGCGGTTTTGCGAGGCGGAATCGCGCGCGCCCCAGCGGCGGTAGATTTTGCCGGCGCGCATTTCAAACCATTCCATCGCCACCAGCTCGTAGGCCTGGCCCGTGACGGGCATGCCCCGGAATGCGCCCACCGATTTGCCGCGTTCGGTATAGCGCACCGCCACCTGGTCGCCCTCGGCCGCGATGGAATCAATGGTCAGCTCGATGGCAAACGCGGCGTGCAACTCGCGCCACACGGGAATCACCTGGTCCAGATTGCCCCAGCCCAGCACCCCGCGGATGACGGCATCGGGGGTGAACAGGGTGCGGAGCGTGTCCATGTCGGCGCGGTTGAAGGCCGCCACATACTGGGTCACAGTCTGTTTGTTCAATTCCGTCTGAGTCATGGCCATCAAATGGCAGAACCCGGGAAATGAATCAAATCCAAATATGTTTTTTTGCGGAATGACACCCAGGCATACTTGACGGGACAATGGATGCGGGTATAACTGGCAATGTAACTCTCAGTCCATCATAAGCATGTAAAATAACTTTTCCACAGGTACTTATGCGTAAAACAATTCTGGCTTTGGCAGTATGCGGCGTTTTGGCCCTGGCGTTGACGGGTTGCGAAACCCGGTCCATTTCTGACTCGGGTTATCGCGGCGAATATTATGGGCGACCCTACGGTAGTGGTGAGAATCCATTGTACAAAGGGGAACTCTCGGAGATGGATATTTTGGGCGCCGCGCCGAAGGCAGAGGCCACGGAGGAAAACATCCACAAGGCCTTTGAGTCCGCCCAGATGGCGGCGCTCAAGCGGGGCGACAAATTGATGCTCATCCAGTCCGGCGCCATGGTGCCGGATGACGCAATGCTGGAGGAGGCCAATCATTACTTTGCCATCGCGCCATTTTCGGGCGTGCCGCCGACCGACAAGAACGGGCTCGCGGGCTCACTGCGGTTGCGGGCGGCGCAGGGCGGATACCGTTTCATCCTGTGTTACTGGGGCGTGTTGGAATCCGCGCAACGCGACCAGGAAGGCAAGGCGGTAAGCTGGGTGCCGATTGTCGGCGGGTTGGTGCCGGACCAGAAACAGCAGATGCGCATCCGGCTCAAGGGACTGTTACTGGACGTGCTCACCGGCAACTGGAAGATGTACACCCCGGAAAGCTACAGTGACGAAAAATACAACAGCAGTTGGAATCGCGAAGCGCGCGACCAGCAACTGGTCCTGGCGCTGAAGCAGAAGGGCTACCGCGCGTTGCTGGATGCCGTGCTCACGCAATAGCGTGGTAACAATAATTCGTCAGGCGGCGGTACGGCTCTCGTGCTACGCCATTGCCGGTTTGGTGCTGGCAAATAGGCTCTTGAACCATTTCCACGCCGCGCGAAAACCCGCAGGGCGTACGTCCACGAAGCCGTAAATTTTCACGAGTTCCTCCTCGTGTCCCCGGTAGCGTGGCGGCAACAGCAATGAAGTGATAGCGTTCTCGCCATCCAGCCGCATAATCTCGGAGTTGAACAGCCCGTGGCCCACCGCGTACTGGCCGGCGGGCAGGGTGAGCGTGCGCTCGGGCAATACCAGCCAGGGCTTGTATTTCAGCACGAGCTGCTGCTGTTCATCGCGGGAAAGTTTGCCGTAGGTGCGCGCGGGCACTTTGTTGATTTTGCGGGCGAGGAACATTTTGTTGGCCGTGAGCTTGGGGGTGAACCGGTGCCGGCGCGCGGTAACGATGTCCCACACATACGCCAGCCCAAAGTGCGAAAGCCGGAACGACCACCCGGCGATCAGGTAGGAAATGGCAATCAAAACCAGCGCCCAGGCCGCGCCGATCCAGGGGTTGGTCCACGCCGAGGCCACCACGGTGGAGAGGATGAACAGGCGGAAGCCTTTGAGCGCCGTGTCCACGGTGGTGAAGGGGCTGAGCAGGATGAGGATATTGATGGCGTTGGAGGCCAGGAATACCACGAAAAAGGCCGCCATGGAAAGGGGCACCATGATGCCGTTGTAGAGCCAGTGCAGGTCAATGGCGGCGAAACCCAAAGAGCCCAAGGAATCCAGCGATGCCCCGGATTTGCTGGCGGTGGCGTGGAAAATGGAGGCGGCAATGGGCACAAACGCGCCGGTAGCCACCAGCCCACTGATCTTATGCTCAATGGTTTCCGCCACGTCGAACGGTTTTTTGGCCACCGTGGGCAGGGCGGCGCCCGCGGTATCCTTGATAAAGCACAGCCCTACCAGCAACAGGGCGGGAGCCCAAAACAAGGGATGGGCGTACCAAGGCAGGTTGGCCCGTTGCTCGGGCGTTTTGGCCTCAAAATACTGCCAGGCCCCCACCGCCCCCACGCCCAGGAGGGGGGAGATGGCCACCCCGGTGATCATGGAGATGGTTTGGGCCACTTTTTCCGCGCCGGGCACGGTTTGGGCCGGGGTGGCGGCATCCGCGGCCCGGGCAGGCGACAGGGTAGCCAGCAGCAACAATCCAATTAGGAAAAACAGGCGCATCCTCATGGCGCAAGCTTTGCAAAATTAATGCCGGTGTAAAGTGGCATTGATATTTCAGAATTCTTTTGCATTTTCCGGGCGGCAGGGTAGAAAATAGGTCCGGCGCAAGTGCGAAAGCGCTGCGACGTCCGGGTGCTGTCGAATTCCTCACGACCGTGCTGCCGGATGGGAATCATTTACTAATTTCCATGAACTCATTGTGTTTGTTTGCGGTCGTGGGGGCTCCACCGAAGAAGATGGAGTTGCTCTACATTTGGGACCAGGCCCGGCCTGAGGCCAAAATCATCATCATCTTCCTGGTCTTCTTTTCCATCATGGCGTGGTCGGTGATGATTTCCAAGGGCATCCAGATGCGCCGGGCCAAAAAGCTCAACCAGCTTTTCACCGGCGAATTCAAGGTGCAGAAAACCGTGCTGGACATGTTTGACCGGCGGATTCATGCGGAGGGTTGCCCGCTGTTTGCCGTCTATCTCTCCGGGAGCCAGGAACTGGACGCGCGGTTGAAACAGCCCGGTTCCGGCGGTCGCAAGGAATTTGTTTCCATCAAGGGCATGGAGCACGTGAAACGCACCATGGAGAACACCGTGGCGCAGGAATCGCTCAAGCTGGAGTCGGGCCTCATCCTGCTGGCCATTGCAGTCAGCGGCGGGCCGTTCCTCGGCCTGCTGGGCACAGTGTGGGGCGTGATGAGCACGTTTGCGGGCATCGCGCAGGAAGGCAGCGCCACCATGACGGCCATGGCGCCGGGCGTTTCGGCGGCTTTGGTCACCACCGTCGCCGGCCTGCTGGTGGCCATTCCCTCGATGTTCGGCTACAACTGGCTGGTACACAACTTGCGGGTGTTGACGGTGGAACTGGACAATTTCGCGCAGGAACTCACATCCAAGATGGAGACCGAATTTTTGGAGGAAAAGTAGAAAAAGGTTGCAGGTTGAAAGTTGCAGGTTGCAAGTGAACGAGGCAACGCGGTGGGGTAAATTGAAACAGATGATTTATGGCAACAGCACAGCAGTTTGAAGATTTGGCAGTGTGGCAGGAAGCCCGGAAGTCGGTAAGGGCTGTCCATGCCGCATCCAAGCAACGTGCTTTTTACCGTGACTTTGGTTTGCGCGAGCAAATCCGCCGTGCCGCCGTATCCGTCATGTCCAACATTGCCGAAGGCTTTGAACGAGGCAGTCGGAAGGAGTTTGTCCAATATCTCAATATTGCCAAAGGCTCCAATGGCGAGGTGCGCTCGCAGCTTTATGTCGCCTTGGATGAGGAATACCTGACCGAAAAGGAATTCGTCCGGTTAAGTGAAGCGGTCACGGTGCTATCCCGGAGGCTGGCCGCTTTTATTTCGTATCTGGAAAAACAACCCGGCAATTCGCACGTGCGAAAACCGGGTAAAACCGGCGGAGCCAACCTGCAACCTGTCACCCGCCACCTTTAACTTTCTATGCGCCGCTTTTCCCAACGCACGCATTTGGTGACGCTCAGCGAGATCAACATCACGCCGCTGCTGGACCTGGCGTTTGTGCTGTTGATCATCTTTGTCATCACCACGCCGTTGTTGGAAAAGGGACTCGAACTGCACCTGCCCACCGCCAGCAACGCCCCTCAGGACAAGCCGATTCGCAAGGAGGATGTGCGCGTGGTGGAAATCACGCCGAATGGCGCCTATGCTTTGGACCGGCGGGTCCTGCCGCTCCCGCAATTGATCCAGCAACTCGTGACCGCTTACAAGGCCAACCCCAACCTCGTGGTGTACATCCGCGCCGATGAGGACAGCCGCATCCGCGACCTCGTCGCGCTCACCGACGGCTGCGTGGGCGGCGGTATTTCCCGGTATTCCCTGCGGGCCCAACCCCCGGAACACAAATGAACCGGCTGCAAAAAAAATGCGTTATCGCCGCCGGGGGCATGCACCTCCTGCTGCTGTTGATTTTGCTGATCGGTCCGGGCTTCCTGACGGCCCCGGACCAAGCGCAGGATAATTTACCGCTGATTGATGTGATTCCGCTGACGGCGGTGGATGAAGCCATTTCCGGCGGCGGCAACCCCAATGTCACCCAGCCGCCGCCGCCCGCGCCACAGCCCATTACGCCCCCCGCGCCGGCGCCGCAACCGCCACCCCAGGTTCAGCCCCAGCCCCAACCCAAACCGGTGGAACCGCCGCCGCAAGTGGAGCAACCCAAACCGGCGCCCGTGAAAGTAGAGCCGACCCCCGTCAAGGTGATTGAAAAACCGGATGCGCCCAACTTGGAGGTGCCCAAAAAGAAGCCCACTTCCAAGCCGAAGGAAAAGACCGCAATAAAGGTGGATCTCAAAAAAGAGACCGTGACTGCCAATGGGCAGGCCATCAGCAAAGCCGCGGCGGAAAAGGAGGCCCGGGCTCAGGCCCGCGCGGCGCAACGGGAGCGCGCCGCCCGGCTGGCTGCCATCAATGGCGCTGTGAATAGTTTGCGGCAGGGCCTGTCCTCCAGTACCGAGGTGGAAACCCCCGGCCCCGGCGGCGCGGCGTTTGCCAATTACGCCCAGATCGTTAAGAGTGTTTACGAGCGCAACTGGATTGCGCCAACCGACGTGTCGGACGACGAAGCCACGGCCAAGATTGAGGTAGTTATTGCCCGCGATGGCACCGTCATTTCCGCCCGAATCACTGTGAACTCCGGCAGCGCGTCGCTGGATCGTTCGGTGGAGCAGGACTTGCGGCGGATCAAATTTGTCCACCCCTTTCCCGAAGGCGTCACCGACAGCCAGCGCACTTTTAACATCAACTTCAACCTCAAAGCGAAACGATTACTCGGATGAATAAAAAGAAACCATTGTTGCTTCTGACCCTTCTTACCGCGAGCCTGCTGGCCGGCGTTGCCGGCGCGCAACAGGAGATTAACATTTCGCGGGAAGTAAATGTCATCGGCGGGGTGAAACCTCTGCCCATCGCCCTCTCCGGCTTTTCCGGCGAAGCGGCCGCCGTGTTGAAGTTCGACCTGGAAGTGCAGGGGTTCAAGGTGGTGGACGATAGCAGCGCACAATATGAACTGGCCGGCGGCAATAATGGCGACGTGCACGGGCAGTTGAACGACCGCACGGCGCGCACTTCGCTCCTCGCCAAGGCCTACTCCGGTGGCACCACCCGTACCCAAGCCCACGCGCTGGCGGACGACGTGGTATCGGCGGTGTTCCACATGCCCGGCATCGGCCAGACCAAGATCGCTTTCAAGGTGGATACCGGGGCCAACAGCGAAGTGTATGTCTCCGATTTCGACGGTCACAACGCCCAGGCGGTCACGCATGACAACACCATCGTGGCTGCGCCCACCTGGGTGCCGCGGCACCTGGCGCTGTTCTATGTTTCATACAAGCTGGGCAACGCGCATATCTGGTTTCACAACCTGGCCACGGGCGCGCGTGATGTCTTTGCGCGTTACGGCGGCTCCAACCTCAGCCCCGCGGTCTCGCCCGATGGCAGCAAGGTGGCGATGATCCTGAGCAAGAGCGGCTGGGTGGACCTGTGGGTGTGCAACATTGATGGCAGCGGCCTGAAGGAGCTCACGCACTCGCCGCAGGACGAATCCTCGCCGTGCTGGTCGCCGGACGGGAAGTGGATTCTGTTTGCCGGCAAGGTCGGCGAACGGCGGGTGCTGCGCAAGATTTCGCCCGAGGGTGGCGAGGCGCAGACCATCTCCACCGCTGGCGCGGGCAGCCCGTCCGAACCGGACTGGTCGCCGGACGGCAAGTGGATTGTGTTCACTTCGCAGTACAGCCGGGGTTTCAATATTTGCGTGATTCCGGCCGCCGGCGGTCCGGCCACGGTGGTGGTGGAAGGCGAGGATCCCTCGTGGTCCCCGAACTCGCGGACGGTGGTTTTTGCCCGCCGGACGGGCAATGGGCGGGTATTGTCTTTGCTTGACGTGTTCACCAAACAAGTCAAGGATGTCAAACAAATTTCGGGTAGCGATTCGCAGCCCAGTTGGGCGAAATGATTTTTCCTAATTCTATAAAACACATGAAAACGAAATATATTTTTAACCTTCTGTCGCTGGGTCTGGTGCTGACGTCCCTGGCCACCACGGGCTGCCATAAACGACCCGCCACGCTGACACCGTTGCCGGGAGCACGTACCGGACACATTGGCGATGTGCCGCCGACTCAGCCCCTTGGATTTGATAATAACACGACCACTTCAACCGGTATTCCCCCGGTGGGCAATCCGATCCCAATGAGCAAAGATGGTCACGTCGGTTGGATTCCGAATACCGACGCATTGAAGGCGGAGACGGTTTATTTCGACTTCGACAGCTCGGCCATCAAGAGCGGCGAACAGTCCAAGATTGACAATGTGGCGGCCTACCTGAACCAGAATCCGCAGGCGGCGGTGCGGGTGGAAGGCAACTGCGATGAACGCGGCACGGAAGAATACAACCGCTCGCTCGGCGAACGCCGGGCCCTGGCGGTGCGGGAATACCTGGTCCGGGCCGGTGTGGCCGCCGACCGCGTGGACACCGTGAGCTATGGCGAGGACCGGCCGGCAGTTCCGGGCCACGACGAAGCCGCCTACAAGATGAACCGGCGGGATGATTTTGTGGTGCTGACGCCGCCGCAGTAAGTGGCTTGCGGCGAACTGACACCGGTTTTTCAAGCGCGGACCATTGGTCCGCGCTTTTTTTGAGGCTTTACTAATGAAAAAACCGGGCGTAGCTTCAATAAACAAAGGCTGATTTATGAATACGATGTTTGCCCTGTTTGACATGGGAGGCGGCCAAATCGTCCTGATTCTGGCGCTGATCCTGATTTTTTTTGGTGCCCGCAGAATTCCCGAGCTGGCCAAGGGTCTGGGGCAGGGCATCCGGGAGTTCAAGAAGGCGACGCGCGAAGTGACGGACGAGATCCACAACGCGGCGGACAATCCGCCGCCGGCCCCGCCCAAGCCGTTGCCCCCCAGCAATACGACGCCGCAGAATTCCATGCCCGCCGGCAGTTCCGAATCCAAGGCCGCCTAGCCCAGGTTTGGGAATTATTGGTTTGTTTGGAGCAGAACCCCTGATCCCGCCACCGTATTGATATAGCTTTTTCGCCCCGCCCCCATGGCCGATTACTCCGATGATCCCCACCGGTACTCTGAGGAGGAAGACGGCGGCGGGCCCGTAAAGACCTTTCTGGAGCATCTGGAGGATTTCCGCTGGGTGCTCATCAAAACCATGGTCACCTTGGGGGTGGCCTTTGTGGTGTGCCTGGTGGCAGCCAATTGGGTGGTGGCCGTGCTCGAACGTCCGCTGCACCATGCGCCGGTCCGTTATCCCAAAAAAAACCAGGTGGTGACCGTTTTTTTCGGCACCAACCGGCTCTCCACTTTCCAATTGCCGCCGGACCAGCGGGAGCAGTTTAATCTGGGCACCAATCAGTTTATGACGCTCCACCTGGTGCCGATCACCGTGGGCACCAACCAGGTGCTGGGCGTGCAAGCCGAGGCGGCCACCGGTGATGAAATGGGCGGGCTGGCCATTCCGCTGGTCAGCCTGAGTCCGGCGGGGGCCTTCATTGTGGCGGTGCAGGTGGCCTTTTACGCGGCCATTGTGGTGGGGCTGCCGTTCATCCTGTATTTCATTGCGGAATTTGTGTTTCCGGCGCTGAAGTGGAAGGAGCGGAAATACATCTTCAAGGGGCTGTTCATCGGGCTGGGGCTGTTTATGTGCGGGCTGCTGTTTTGCTACTTTTTGCTGCTGCCCATTTCCCTTTCCGCTTCGGTGGCCTACACGGAATGGCTGGGCTTCACCGTGCCGCAATGGCGGATGGAGGAATACATCAGCTTTGTCAGCAAATTCATGCTGGGCATGGGGCTGGGCTTTGAAATGCCCGTGGTGCTGCTGGTGCTGGTGAAGATCGGCATCCTGAACTACCAGACCCTGCGCCGGGCGCGGCGGTATGTGGTGGTGCTGTGCTTCTTCCTCGGCGCCGTCCTGACCACGCCGGAAATCATCACCCAGATCCTGATGGCGTTCCCGTTGCTGGGCCTGTACGAGTTCAGCGTGTGGGTGGCGTGGTACTGGGAGCAGCCGGACCGGGCCGCGGCCCGCCGGCAGTTGTGGCTGATCATCGGCGTGGCGGTTTTGATTGTAGCCGTGATTTTGGGCGTGGCCATTTATCTCCGGCCGGACTCCTTTGGGGCCAGCCATTGGCTCGTGCCGGCCGTGAAAAGTTTAAAACATTTTTTTCATCCGGGCGGGCAATAAAACCCGTTTTTGGCTTCAGACAGCTTTCGCTTTTATTTGACTTGCAGTAGCTTGCAATTGAATCCCGGCTCAGTCGCCGGGATTGAAAATTGGGTTAATGGTTAAACCACATGCCTTCCGGCACTGTGCTATACTGCTCTCCGGTATGCGACCTAGCGCAACCAGAACCGGCCCGTGGGCCGGGTGGCGAACCGGAGGAACCCCCGGGTGCCGCTCCCGCTTGGCCTCCAGTGGTAAAGTGTCGGGTCGGTGGCCCAAGCCAAGGAGCACCGGCATCCGGTCAATCCTGCCGGTTCAACCCAAAGAAAACGCCGGACGTTCAACCTTCACCGAATCTCCAGTTGGCCGGTGCCGGCATGCGCCGGGGATTGTATTCCGCAATCCGCATTCCGAACTCCGCACTTATCCGACCCAATCAAACCGGATCAAACCACTTTTGCGCCCGACGACCGGGACTGTATCCCGGAAACTGGTGGGGCGAGCGTCCTCGCGAGCCGACGGGGCCAGACCCAAGGATTCCCTTCTCCTGAAGGCCGTGCCCCCAGAACCAAAATTACCAAACGAACCCAAATTTTTGGGAGCAGAGATGAGTTATATGATACCATGGACAAGTTGTTTAGGTTGGTTTTATGCGGCGTGCTGGTTTGGGTTCGTTTGGGTTCGTTTGGGGATGGGCACGGCGGTGAACCCTGGGCCCGAAGCCGTCCCGGCTGGTGAAATAAATTCCGGCGAAAAGTCCCTTTACAACGTCGCGAATCAGGTTAGTTTCTTGGCGAGCAAATCAATTTATGCGTAACCTTTTTCTGACTCTCGCGGGAGGTGCAATGCTGGCCCTGTTTGCGGTTGGCTGTGCCGGACCGGAAGCGAAGCTGGGCCGGGGCATCGACAACACGTTTGAAATTGTGCGGGGCGGTGAAATGAACCGCACCATGGAACAGACCGCCCTGTTTGATTCTCCCGACGAGGCCTATACCGTGGGCTTCATCCGGGGCTTTGACCGCACCATGGCCCGGACTGGTTTGGGGATTTATGAGATTCTGACCTTCCCGATTCCCAACGGCGACGACAACAACTACGCCCCGCTGGCCACCCATTACCTCAACCCCACGCCGGTGTATCCCACCAGCTACACGCCCAAGCTCATCGGCGCCTATTCCGCATTTGAAGATGACGCGGTGGCCGGATTCAGCGGTGGCGATGTTGCGCCTTGGTTCCCGGGCAGCCGGTTCCGCATTTTTGACAACTGATTTGCCGTCCTTGAGACGGTGAGCCGCGCGCCAGCAGAAATCTGTTGGCGCGTTTTTTTTGAGATGACGCTGGAAAAGACATCGCCCTGCAAGGTCAACCTGCTACTCAACATCCTCGGGCGGCGGGCTGACGGGTTTCACGATCTTGAGACCATTTTTTATCCGGTGAACGTCTGCGACCGGCTGACTTTCGCGCCTGCCGCGGCCGGGATTGAACTTACCTGCAGCGACCCCGCGTTGCCCACCGATTCCGGCAACCTTGTGCACCGCGCGGCAAGTGCGTTTTTGCAGGCCGCCGGCATTGGTTCCGGGGTGCGGATTCATCTGGAAAAGAAACTGCCGCTTGCCGCCGGGCTGGGTGGGGGCAGCGCCAATGCCGCCAACACCTTGCTGGGGCTCAATGAAATGTTCGGCCAGCCACTGGCGGACGCGCCGTTGCACGCCCTCGCCGCCACCCTGGGGTCGGACGTGAATTTTTTTCTGCAACCCAAGCCGGCGCTGGCCACCGGGCGCGGCGAAAAGATTCAGGCACTGGATTTCTTCCCCGCCCTGCGTGGCACCACGATGTTGCTCATTCATCCCGGCTTCGGCATTTCCACCGCGTGGGCGTACGAGAAGCTGGCGGATTATCCTGCAGCCCTCCACGGCCGGCCGGGCCGCGCGGCGGAACTGGTGCAACTGCTGCAACAGGACGATCCGGTCGCCGCCGGAAAAGCATTTTACAACTCGCTCGAAGCACCCGCGCTGCACAAGCATCCCATCCTGATGATCTACCAGGAATTTTTGCGGGAACATGGCGCCCTGGCCACCCTGATGTCCGGCAGCGGTTCCACCACGTTTGCCCTCTTTCGGAACCAGGCGGCCGCGGAGGCGGTCGTGGCGCCGTTCAAGGCCCGGTTCGGCGCGGCCTGCTGGACCGCCGTGGTGCCGGCGTAAGCACGGGAGGCCCCTATTTGGGCGCGAGCAATTTTTCCGCCTCGGCTTTCAGATCGGCCCAGCGGGCCTGCCAGTCGGCCCAGGACGAAGCCCATTCCTCGCCGGTGAATTGCGCCTGGGCCTTGGGCCAGAGCTCGGTGAGTGCGGCCAGTTCCTTGCGCATGCCCTTCGTATCATTCCATTTCACATCGGCGGCCAGAAGGTTAAGATGGTTTTCCGGATAGTCCGGGGCCAGCTTTTCGGCGGCTTCAAAATGTTTGCGGGCGAGGGAGTGGTTGCCGATGCTGGCCGGCCAGCCCGGGGCTTCGAAGTACAGCGAGCCCAGGTTGCGGTCCGCTCCGGCGTAGTCAAATTTGGGGTCGAGGTCGCGGGTGATTTTGAATTCTTTTTCCATTTCATCCACGAGGGTCAGGGCGCCCAGCAGCTTGGTGCGCGCGGACTGCCCGAGGTTCATGGCGAGGTAATAATGGCCGGCGGCGAGCTTGGGGTCTTGCGCCACCAGAGCCCGCATGGCGGCGATGGCGGGCTCGGCGATGGCGGAGCGCTCGGTGTCGTTGGTGGCAAACTCGGCGCGATCAAAACTGGCCCGCCCAAAATGCCAGGCCGCCTCAGTGTTGGTGGGGCTGGCTTCGTACTGCTGCTTGGCCGTGAGGTACGCCTTTTCCGCCCATTGCAGAAACTGCGTTTTGTCGTCCGCAGGGGTCGTTTGGTCCGCTGTCGCCGTTCCGGCGACAATGCACGCGGCAACGAGCCCCACCCAAAACGCCCGGGCCAGCCGCGGGCCGGCGCACTTAAGTGTGCGGCGCGCAGAGTTTTGGGAATTAAGGGTTGCGAACATATGTGACCGGCTTATACTCAAGGTTGAGTGAGATTAAACTGGAAATCTGTATTGTTGGCAACGCTGCCCTCCTTGTTTTTATTGCTGGGGAGCGGTTGCGGCGGCATCAACGCCTCCCAAAGTGTCTCTCCCGCCAGCTTTTTCCTCCCGGGCCTGATGCAGGCGGATCCTCCCGCGGCGGCGCCCACCGCCCCGCTGCCGGATGCCGCCCCGGCCCATTTGCTCGCTCAAACCCAATAATCCTATGCGTTTCCCCCTAGCGCTGTCGGCGAAAATCGCCGGACACATCATCAAACACAAGCTGCGCCGCACCCCCAAGTTTGCCATGGTGCTGCAGCTCGAACCGTTGCATACCTGTAATTTGACGTGCACCGGCTGCGGGCGTATTCGCGAGTATTCCACCTCGCTCAAGGACATGGTGCCATTGGAGAAATGCCTGGCCGTGGCCGAGGAGTGCGATGCGCCCATGGTGTCCATCTGCGGGGGCGAGCCGCTCATTTATCCGAAGATCGAGGAACTCGTCAACGGCATTCTGACCCAGGGCCGAATCGTGTACATCTGCACCAACGGCATGTTCATGCGCAAAAAGATGCGCGACTACCTGGCCTCCGTCTATTCGCCCGCTTGGGAACCGCAGTTGCAGCAGTTGCTGGAGGCGAAGCTGATTACCGACAAGGACGCGGAAACCATCCGCAAGGCCGATGCCGCCGCCCGCGCGAAGGTGGTCATTGCTCCCAGCAAATGGATGTACTGGAACGTCCACGTGGACGGCCTGGAATACACCCACGACCTCATCGTGGAGCGCGAGGGGGTTTTCAAGGAATGCGTGGAAGCCATCAAGATGGCCAAGATTATCGGTTACCAGGTGGCCACCAACACCACCGTGTACAAGGAAACTGACATGAAAGAAATCGAACAGATGTTCGAGTTCTTCTCCGCCATGGAGGTGGACGGCCACACGATTTCGCCCGGTTACGAATACGACGCCGCCAAGAAAGACATGGTTAAGCGCCTGGGCAAGCAGCCGGAAGATTTCTTCCTTACCCGCAAAATGACGCGCGAGAAATTTGCGCGCATCCAGGAATGGGGCGAGCGGTTCACGATTTTTGGCACGCCGGTGTACCAGGAGTTTCTCGCCGGCAAGCGCGAGCTGACCTGCACCGCGTGGGCCATTCCCACTTACAACATCAAGGGCTGGAAAGCCCCGTGCTACCTGATGACCGACGGCCATTATGCCGGCTACCAGGAGATGCTGACAAAGGTGGACTGGAACAAGTACGGCGTGGTGGACGGCGTGGCCCGCGATCCGCGCTGCGAGAATTGCATGGTGCATTGCGGTTACGATCCCAGCGGCGCGCTTGGCACCAACTACCAGTCCGGCGACAACTGGAAGAATTTCAGATACAACTTTGGCGCCCGGCCCAAGCCTTATTATGCCGGACGTAACGCGCCGGTGTACAACGGCGTTTCCATCGGCAAAGGCCATCTGGCCGAGGCCAAGGCGGCGATCAATGCGCCCGCCGCCGGCAGTTGCGGCACCGGCGACACCAGCGAGCGCGATGCCCTGCTGGCCAAAATTGCCGCGGCCAAGAAATCCGAATAAGTTCCATATTTTTCCCATTACATGAGCAAGACCCTGTTTCTTTCCCCTCCCTCGTTTGACGGTTTCGACGGTGGCGCGGGCGCGCGCTATCAGGCGCGCCGCGAAGTCACCAGCTACTGGTATCCCACCTGGCTGGCGCAACCGGCCGCGCTGGTGCCGAACTCGAAGCTGCTCGACTGCCCGCCGCACGACATTGACCTGCAAAAGTGCCTGGCCATCGCAAAAGATTTCAACCACGTCATCATCAACACCAGCACGCCGTCGTTGAAAAACGACTGCAAGGTGGCCGAGGCCATCAAGCAGCAGAAGCCCGACACCAAGGTCGGCTTTGTGGGCGCGCACACCATGGTGCTGCCCACCGAGACGCTGAAGGCCTCGTGGGCGATTGACTGGGTGGGCCGCAAGGAATTTGATTACACCTGCAAGGAAGTGGCCGAAGACCGCGATCTCGCGACCATCGCCGGGCTTTCCTACAAGGACAAGGAAGGCAAGATCAAGCACAACCCCGAGCGCGCAATGATCGCCGACATGGACGTGTTGCCGTGGGTGGCCGACGTCTATAAACGCGATTTGCAGATTGAGAAATACTTCATCGGCTATCTGCAGCATCCGTATGTGAGCATGTACACCGGCCGCGGCTGCCCGGCCCAGTGCTCGTTTTGCCTCTGGCCGCAGACCATCGGCGGCCACAAGTATCGTGTCCGTTCGCCGCAAAACGTGGCCGACGAAATGGCATACATGAAGAAAATCTTCCCGCAGGTGCGCGAATTCTTCTTCGACGACGACACCTTCACCGCCAACCTGCCGCGCGCCCGCGAGATCGCCAAGAAACTCGGCCCGCTCGGGGTGGATTGGAGCTGCAACAGCCGCGCCAACCTCGATTACGACACGATCAAGAGCTTCAAAGACAACGGCCTCCGGCTGTTCCTCGTGGGCTACGAAAGTGGCAACGACGACATCCTCACCCGCATCAAGAAGGGTGTGACCACGGATGAAATGCGCCGCTTCACCAAGAGCTGCCACCAGGCGGGCGTGGTGATTCACGGCACGTTCATTCTCGGCCTGCCGGTCGAAACCAAGGAAACCATCGAGCAGACCATCCGCTTCGCGCAGGAACTGGATGTGTTCAGCCTGCAGGTCAGTCTGGCCGCGCCGTATCCCGGCACGGAACTCTACGAGCAGGCCAAGCTCAACGGCTGGTTTGTGAAGAAAGACAAAACCGACCTCGTGGAAGGCGACGGCTTCCAGCAGAGCGCCCTCGAATATCCCGGCCTGAGCAAGGAGGAAATCTTCGAGAGCGTGGAACGCTTCTATCACCGCTACTACCTGCGCCCGAAACCAATTCTCCGCATCATCAAGACGATGCTGGAGGACAAGGATGTTTGTGTGCGCCGGTTGCGCGAAGGCTATGAATTTTTCAAGAGCCTGAAGCAACGCCGCAGCGACCTCGCGGCCGCACAAGCCGCCGGAGTGTAAGCTTTATTCCAATCAAAAACCCGCGAACAGATGGTTCGCGGGTTTTGTTTTTTACAAACAAAGTTGTGCCGGCTATTCAGTCGGGATGGAGATTTCCACCGTCATTCCCGCAACCGCCTTTTCAAGGGTCTGGCGCAATTGACCCAGGTCGCTGCCGCCGGGCAGCAGCAGTTTGGCCCGCGCCTGGAACAGCGGTTCGCCGGACATCGGCGCGCTGACACATTCCGTGGCCAGCTCCTCCACGTTCACGCCTTGGGCGGCCAAGGTGCGGGTGATTTCGCGGACGATGCCGGGGCGGTCCGGTCCGATAACTTCCAGCGCGGCCAGCCGCGGTTTGCCGGGGGCAACCGGGGCTTCGTCCGAACGCACAACAATTTTGAGATCGCGCAATTCCGCGAGGGCGGACTCCAAGACTGCGCGGCGTTCGGCGGGCAAATGCACCCGCAGGATGCCGGCAAATTCCCCGCCGAGCCGGCACATGCGGCTTTCCAGCCAGTTGCCGCCGTTTTCGGCCACCAGCCGCGCGATGGATTCCACCAGACCAACCCGGTCCGGCCCGATGACTGTCATGACCAGCGGAATGAGCATGCGCAAGTGTTATGGACCATCCCCGCCGCTGACAAGCGCGAAACCGGCAACAAAAAACCGGTGACGGCAATCGGAATTGGCCGCCACCGGAGTTTGGGACAAATCCGGTCAAATTTCCACGCCGGTCGTGTTGGAATCCTTGCCCGGCGGCGGGGTGGAATGATCGAGCGGATGTTCTTCGTGCTCCCATTCTTCGGAAACCTGGCCGTCCCACCAGGCCCAGTTCATGGGGTACACATCCGGCGCGAAGATGACATGATAGAAGTGCCACACGATGATGGCCAGGCACGCCAAGATGGCCTCGTAATAGTGAACCGTAATGGCCACATCCACGACCCAGCGGGGCACGTATTCGGTCACTTCCATCTTGAACCAGATCATCAGGCCGGTGACGCCCATGATGATGGTGCCCCAGATGACGGCCCAGTATTCCATCTTTTCGGCATAGCCAAACCGGCCAAACCGGGGCCGCTGCGAACTGCGGCGCGTGAGGTAGCGCACATTAAGAATGACATCTTTGAGATCCTGCCAGCGGGGCCAGAAATCCTTGAGTAGTTGCCGGCCTTCACGCGTAACGACGAGATAGAGCAGGTGATAGAAGCCCACGCTCAGCAGGGCAAGCCCGGCGATGCGATGAATCCAGCGGCGGATGTTTTCATCACCGCCGAACAGCCACGCCAGCCAGGTATCGGGATACTTCAGGGCAAAGCCGGTTAGCGCGAGCAAAATGAAACTGCTCAGCAGGATAAAATGCTGGAGGCGCTGCTTGCGGTTCATGCGGGTAACCGTGACGCCGCGGGCCCGGCGGGCGGCCAATGCTGCGCGCAACCAGGCCAGGAGATTGTGACCGGCCAGTCCACCCACCACCGTGAAGATTAGCGCCAGATAAACCCGCCGGACCCAGCGGTTCACCACCGCGCCGTGGTCGTTGGCCGCGAGGTCGTTGATGTGCACGCGGCTTTGGGCGAAATTCTCGGTGGCGCCGGGATGGCATTTGCCGCACGTGGCCACGAGATGTTGGGGATTAACCGAAGAGCGCGGATCACTGGATGGCAAGATTTTATGATAGCCGTGGCAACTGGCGCAATTGGCCGCGCTGGCGGAGCCGCCTTGCACCGCCAGCCCGTGGTAACTCTCAAAGAAAGTTTTCACCCGGTCATTCGGCATGTGGAACTTGGCATTGATGCGTTCCGAGGCGTGGCATTTGCCGCAGATTTGCTCGGCCCGCTTTTGCAAGGACTGCCCTTTGAGCGCCTCGATTTTGTGTTCGGAATGGCAATCGGTGCAGGTGGGCGCCTCCCGCATGTGGGCGGCAACGGCCTGGCCGTGGATGCTCTCGGCCACATCGGCCGCGGCCTCGGTGTGGCACTGGCCGCAGGTGGCGCCCAGCCGGGTGTAATGTAGCGGCGATTCGGGGTCGGTTGGCGGCAAGACATCGTGCGTGCCGTGGCAGTCTATGCAGGTGGCGGCGTTGGCGTCGCCGGCCTTCAACGCCAGCCCGTGCACGCTGCCGGAATAACTTTCCGCCGCGGACTGATGGCAGCGGGCGCAATCCACCGGCTTGGCCGGGATGGCATTGTCCGGATGGTCTTCCGTCAGGTCGCTGTGGCAACTGGCGCAGGTGTTGGTGCGATGGCTGGAGGCGGCCAGTTTGGCGGCATCCACATAGATGGAAACCTCCTTGCCCTTGGCATCCTTCTTGGTGAGGTCCTTGTCGGAATGACATTCCAGGCACTTGTCGTTGGGAATCTCGGCGCGGACCAGGGAAAGCGGTCCGAGCAACGCCAGCAAGGTCGCCAGGAAGAATCCGGGCGACCGGAACAAACTCCGGTACATCATATAGGTTGGTCTATCTGGATTGATTCAATGCAACAGGCGGGTGGCCATCGCATAAATGATGAGCAACAACAGCAGCACGCCGATACCAAAGAAAAGATAGCCGAAGGAGCGGGCAATGCGTTTCCATTGATCCCATTCGTCCCGCACGCGATGACGGTCCAGCCGCCCGGAGGCCACCAGCCGGTCGTACCACCGGCGCCGTTCATGGAGCATCTCAGTCTTGGAGATGCGGCCGGAGAAGATGACGGTGTCCATCGGAAATTTCTCAATGCGGAAATGCGTGTTGAAGAAATGAATCGAGAAGATGAACCCGGCGGCGAGCAGGGCTTCATCCGAATGGATGAGCAGGGCGATGTTGATGACCCAGCCCGGCAGGAAGCGGGTGAAGAATTCCGGGAACCACATGAGCAGGCCCGAGGAGCCGATGATGAGCACGCCCCAGAACACGGCGAAGTAGTCGAATTTTTCCCAGTACGTCCAGCGGTCGAACTCCGGCTTGGCGCCCTTGCCGAAGAACCACTTGTTGTGCGCCACGAAATCGCGCCAGTCCTGGAGGGTGGGCACCATGGAATCCGGCCCGAACAGCACCCCCCACAGCCGTTTGAGCTTGAACTTGCCGGTGGCGGGGTCGCGCACTTCCTTGCGGCCCTTCCACGCCTTGCCGATGAGCGAGGCCACGTGCAGGCCGAAATACAGGAACGTGATGACCGCGCCGAAGCGGTGCAGGGTCCGTGCCGTCTGGGCCCCCCCGATGAAGGAGAACAACACCTTGGCCCATTCAGTGTAGTAGAACTTCAACGGCATGCCCGTGATGGTGAGCAACAGGAAACTCGTCACCACCAGGAAATGCAGGAAGCGCTCAAACGGCACGAACCGCGTAAAGCATTCCTCGTCCTCCGCCGACCGCACCTTGGCCTCGCGGAACTGTTTGGAGTCGTGCAGATAGAACCACACCGCACGAACCAGCCAGGCGATGGTATGCAGGCCGAAGAAAGTGAACACCCCCACGAGCAGGCCGGTCATGCTCAGAAACACGATGTGGAGCAGGGGATCGCTCTTGGCGTCCATGGGGTTGGCGTGGGGCCGGTACTCCGTGAATTTCGCCGTGGCCTTGGGATGGCATTGCTGGCAGGTCCCCAGGATGTTCTGCTTGGACAGGTGCGAGTCGGGGTCGGACGGCGGCAACACGTCGTGATGGCCATGGCAGTCGTAGCAGGCGGCCACGTCGGCGGCCACATTGGGTTTGCCCAGCGCCATCGCCTTGCCGTGGTAGGTGTCGCGATAATGTTCGTACTGCTCCTTGTGACACGAGCCGCACCGGACGTCGCTGGCCATTTTGAAATGGCCGTTCTTGGGCGTTTCCACTTCGTGCGCCGTGTGGCAGGTGGTGCAAACGGGCCCGTTTTCGACCCCCTTGGCGAGCAACTGGCCATGGACGCTGCGATTGTAGGTCTGCTCCACGCCCACATGGCACTTGCCGCAGGTTTTGGCGATGTTCGCCTTGTTGATGGGCGACTCGCGGTCCACCGAGCGTTTGATGTCGTGCACGCCGTGGCAGTCGTTGCAGGAGGGCGCCACAATCAACCCCATCTTCAGCAGCGCACGGCCGTGGATGCTGTCCTTGTATTGCGCGGCCGCCTCGGGACGCTTCATCTCGTATTCCTTGGTCAGCTTGGAATTGCTGTGGCATCTGGCGCAGGTCTGCGGCAGGTTGAGTTTGAAGACCGGGGAATTGGCGTTGCTGGCCGGGAGCATGTCGTGTTTGCCATGGCAGTCCCAGCAATTGGCCGCCCCGGAGGCCCCCATGGCGTGGCTCATGCCATGAATGCTCGCGGCATACTGTTTGGACTGCTCGGGATGGCAGGTAACGCAGGTAGGCGGCTTGGCCGGGATGAGGTTGTCCGGATGATCTTCCGTCAGGTCGCTGTGGCAACTGACGCAAGTGTTGGTGGCGTGGATGGAGCGATGCAGCCCTGCTTCATCAATGAACAGCGAAATGGCCTGCCCCTGGGCATTGGTTTTGGTCAGGTCCTTGTCGGAATGACATTCCAGACATTTGTCATTCGGAATCGGCTCGTTGGCCGCCCAAGCCGGCACGCCGGTCCAGACGCCGGCCAGAACCAGCCCGGCCAGCAGGGATTTGATGAAAGTGCGGAAAACCATAATCTGGGATAAAAATCGGTTGTGCAGCGGATTAACGCACTACATGCCTTGTTCATTACTGGGCGTTTTTTGCAAAATTTCCCGGCCTTCTGGAGGATTGGTCTGATTGCAACCCCCTGTCCGAGCCAAATTTGACTCAAGCCGCGGGAGGAACGTGGTTTTCCTCTCTGCTGCGGGCGGGCGGCAGCATCCTGTGTGGGGATAATTTCAAGCTTGTCATCCGGCGGCCAGTTGCTAAGTTGTCCGGCCTTTTATGAAAGCTGACATTCATCCGAAATACGTGGATGCGGAAATTCGTTGCGCCTGCGGCAACGTCATCAAGACCCGCTCCACCAAGTCCACCGTCATTATCGGCATCTGCAACGTCTGCCATCCGTTCTACACCGGAACCCAGAAGTTTGTGGATACCGCCGGCCGCGTGGACAAGTACCAGCAACGGCTGGCCAAAACGGCCGCCGCTCAGGCTGCCGCCGCGCCCAAGAAGAAAAAGGCCTAGCGCACCGCTTTCAACCGCCCGCCGCCCGGATGTCTTCGGGTTGCGGGCGGTTGTGTTTTTATCTCCGGCCGCGCTCTGGATTGCGATTCGGGTCGTGGGCCGGGGTGCGCTTCGCCCGGGTGTTTGCGTGCGCCGCCTGTAATTTGTCAATCTGCCATGGACCTCCGTCCGCACATCGAAAAATTTGCCCGCCGGCTCGCCGAGGTGGAAGCCGCCCTGAGCGATCCGGCCACGTTTGACCATCCCCAGCGCGCCCAGGAGCTCGGGCGCGAATATTCCCGGCTCAAGGAACTGGTGGCCAATGGCCAGGCATATCTGAAAGCCGCCGCCGACCTCGCGGACAACCGCGCCTTGCTCCAGAGCGAAGCGCCGGATTCCGAGCTGGGCCAGATGGCCCGGGAGGAAGTCACCCGCCTGGAAGCCGAGGACGCGCGGCTCGCCAAGGTGGTGCAGTTCGGCCTGGTACCGCCGGACCCCACGGACTCGCGCAATACCATCATTGAAATTCGCGCCGGCGCCGGCGGTTCGGAATCCGCCCTGTTTGCCGCCGACCTCTACCGGATGTACTGCCGTTATTGCGAAACCCGGAAGTGGAAGATTGAAACGATGGATTCCAATCCGTCCGATCTGGGCGGGTTCAAGGAAATTATTTTTGAAGTCACGGGCACGGACGTGTTCAAGCGGCTCAAATACGAGAGCGGCGTCCACCGGGTGCAACGCGTGCCCGCCACCGAGGCCCAGGGGCGCATCCACACCAGCACCGTCACCGTGGCGGTGCTGCCCGAGGCCGAGGAAGTGGACATCGAGATCAAGCCCGAGGACATCGAAATCAATGTCTGCCGCGCCTCCGGCAAAGGCGGCCAGGGCGTGAACACCACCGACTCCGCCGTGCAAATCCAGCACAAACCCAGCGGCCTCATTGTGCGCTGCGCCGATGAACGCTCGCAGCAGAAGAACAAGGCCAAGGCCATGACCGTGCTGCGCTCGCGGTTGCTTGAAGCGAAGATTGCCGAGGAAAATGCGAAATACGCCGCCCACCGCAAACAGCAGGTGGGCACCGGCGAACGCAGCGAGAAAATCCGCACCTACAATTTCCCCCAGAACCGTGTCACCGACCACCGCCTGGAGGTGACGCTGTACAACCTGGCCAGTGTCATTGATGGCGACCTGGACCCGCTGGTGGATTTGCTGATGAACCAGGACATGGATGTGCGGCTCGCGGAACTGAAGCTATGACCCCGGCCCGCAAGAAACGCTCGGAGCGGACGTCATGAAACGGCTTTGCGTTTATTGTGGTTCGAGTCGCGGCGTTTCGCCGGCTTTCGCTGTTGCGGCCCGGCAACTGGGCGAAGCCATGGTGGCGCGGAACATCGAACTCGTTTTCGGCGGCTCGCATGTGGGGCTCATGGGCATGGTGGCGGATGCCGTCCTGGCCGGCGGCGGTAAGGTGACCGGCGTGCTGCCCCATTTCATGGCGCACCGGGAACTGGCGCACCCTCGCCTCACCGAACTGCTTCTGGTGGAGACCATGCACGAACGCAAGCAGGCAATGGCGGCGCGGGCCGACGGGTTTGTGGCGTTGCCCGGCGGCTTCGGCACCCTGGAAGAAATTTTCGAGGCCATGACCTGGGCGCAGTTGCACTTGCACCCGCATCCTTGTGCCTTGCTCAACGTGGAGGGATTTTATGATCCGCTGGTGGATTTTTTGCACGGCACGGTCCGCAGCGGATTTGTACGGCAGGAACTGCTGGATTCCCTGATCGTCGCCGCAAATGTGACCGAACTGTTTGCGGGCTTTGCCCGGTTTCAACCGGACCCGGTGGAAAAATGGGTGCCCGCAAATCTGGATAAAAAAACCGCCCCGGAATAGGCTGGAGCGTAGGTTTGTAATATGATACCGAAAGGATTGATTTTTGATTGCGACGGCACCCTGGCCGACACCATGCCGCTGCACTGGCGCGCCTGGCAAATCATCACCCAGCGCCACGGGCTGCATTTTCCCGAGGACCGGTTTTATGCCCTCGGGGGCGTGCCTTCGCGCGACATCCTCAAGATGCTCGCCGCTGAGCAGGGCCGCTCGCTGGACCACATCGCCGTGGCGCATGAGAAAGAGGAAGCCTATCTGCCGCTAATGGCGGAAGTGGAGCCCATCCATGCGGTGGTGGAAATTGCGCGCGCCCATCACGGCAAAATCCCGCTGGCTGTGGCTTCCGGCGGCACGGAACCAATCATCAACAAAGTTCTGGAACTCCTCGGCATCCGCCAGCTTTTCCACGCGGTGGTGACCAGCGAAATGGTCAAAAACCAAAAACCCGCACCCGACATTTTCCTGGAAGCCGCCCGACGCATCGGGGTGGCGCCGCAGGATTGCCGGGCCTACGAAGACACCGAACTCGGCATGACCGCCATCCGCGATGCCGGCATGGAAGCCGTGGACGTGCGGTTGATGCTCCACGGCGGAAGTTAACCCGTTCAACCAGTCCAGCCATCGCGGTGGGGCGAGCGTCCTCGCGAGCCGGGCTGGCTGCCGCTTTAAAGAAAAACCCCGCAGTCGCCGGGAGCGCCTGCGGGGTGAATGGTTTTTGGAGCCGGAGAATTACGGCGTCACTGTGAGGGCGAACACCTTCACATCGGCATTGGTTGGCAAGGTGAAGCTCTTCACCGCGTTCGTGCCGGTGAGGCTGATGGTATAGCCGTACAGGTGAAAGGTCTGGTCCTCCTTGGTGCCGTCGGACTTGTTGCGATAGTCCATGCTCAACACGTCGCCTTCGTTGGGGAAGCTGCCGGGCGTGAACCAATCGCTCAGGCTCTGGGTGACTTTCTGGGTGCTGCCATCTGCGTAGGTGACGGTGAAGTCCTGCGCCTCCTGGTTGCCGTTCACGGCGATCGCCAGCATTTTCAGGCTGGCGAATTTTCCTTCCGGCAGGGCGATGGTCTGGCCGGCGGCGGTCACCACATTGGAACCCGTGGCCGGGCCGATGAGGAACGGCGTGCCGCTCCAGGTCTGCGAACTGCCCAGCAGGGTGGCCGACAAGCAATAACCCTGATCATCCACGCCATCGTCAAATTCGCTGTCGTCCTTGCTGATGCCCACCGTGTTGAAATAAGCGGTGAGCAGCACTTCCTTGGCCGCTCCGGTGCTGGCGGGGGCATCGGCGGAAACCACGTCTACCTCGCTGTAAAAGGTATTGCCGAAGTCGTCGTCGGTTTCCGTCTTGGAACATTCAAACAACAGGTAACGGTACTGGCCGAGGGCGCCGTCCGGATCGGCAATGCTCGCGCCGTATTGTCCCCCGAAATCATCTTCATCTTTCGGGCGGGTATCCACGGAGGCGACCAGCTTCCAGCCGACGGTTTCAGGGTTCACGCCGGCTTCGGGCCGGGCCTTGAAACCGGTGGCGGTGCCGTCGCTGGCATAGAGCTTGTAAACCTGCGGTCCCCGGGGGCCGGAATGCCAGGAATAGGTGTTCACCTGTTTGATGGTGATGGCGCTGCCCAGATCCACCAGGAAGCGGCCGGTGTCGGTGTCTGTGCTGAAGAAAAAGTTTTCGTACGGTTCATCTTCGCCGGAAGGCAGCAGGCCGTCATTCAGCACGCTGATGTCGCTGCCGTTGCCATCCTGCTCGCCGCTCACCACCGCAAAGCGGGCCTTGGTGGCCACGTCGTTGGTGCTGGGGCCGGGGATGTTTTTGAATTTGAACTGCGTGGTCGCGTCATCCTTGCCGATGTGTTCGGTGGTGACTTTGACGGCGCCAAACGAGGCTGCCGCCGACAGGAGCAGCAGCGCTGCGCCGGTAAGAATCGGGGTGTAGATTTTCATAACAAGTGGATGGGGTTGAATTGGGTCGAGCGTCAGATTACAAAACCATTATTGCTGGGGAAGCAAAAAAAGAAAGCTTAATGACCTTGCGGTTCCCGGCGCTTCCACACATAGCGGAACATCAGGGTACGCAGGGCGGCGGTCAGCGGGATGGCCAGGATGCCGCCGAGGATGCCGCCCAACAGGGTGGTGCCCACCAGCACGGCGATGATGATGGTCAGCGGGTGCAATCCCACGCGGTCACCCATGATCTTGGGCGAAATTACCAGTCCTTCCAGTGATTGTACCACCCCGAACACGGCCAGCACCAGGAGCGGGTGCAGGCCGTCGCCAAATTGCACAAACGCCAGCAGCAGCGCCGTGAGCAGGATGACAATGGCACCGAGGAAGGGGATCATGGTCAGGATCACCGCGGCGAAACCCAGCAGGAAGGCGTAGTTCAGGCCCACCAGGGAGAACCCGATGGTGTACATGACCGCGTCGCACAGGGCCACCAGCACCTGCCCGCGAAAGAACGCCACCAGATAGCGGCTGATGGCATCCAGCACAAAGGAAAGCTCGGCCCGCGCCGCGTCATTCCGCAAGGGCAGGTATTCCTTCCAATGCAGTTGCATGCTGCGTTTCTCCAGCAGAAAGTAAAAGGCGTACACGGGAATCAGCGCCAATCCCACGAGGATGCCAAATCCGGAGGCCACGCGGCCGGTCTGGTGCACCAGCCACGAACCCAGTTTGGGCAGGCTGTTCTTGAGCCAGTCGGTGGCTGGCGCGAGGGTCTGATAATCGAGTCCGGCGGCCGGGGTGGTGTCCGGGTTGTCGGACGCGGGCAGGAACCGGCGCAGCAAATCCGGCGGATGCGCCATAAAATTGGCGGCGCGGACCTGAAGTTGCGCGGAGTAATCCGGGATTTTTTTGGCGAGTTGCTGGGTTTCCAGCACCACCTGCGGGATCACGCTGGCCAGCACGCCGCCCACCACCGCGAACACCACCACGAATACCAGGATGATGGCCCGGGTGCGCGGTAACCGGCGGCTTTCCAGCCAGTCCACCAGCGGCGACAACAAACAGGCCACCACCCCCGCCACGGCCAGCGGCCACAACACCGGGCTCATCAAATCCAGCAGTTGCCCCAGCCCCCAAATAAATCCGGCTCCCACGGCTATCACCATGGCCACAGCCAGCGCCGTCAGCGCAAACCAAAAGATGCGCTGCTGGTTTGGGGTGGGCGGGGTGAGGTTCATGACTGGCCGAGCTTTTTGGATTTCTCCGCGGCCGCCCGCACGGCGGTCATTACCGTGCCGCGCAGCTTGCCTTTTTCCAATTCGTGCAGCCCTTCAATGGTCGTGCCGCCGGGGCTGGTCACCTGATCCTTGAGCACGCCGGGATGTTGTCCGGTTTCCAACACCATCTTGGCGGCGCCGAGCACCGTTTGGGCGGCCAACTGGGTGGCTACGGCCCGGGGCAGACCGGCGGCCACGCCGCCGTCGCTCAAGGCTTCGATGAATTGGTACACATAGGCCGGACCGCTGCCGCTCAAACCGGTCACCGCATCCAGCAAACTCTCCTTCACCGGCACGGCCACCCCAACGGCTGCCAACAATTTTTGCGCCAGCGCGCCATCGGCGGCGGTGGCGTTATGGCCGAGTGCAAACCCGGAAGCCCCGGCGCCCACCAGGGCGGGCGTGTTGGGCATCACACGGATGACCCGGGCGCCGGCAGGCAGGGCGGCCTCCAGTTTGGCTAGGGTCACCCCGGCGGCGATGGAAATGAGCAGATGATTTTTGGTGACGGCTCCGGAAATCTCCGCCAGCGCGGCGCCGACCTGGTCGGGCTTGGTGGCGAGGATAAGCACGGTGGCGGCCTGGGCCACTGCCAGGTTGGTGGCGCTGGTTTTGGCGCCGGTTTCAGCGGCGAAACTTTCCCGTGCCGCCGGCACGGGGTCGGCGGCAAAAAGCTGGCCGGCTTTCACCAGTTTGGCGTTTACCAACCCCTGGGCCAGCGCCGTGGCCATTTTACCCGCCCCCAGGAATCCAATTTTCAATTGCGCCATGCGGGCTTTGTAACAGTTGAACCGGACGGGTGAAAGCCAAAAGGGAGTCGGACGCCGCGGCTGTATGGGGGGCGTAAAATCCTCCCCTCGGGCGACCGGGACTTGAAACCCGGCGCGCCGGCTGTTAAACGTTGGCGGTGCCGGCAACCTGTGGCGTTGCCGCCGTGGGCCGGGGCGACCAGGTGAACCCGGAACCGCGGACACTTCCAGTTCTCAATTATGAAACATATTTTGCAATTTCTCCTCCTCGTCGGGACGGTTCTGGCCGCCGGTTCGCTGTACGGGCAATATGAACCATTGCCCGGGGAGGCACCTGCCGCCGCCGCCGCGCTTACGCCGGAAATGCTGCAATTCCTGGAGACGGCGGTGCCGCTAACGCCCCAGTTGCGGGCCGCGCGGAACGCCCTGGCGGACCACAGCGTCCGTTCGCTGACCGTCAACCCGGACGTGGAACTCGGCACCGACTCGTTTTTTACCAAGGAAATTTCCGCGCCCGGTTCGATTGCCGACCAGAAAGATTCCGGGCGGTGCTGGCTGTTCGCCGGCCTCAATGCCCTCCGGCCGGGAGTCATTGCCCGGAACAAAATGAAGGACTTCATGCTGTCGCAGGCTTACGAACAGTTTTATCAGGAACTGGAGGCCGCCAACCGTTCCCTGGAACTGGCCATCGCACTGCGCACGGAACCCATTCACAGCCGCCGCATGGATACCCTGCTCAAGAACCTGATCAATGATGGCGGCAACTGGAATTACGTCCGGGCGTTGATCCGGAAATATGGGGCGGTGCCGGAAGCAGTCATGCCGGATGACTACGCCGCCGCGCACACGGATGAAATGGCCGCGCTGCTGGCCACGCGCCTCCGCAAGGCCGTGGCGGAGATGCGCCAGCCGGCCCACGACCACGCCGATGTGGCGGAATTGCGCCAGGTGAAAATGGCCGCCTTGCAGGATGTGTACAAAATTCTGGTGCTCTGCCTCGGCAAACCGCCGACGTCCTTTGAGTGGCGCTATGAAACGAAGAAGGGCAAGCTCAGTTCCCTGGAAACCTACACCCCCCAGTCTTTCCGCAAGAAATTCCTGGATGAAGACCTGGACCGCTACGTGAGTTTTGCCAACTACCCGGGCCAGCCCATGCACGCCCGCCTGGAATGGGCCTGGGAACGGAACCTGGCCGACCAGCCGAACTGCGAAGCGGTGAATATCGAGATGTCCGAAATGGAGGCCATGACGCTCAAATCCATCATGGCCGACCAGCCGGTGTGGTTTGCGGCCAATGCGGCCGCCGAGCACGACAAGGCCAAAGGGCTCTGGCTCCAGGACGTGGAGGACAAGGCAGATTTATTTGGCATGGATTTCTCCATGACCAAGGCAGATACGCTGGCTTATGACAACGGCCTGCCCAACCACGCCATGGTGTTCACCGGGGTGGATGTACGCCAGGGCGTGCCCGTGAAATGGAAGGTGGAAAATTCCTGGGGCAAAAAGGCCGGCGACAAGGGCTGGTTCATCATTGACCGCGAGTGGTTCGGCAAACACGTGTACCAGGTCATCATTGACAAGCGTTTCGTCCCGCCAGACCTGCTGAAGCTGGCCGACCAGAAACCCGTCCTGCTGCCGCCGTGGGATCCCTTCACTGACTGGAATCAAAAACAGGAGCCTTGAGCGGCACAGAGACCGGCAGCGCAGTCTGGATTAGGAATTTGCCGCCGCAGCGGCTACCCGGGCGAGCATGACCTTTTTGGACGGCACGTAGTGGGCAATGAACTCGCGCCGGAATTCGGCAAAGGTGCCCGCGGCCAGGTGTGTGCGAATGTCGGCCATGACCTTGAGAATCATATGCGAGTTGTGCACGCTGAGCATCCGCAGGCCGAGGATTTCATTCACGTTCAATAAATGCCGCAGGTAGGCGCGGGTGTGATGCCGGCAGGCAAAGCAGTCACAGCCTTCCTCGATGGGCCCGAAGTCGGCCTTGTTGAAACCGGCCTTGATGCTTACCGCGCCCTTGCGGGTCATGGCCGTGCCGTTGCGGGCAATGCGGGTGGGTAATACGCAGTCAAACATGTCCACGCCGCGGGCCACCAGTTCCACCAGTTGCGCGGGCGTGCCCAGGCCCATGGCGTAACGCGGTTGGTTGGCCGGCAAAAACGGCTCGGCCAGTTCCACCGCCTTCATCATTTCCGGTTCCGGTTCGCCCACGCTCACGCCGCCGATGGCATAGCCGTCGAAGCCCAGTTCCACGATGGCCTTGGCGCACTCCTCGCGCAACGCCGGGTTCACGCCGCCCTGGCAGATGCCAAAGACGAGCTGCCCGGGCGCGCGCGGTTGTTCGCGGCATTCCCGGGCCCAGCGGATGGTGCGCTCCACGGCGTGGCGCTGTTCTTTGGCGGGCGCGTCGTGGGGCGGGCATTCATCGAACGTCATGGCGATGTCCGAGCCGAGGATGCGCTGGATTTCCATGGACTCTTTCGGACCGAGGAAGAGCAGGGAACCGTCGAGGTGGGAACGGAATTCCACCCCGTGCGGTTTGACCTTGCGGATTTTGGCCAGGCTGAAGACCTGGAAGCCGCCGCTATCGGTGAGAATCGGTTTGTCCCAGTTTATGAAGCGGTGCAGCCCGCCGCCGGCGGTGATGATTTCCAGCCCCGGTCTCAAATTCAGGTGATAGGTGTTGCCGAGGATGATCGAGGTGCCGGCTTCGTTGAGTTCGCGCAGGTCCAGCGCCTTGACGCTGCCCTGCGTGCCCACGGGCATGAAGACAGGCGTATCTACCACGCCATGAGCCGTGGTGAGCCGCCCCAGGCGGGCTTTGGACGCGGGGTCGGTCTTCAGCAATTCGAACATGAGGCAAGTGCCGGGGTTGGCCGGAACCCGGGGGATATTATGAACGTGGTTGGCGGGCGAAGCACGGCCGGATTAGCTGGCTTCATCGGCCACGGTTTCATCCGGAATCTCCGTGTCCAGGTCGGTCACGGCATCGGTTTGGGCGTAGTACAGCCCGAGATTATATTGTGCGGTCTTGTCGCCCTGCTTGGCGGCGCGCAAGAACCACTGCACGGCCTGGTTCATGTTTTGCTCCACGCCGCGGCCCAACTGGTAACAGAGGCCGAGGTTGCATTGGGCGGGCCCGCATTCCTGTTCCGCGGCGAGGGTGTACCACTTCACAGCTTCGGCATAATCGCGCGGCACCACCTGGCCGGCCTCGTAATAAACTCCCAGATTGAATTGCGCCTGCGGTTCGCCACGTTCGCCGGCTTCGCGGAACCATTTGAACGCCTCGGCATAGTTTTGCGGCACGCCCTGGCCGGTTTCGTAGCAGATGCCGAGATTGAATTGCGCCGCGGGATCGCCCTGTTCGGCGGCTTCGCGAAACCACTTGGCGGCCTGACCGAGTTCCTGGGGCACCCCCTGGCCGGTCTGATAGCAAAATCCGAGGTAGCATTGGGCGGCGGCATCATCCTGGGCGGCGGCCAGACGGAACCAATGCACGGCCTGATGGGAATCCTGGGGCAGTCCCTGACCGGTCTGATAGCAGATGCCCAGATAACGCTGCGCCACCGGATCGCCTTCCTCGGCGGCCTGCCGCATATCCTCCAACGACTGCCAGGTTTTCTGGTTTTTTTGCATGTGTCGGGCGCTTGCTGATTGCAAATCCTTAAGGCGGCATACGCCTTATGCCTTCAAACTAGCGGGTCGGGGCACTTTGTTCAAGCCGGGATTTGCCGGCGAATTTTTAGGGAACGCCAGAAATCGCCTCGGGCGCTGGTTTCCGCGCTTCGCGGAGAACCCGGGAAGCATGAATCCATCCCAACGCACGAAAAAAATGACCCGCAACCGGCAACGCCCGGGGCGGCCATCCCAAGACCCACATCGGAGCATTGAACTGCCGCTGAGTGCAGCTTTCAATGGGTTTTGCCGGCTGCCGCATTCCTGCAGCCAATACCATCGTCCCGCCGCTACCGTTTCGGCATACATCTCATAGGACGCCGCAACAGCTCTCAAGGTTTCAACCTGGAAATGGTGAAAATGACCCTTTTCCGGATGAACCCGGTCAACAAAAAACCCCTTCCGGTTTCCCGGAAGGGGTTGAGATTTCAGACTCGATTAGAACTTGTAGATGACGTTCGCGGCGAGCAGGACGTTATCCTTCTTGTCGCCGGAGCTGCCGAAGATGCCGTCCTTGGCGTGATCCCAGCGGATTTCACCGCGGGTCATGACGTTCTTCCACAGGTCATACTGCACGGTGCCGGTGATGGCATAGATTGAGTCGCTGCCGCTGCCGACGCCGCCGTACCAGAAGCCGTTGGAGGCCCAGGTATATTCAGCACGGCCATGGAAGCTCAGCTTCTCGCTGGCCTGGAAGGAACCGTACAGGGCGATGGCGTTGGCCCAGTAGCTGGGCGTGCCGGCCCGGTCGTCCACGGTGCCGCGATAGTCGTAAGACGCGCCGACCTTCAGGCCGGTGACGCCGGTGTTGACCACCGTGCCCGCGTACCAGTTGACGGAGTCGCCGCCGTTGGCGGTGGTGCCGAAGGTGGATTCACCCTTGACGACGCCCAAGTACAGGGACGAACCGGCGAGCGGTCCGAAGCTGTCCGGAGCGGTCAAAGTGACCGAGCCCATATAGCTCTTGTAGGATGAGGCAGTGCCCGCCCGGCCATTGATGTTGGCATCCGTGGTATTGGCCACGCCCACACTCGCGCTGATCCAGCTCGCAAAGCTGTACGAGGCCAACAGACCGGTATGTTCGGTCGGCTCAATGGTATAGCCGTAGGAACGGGTGTAGTTGGGGTTGCTGCCGGCATCAAACACTTCGTAACCGATGATGGTGTCGAAAAGCCCCATCTTCAGGTCAATGCCATTGCCCACGGGGGCGCGCAGTTCTACATAGGCCTGCTTGAGGGCGAATTGGCTGCTGGCGGCGCCGGCGGTGGTGGTGTAACCCACGGCGTCCGGACCGTAGAGCATTTCGACATTGTAGCCGGAAGCCCATTCGCTTTCATCCAAGGCCTTGGAAATGCCGACCTTAACCACATCCACGTTGAAACCATCCGCCTTGCCACCGGAGAAGGAGTACGGCGGGGTAGCGCCAGTATCACCCACATCCCAGTGAGCCGAGGTGTTTACGTAACCGCTGATTACGGTTGAAGAAACCGCAGTCTGCAGGAAGGTTGGGGCTTCGTCAGCTTTCACCGTCGAAGACAGGCTGACCGCACCAACGGCCGCCAAACCCAATGTCCATTTATTAAACTTCATTCGTTCCTCCGATGTTGTTTGTTGTTTGTTTGTATTACTGGCTGTGCACTAACGGGCAATATGACTTGCCCTGACGTCCCAAGGGACGCGTTTGCCGGATTATTAGACGGTCGTGACCTGTTTGCAACAATTTTTTTGACAGTCCCGGCCGCCAAAACCTGCTGAATTGTGAGGTTTATGGGGTTTTTTTGCCGGGAACTCTCCCCGGGAAAGCCCGGTTTTGCCCCCGGGCGAAGTCCGGGGCCGGTGCCCTTTGCAACTGTCACAAGTTTGGGCAACCCGGGCGGGCTGCGGGGGTTGCAACCGGAGGAAATGGCAGATTTTGGGATTAAAGCCGGCGGAACCGCGGGTTGGAATGCGGCCTGCTCAGCAGCTCTTAGGTTGGAGCCGCATTCAGCGCCCCCGGCCAGAGCAAGCAGACGAGGATTAATTATGCCGTCATTTTCATTTGTTGCCCGCGAAACGGCCACTGGCCGGGAGTTGCGCAATTCCATTGAAGCCGTCACCGAGCAGGCCGCCATCTCGGCGCTGCTCAACCGCAATCTGCTGGTGGTTTCCATCGCCGAGAAGGTCGGCAAAAAAGGCAAGACCGCCGGCGGCAAGGTGGGGTTGCAGGACATGGTGGTATTCACCCGCCAGCTCGCCACGATGATCGACGCCGGTCTGGCCATGGTCCAATCGTTGCAGGCCCTCGCCGAGCAGACCAACAACAAGGTGATGCGCGACATCATCCGCGACGTCTGCGCGCGGGTGGAGGCGGGCGACAGCTTCTCCGAGGCCTTGCAGAAACATCCCAAGGCGTTCGACAAACTCTATTATAGCATGGTTTCCGCCGGTGAACGCGGCGGTTTGCTGGCGGAAATTCTGGCCCGCCTGGCCACCTACCTGGAAAATTCCGCCCGCCTGCGCAAGAAGGTCAAGACTGCGACGATGTATCCCATCGTGGTCACCGTAGTGGCCATCCTGATCACCATCTTCCTGCTCGTGAAGGTTGTGCCGGTGTTTGGCGACATCTTCTCCAGCTTCGGGGCCAAGCTGCCCGCGCCCACGATGTTCCTGGTGCATCTCAGCGAATTTGTGCAGAAGTTTTTCATCCTCATCTTCCTCTTCATGGGCGGGTCCATTTATGGCTGGCTGACTTTCATCAAGACCAAGCAGGGCCGGGAGTTCTGGGATTCCCGCCGTATCAAGCTCCCCATCTTCGGCCAGATCGCCCACAAGATCTGCCTGGCGCGGTTCACCCGCACGCTGGCCTCGCTGATCCGCAGCGGTGTGCCCATCCTGGAAGTCCTGCAGATCGTGTCGCAGACCGTCGGCAACACGGTCATGGAAAAGTCCATCAAGGTCGCCGCCAGCGATATTGAACGCGGCGAAAGCATTTCCACCGCCCTGAGCAAGCATCCCGTCTTCCCCAACATGATCATCCGCATGATCACCGCTGGCGAGCAAACCGGCAAAATTGACGCCATGCTCGAACGCATCTCCGACTTCCTGGACGAGGAAATTGAAACCACCCTGTCCGGGTTGACCTCCCTCATCGAACCCATCCTCATCGTCTTCCTGGGCGTGGTGGTGGGGGGCATGGTGATTTGCATGTTCCTGCCCATCTTCAAGATGGCTGACATTGTCAATCCGTCCGGCCGCAACTGATCCTTCCGGCAGCTTCAAGGTTCAATCCCGGCGGGACAATATCCTGCCGGGATTGAACAAAATTTGATTTTCCATCCGCCCCGCGATTCTCTAATATGACATTGCTGTTGCAGTAGTTGTTTTATATTAACTGATTCGCAAACGAAACTTATGCCACTAACACATACCAAAGATCTCTTCGCCAAGGCCCTCAAGGGCAAGTACGCGCTTGGCGCTTTCAACGTCAACAACATGGAGCTCATCCAGGCAATTGTGGAGGCCTGCGAAGAAGAAAAGGCTCCGTTGATCCTGCAGATTTCCAAGGGCGCCCGGCAATACGCCAACCCCGTCTATCTCAAGAAACTCATCGAGGCCGCCGTCAGCCTCTCCAACGTCCCCATCGCCGTCCACCTCGACCATGGCGACACCTTTGAACTCTGCAAGGAGTGCATTGATGAAGGCTTTACCAGCGTCATGATTGACGCCAGCCACGAGCCGTTCGAGAAGAACGCCGAAATCACCCGCAAGGTCGTGGAATACGCCCACAAGCATAACTGCTCCGTGGAATCCGAACTCGGCCATCTTGTCGGCGCCCAGTTTGACGACGGCGAAGAAGGCGGCGCTCATTCCACCAGCGGCCACTACACCCAGCCCGACGAAGCCGTCAAATTCGTCAAGGCCACCGGCTGCGACTCCCTCGCGGTCGCCATTGGCAACAGCCACGGCGCCTACAAGTTCAAGGGCACCCAGCACCTGGACCTCGAACGTCTCAAGCTCATCAAGAAGGCGCTTATGGATGCCGGCATGGGCGATTACCCGCTCGTGCTGCACGGGGCCTCCAGCGTGCCCCAGCACCTCGTCGCCGAAGTCAACAAGTACGGCGGCAAGATGCCCGACGCCCAGGGCGTGCCCGAGGCCGACATCGAAGTCGCCCGCCGCACCGGCTGCACCAAAGTAAATATTGATACCGACCTGCGCATTGCCATGACCGCCGGCATCCGCAAGGTATTCTCCGAGAAGCCCGGTGAATTCGATCCGCGCAAGTACCTCGGGCCTGCCCGGCAGAACGTCAAGGACCTCGTCCGGCACAAGGTCAAGAACGTGCTCTGCTGCGCCGGTCACGCCTTTGACTAAGCCGGTTTTTGACTCCTTCCCAGCCCTGCGGCTTGCGCCGCAGGGCTTTTTTGTTGGCGGTGGCAGTCACCTCTGCCGGACGCGGCGGGCAAATGATGAGTCGCATGCGGCAGTTGCTTGGTGGGGCGGGCGTCCTCGCGGGCCGCTGTAATTTTTGGTGACGGAGCGGCGCGTTGCTTAAAAAAATGAGGATCACCGTGTTCGCAGGAGAATATTTGGGGGAGGCAGTGCTGACGGTTTCAAGTTGCGCTTTGCGCCAGCATGGCCCAGCTTTTGTTTGCCCAGCCGCTGACCCCACAAGCCATGACAATCAATAAAGGTATAATTGAGCTTCGAAAGTTCCTTGATGAGTTGGCGGAAAAGAAGACTGACGCGGACAGGCTGCTTGTTCTCTTCAAAATGCGAGCTTGTATTGAGCTTATTGAGGACCCTCTTAAGGAGCGGGCAGACAAGCAGAAGGCGGCTTATGCTGCCAAAACGCGAATCATCAAGAAGGCGCTAAGGCAGTTTTTTTCGGCTTTGGACCGAATTTATGACAAGTATCAGGAGTTGGGGGATACGGATGTGAAAGAGCAGATGTACCGGGCCATCTACAGGGGTTTTATCCAGCCGCAGCGAGGTTACGTTCTACCGGAAAAGTTTGGAATGTTTAGCGACAAAGGAAATGATTTGGTGAAAGCCGCATTGCACGGGTTTCTCACGCATCCGCAAGTTGTGGCTGCCGCTCATGCGCTCAAGACGCCGAAGGATCGCTTTGCCGCATTTCAAGATGGTGATGCCCAAACCGCAGCGGGGACCAATTACGTAAGTTACTTTGGGTATTCAAAACAAGTGCGTGTCGCCTAACATGGCACTGGAGCCAATCCAAATAACAACGCCGATAATCCTCTGACCAAGCATCAAGCCAAGTCTGGTACTAGGCCCATCTCCAAGTTTGATATCTAGTAGGTGACTTGACGTCAGAAGTCCTACCCGCTCCCTCTTGTCGTGAGTAAAATTGTCACACATGGCACGGCGTTCTGAGCCAAAAGTTTTCACTAAAAGCGCGTTATGGCGCTGTTGTAATTTGTTAAGTAACTAATATATAATATATTACATAAATAGAGATTCCGTGGCATGGGTGAGGCTTAAATAGAACTGTCCGAACAATTTTATTTAACCAAGACAACCAAAGGATACCATTATGAACCTGATCAAATTCCAACGTCCCTCCCTGAGCAACTGGTCCGGCCTGCGTCGCCTGAGCGACTGGCAGGATGAGGTGGACCGCCTGTTTGAAGCCCCGCTGGCCCGCACGGCGCAGGTGTTTGGCGGCTGGGCGCCGGCCCTGGACCTGTATGAAGACAAAGACAGCTTCATCATCAAGGCCGAACTCCCCGGCGTGAAAAAGGAAGACGTGAAAGTCTCCCTGGAAAACGGCACCCTGACCATCTCCGGCGAACGCGAGAGCGAAGTCAAAGCCGAGGAAGCCGAGGCGCACCATGTGGAACGGTACTTCGGGCGCTTCCAACGCAGCCTGAGCCTGCCCACCACCGTGGCGGCCGACAAGGTGAAGGCGCAATACAAGGACGGCGTGCTCACCGTCACCCTGCCCAAGACCGAGGCCGCCAAACCCAAACAGATTGACGTGTCGGTCAACTAAGCGACGGCAAAAAACCGACGGTGCCAAACCATCCCGCGGGCAGCTTTGTCCGCGGGATTTTATTTTATTAACCCGGGAGATTTTTTACGGCCAGGTGGCAATCCCATCCCACCGGGACGGAACGGCAATAGCCCGGCGTTTCAACGCGGCCTTTCAGCCTCCAAAGATCAATAGCTTCAACCCGAGCAGGACGCATCCCAATAGAAACGCCACCAGCAATTGTTTCCACAGCGGCCAGCGCGTTGGCGTAGCACCCGAAGGAGGCGGCGGGGGCGAAGTGCCAGGAGCGGCCAGCGGCACCAACGGATAAATCTCGCCATCGTCGCCGATCACCTGTGCATGCAAAGCTTGCGCTATTTGTATCAACTTCGAGATATGTGCGTCGCTCGGCGGGTCGGAGCATTGAATCTGGTCGCGATACCACCAGAAGCAGGATTGCCCCTGCCAGGTGATCATCCAGTAGCGAGTCACAGTTCCGGACGCGTCGGCCATGTCCACAAAGTCAGTGGCGGACCATGCCAGTTCGGGATCGGTCGCAATCAAAGCTTCCACCTCCGGCTTGGTAATGGGCGCACTCGCCGCGTCCGCCCAATCCTCGGTGCGAACCACATGTAAATCGTATGCCATGTTGCGGTATGCTACCTGAAATTCTCAAACCAGTCCGTTACCACATGGTGTGACAACCTCCGTCGCGGTGGGACAACAATGCGGAAGCGTTGCAAGATTCTATGGTTGAGGTCAATTGCTTGAAGATTGCTGTATTTGGACGAGCCTCGGAGCGATCGCTTGCTGCCACAACGCGCTAAACGTCGCATGGAAATCCGTTTGTTGCATTTCCTGAAACAGTGCGGTTGTTTGTGTCTCCGAAAGTGGGAGCTGTTGCAATGTACCATCCGCCTGCAACGCGTACACGGCACGGTGGTCGAGACTGGCCTGCACCGGATGGCCATTGATGCTCGTGAGCAGATTGCGACCTGAGTACTCGTAAGTGGTGTCCCCGTTTCTTCTCGTCCAGGCGATGACAAAAAGTAATTGACCGTGCTGGTCGCGCTGCGTTGCAACTTCGGTGAAAGTCTTGCGGTCCGCGTTGGCATAGGAGCCGCACATGCCACCCACGTATCTCGGCCCGCAACCACTCGCCAGGGCGGCCAAAATTACCAAAGAAACGACAAAACGTGTCATACAGTTAATCGTCAAAAAATGAGCCGCCGCCCACTCGGGGCCACCCCATCCCCCGGACGGAACGGCCATAGCCCGGCGTTTCTGACTGCTGGCTTCAGCGTGATGTCAGGCATCCTGCGTTATGCTGCGATTAGTGCGCAACAACGAAGTTCCCGCAATACGCTCCAAAGCCAGGCCCCGGCAAAACACCAAACACACAACGCAAAAAATGAAGTCAGTACTTGCCTGACGGAATGCGCAAGACCGTCAACGAGTTGCCAGGGAAAGAGCGAAGTAATTTATCCCCGTCCGTTTTGAACATTCCCTGCTGTGGGGCTACTTTTTTGGGCTCCGCGAGAGAATTCTCGTCTGCCGCGTTCTCCGAAGTCAGCACCAGCAGACTCCCCTCTGGCGCGAGTTTGGCGCCGGGCAGATTTAACTCCACCTCCAGCGGTGTTGGGCTGGCGTTAACCACTTTGACAATGATGTCACCCGTCCGGTTGTCTCGGGCCGCCGTCGCATACAAACTTTTGATCTCGCCCGCCTCCAAGTAATTCAGGTCATGAACCAGCGAACCGTCGAGATAGCATTTCACGTGCTTGCCCGACACCACCACCTTGAGGTCATACCAACGGCCAGTCTCGATTCGGATTGGCTTGGAATCCCGGGTCTCACCCGCCTCGATGGCGGTGGCCGAGTTGCCCCAGCCTCCCACATTCCACCAGGTGCGATCCGCATCGTCGCCAATACGGAATAAAATGAGGAATCCTTCCGCGCCCGAGATTTTCCGGGCTTTCAGTGTCAACGTATAATTGGTCCAGTTTGGATTCCCCGCCACCGCGCGGATAAATTCCCGCTCCGCACTTTGCCGGAGCATACCGTCCTGCACCTTCCAGTCCGCACCCTCGCCCAGAAATTTCCAGTCCTTGCTGCCATTCTGGAAATCAGAGGCGAATAGCACGCTGCCATCCGGGGCCGTGACCTTGATATCCTTGAATTCCGCCGCCGTATTCCAGGTGCCCACCCCAATCCGCCCGCCCACCGGCTCGGGTTGCACCAGGGGCGATTCCACCTGGGTGGGCAAATAGACATCACCGCGGTTGACCGCGAACAGTTGCTGCACATAGTAGCTTGGCAAGCCGTACCATTTGGCGCTGTCGAAGTTGATCAGGTCGGGATTCCAGGCGCGATGATTCAGGTTAACCAGCAGTGGCGCATAGCAAGCCATGGCCACGCAGTCGGAATTACGTTCGATACCCGTCATGAAGGCTGCTTCGCCGATGGCACCCCGGAGATTCCCCAAGCCACAGTTCCGCGTCACCGCGTATTCCCCCACGAAAACCTTCGGCTTCTGCCGGTCATACTTGTCGTATTGATCCGCGTGGCGCAGGAACCATTCCGGAGTATTGTAGTAGTGCTCGTCCACGAGGTCGGGCTGGGGCGTTTTGGGATAGCCGTTCGCCCAGTAATCCGCCACCAGTTTCATTTGCGGATATTTCGCCCGGATGGCCGTCGCCATGAGCGCCCAGCGTTCCTGGTAGGCCGGGCCGCCGTTCTCGTTCCCGATTTCCATGTATTTCAGATGGAAGGGCTCGGGATGGCCGGCCGCAGCGCGTTGGGCCCCCCAGACGGAGTTGGTCGGTCCATTCGCATATTCAATCGCATCCAACGCATCCTGAATCCACGGGCCCATGCGATCCAAGGGAATGACCTCCTTGTGGCTCATGCCGACGTTGATGCAGAATAGCGGTTCCGCGCCGAGATCCTCCGCCAGTTGGAGATATTCGTAATAGCCCAAGCCCTGAGTGGCGTAGTAGCCCCAGATGTTCCACAGCGGCGTGCGCGAATCGATGTTGCCGATGGTGTTTTTCCAATGGTTCATGTGCGCCAGATCATCGCCTTCCACCCAGCAACCCCCAGGAAAGCGCAGGAACTTGGGGCTTAAATCGGCTAGTGCTTCGGCCAGGTCCGGGCGCAACCCATGTTGCTTCCAGGTTTCCTGCGGCAGCAAGGACACCATGTCGAGAAACAGCACTCCCAGGCCCGCGCCGGATAGTTCCAGTTTCGCCTTCGGATCATAGCTCGCAGCCCAAAAATTCAGGGTATGGTACTGCCAATTCCCGCCGATGTCAGTGATCTCGCCACTGGCCAGCACCATGCCCGTTTGACTTAAAATCCGCGCGGTCAGTTTGCCCTTAAACGCTTCGCCCCGGGCGGCCAGCTTAAGCGTGTAGCCCGCGTCTGCGCGAATATCCATGCCCCAATACCCCGCGTTCCCCAGCGTGAAAGAGCCGTCGGCTTGAATGCGCAGCGACCGGCGGTTGAATGGATTCAACGGCACCGGCTGGCCCTGAACATTCGCCGTGCTGATGGCCGCCGTGCTGTGGCCCTCGGTGGCGGCAAACACCCAGTTGGTGGGCGTGTCCGCATCTTCAAACGAGCGGTTCTGCACCAGTTCGGGATAAATGCCTCCGTCGGCCGAAAGATTGATGTCTTCAAAGAAAATGCCCCACAACCCGGGCGGGATGCGGTGGGCGGGATGCGCCACGTCCACCGTGATGCTTGCCGGCGGCGCTGCGGCCAGGCGGCCCGCCGCGAGCCACAGAAACGCAGTGCAGAGAATCCCGGATTTTATTTTTTTCAGGCCGGCCGCCGGGGACATGGTTCGCGGGGACATTTTTGAAGGGGCCATGGTTTAGGCGACCCTATCAGACCGGGCCCAATCATCTCCAGTGCATTTTTTTCGCCGGTGGTTCGCCCGGTTAGGGTATGGGGTTTCGTTGGAATGAACGGCCCGGTTGATTCGATGAACGGTTATAACCACATCTTTGCATAAGCTCAAAGTTGCTTGATTTTAGAGAGACGTTAGGTGTACGCCATCACCGCCTTTAATTCTGCTTTCGCCAATAAATTTCCCGCCGCCAACCCGCCAGGCTGAAGATGGCGGAAACCGCCGCGCCGAGCGCCAACCAGTCCAAACGGCCTTCGTCAACGGTACGGTGCTCGTGGAGATAGCGCAGCAACAGGGTCTTGGTCTGCTCCGGGGTCGCCCCGAATAGCAGTTGGTTGGTGGTGGCAAAGGCGAAGGTCCAATCGTTGGTCTGTTGTGACAACCGCCGTTGAATGGGGATGCCGGTACGTGCCGGCAAAATGAGCAAGCCGACAAGCAGCAGCACGCTAACGCCAAACAGTGTGCGGTAAATTGCAATCATAACGGGTACATCCAAAAGCGGGACCGCCGCTGAATCGGTGCGGGCACGCCCGGCAAACGGCTTTAGCGCGAAATCCGCTTAGGCCCCAATCTGGTTCGCGTAAACGCGCGCCACGCCAGGGTTCCCAAATGGGCCCCGGTCCAGACTACTATGGCATACAGACACAGTGCCGCAGCAATGACCCCCAAGACTTCCAAAAATATCCGGAGGTAGTGCCAATCGCTTGAAAAAAGCGATAACAGAAAGTACCCGATCAGGCCAAAACCAACCGCTCCGACCAGTAATCGGTAATTGGCTTGCTGCCATCTGGGATCTTCTTCCCACATAGGATCTCAATGACGGTATATAATCCAGCTCATCCCCAAACTCAAGCGGCAGCCCGCGCCGGTTCAGGCGTAGCGGCAGGCGGCCAGTTCTGGCGCAAGAAACGGCGGCGGCTCAGCCACAGCAGGACCGGGCAATAGCCGAACAACATTACCGCGCAGAGGATATAAAACAAATACCGGTATTCCGGCCGGAAAAACGCTTCAAACGCCGCGCCGGGGGCGATTGGGTTTCCCTTCGCTTGCTCCGCGTGTTGCAGCACCAGGAAGAGGGCGCACGCGCCGGCCGTCCAGAGGATTTGAAAAGCCACCAGGCTCAACACGACGCCGCCCACCACCGTCCGGGCCAGCAGCGTGAAGTAGGGCACGCTGCAAATGGAAATATACAGGGCGCAATCCAGCAGCCACACGGCGGGGTCATTGTCCACCCCGTGCCGCTCCAGCAGGGGCACGCCGGCTAGCGGCACCAGGCAGAGCAGGGCCACTTTCATTTTGTGCCGCCACAGGTCTTGCCGGGTTGCATCCCGAACCGGGAGTTTCCCGAGGCGGGGAGCAAAACCGGCCCGGGAAAAAATCAGGGCCACCATGGTGGCCGAGCCGAACCAGAGCGCCACAAACACCATTGGTACGCGCCCGCCGATCGTGGACTCCTGGTGCGCCCACAGCACCAGCCCGAACGTCATGATGCCGGCCAGGATAATTTTTATCATCTTGATACGAGCCGGGTCATGTTGCGGACAAAGCCAGCCCTCGGGACGAGTGGCTTCGCGAACTCGTTATTTGTTGTGTTGGCCCAACCTTCCACAGGTTGCGGGGGCAGTCAACGGCGGCGACGTTGAGGGGCGCTATAGCAGACCCGGGATGATTCGGGTGGCACTCATGGTGGAGGTGCGTTTGTGAAGGTGATGAAAACAATATTCACCCCGTTGCTCTGGATGAAGGCGCGCTGCAATTCGCCATTTCCACCCCAGCGCCCGTTTTTTGCAAGTTCCCGGGCGCGGTAATCCAAGTGGAGGCTGGTGCCATCAGCCAAACCGTAACAAAGATCCCATCCAGTAATCGCACCAACGGCCATCGCATTCTTAAGCCCGTTGGTGGACAGCATCTTTGATGCGTCTTCCTGCCACATGCCTGCTCGCAATCGCGATGCCGCCTGAATAGCCTCCGCTCTGGTGACGTTATTGGTGTAATAAACTTGCCCATAAACGCACAGCGTCAAAATGAACAGGCTCGAAATTAAGGCAAAGGCTTTCATAAGTGCTCTAACTCGGGTGATCTGTTCTCGGGAAACATAGGCTCGTTGCTGGGCTCCAGTCACTCTGGAGTGGCGGGCGCTCAACCGCCAAACGGCTTGCTGCCTGGCTGGCGATATTGCACACCCTCAGCTCCATTTTTTGCCGAGTTCGTCCAAACCGGCGCGCTTGAGGTCGTCCGGCGTCATGCAGGGCCGCAGCTTGATGTCGGCCTGAAAGAGCAGCATCCACGGCTCTACCAGTGCGGGCAGGCTGGCGGCGTCGGCCAGGTCCACGACGAGAACCGCCCCGCGCTGTCCGTTTTGATCGGTGAAATAGACCGCGGCTGGCTTGGTGGCTTCCAGGATCCGGTTCAATTTCGCGCCCACCGTGCCGTCCTTCACTGCGGCGTTGAAGGGTTGGTGGGGCAGGGTGATGTCCAATAACATTTTCATCCGGGTTCCTTTCGTTTTCCGTGGTTGGTTTGACTGTGCAAATCCTGCCGCCGCCATCCAGATAAATATCAGGCCAAATATGGTTTGGGCCTGGCAAGCCAGCCAGCGGCGGGCGTTCAGGGTTCTCGGCCTTGGGGTGTAGCCGGTTTTCCCGACGGCGGCAAGTGGTTTGCTGGGGCGGTTTATGAACGGCGGGGAGCACCCATGGCTGAGCTGGCGTCCCCGGGTTTTCCGCGAGGGCGCGGAAAACAGCGCCCGGGCGGCCGCGCTCCCCAAGTAAGGGGCGAAAGCGTGTTCCGACAGGAGAATAAAAAGATGGTGGTAGGTGATGGATTCGAACCATCGAAGGCATAGCCAGCAGATTTACAGTCTGCCCCCGTTGGCCACTTGGGTAACCTACCATCCGGGTCGCGTGAAGCGGACGCGCATTAAGCCAGAGCCCGCCGCACTTGTCAATTGTCAACCTCGGGGCCTTGCCCTAGCCTCTGGGCATGTTCGATTCGTTAAGCAGCAAGCTCCAGAACGCGTTTCGCAACCTGCGCGGGCTGGGCAAGATTTCCGAGGATAACGTGGCCGATTCCCTGCGCGAGGTGCGCATGGCGCTGCTGGAGGCTGATGTCAATTTCAAGGTTGCCCGCGATTTCATTGAGCGCGTCAAAACCAAGGCCGTCGGGGCGGAGGTGCTGGCCAGCGTTTCCCCCGGCCAGCAGATCATCAAAATCATCCACGACGAACTGGTGGCGCTGCTCGGCGACCAGAACGCCGGCATCAATCTGGCCGGCAATCCCAGTTGCGTGATGCTGGTGGGGTTGCATGGCGCGGGCAAGACGACTTCCAGCGGCAAGCTCGCCCGGTTGCTGCTCAAGCAGGGGCGCACGCCGTTGCTCGTGGCGGCCGACGTGTACCGGCCCGCGGCCATGGACCAGCTCGAAACGCTGGGCAAGCAGCTCGATATTCCCGTCTTCCTGAAGCGCGGTGAGACGGACGTGCTCCAAATCGCCCGCGAAGCGTTGGCAGCGGCGCGCACCACGAACCGCAACACGCTGATTTTTGACACCGCCGGGCGGTTGCAGATTGACGAGCCGCTGGTGCAGGAACTGGTGCGGTTGCGCGACCTGGTCAAGCCGCAGGAAATCCTACTCGTGCTGGACGCCGCCACCGGCCAGGAGGCGGTGAACGTGGCCACGCATTTCGACCAGGCGTTAAGCATCACCGGCGCCATCCTGACCAAGCTGGATGGCGACGCCCGCGGCGGCGCGGCGCTGAGCATGAAATCCGTCACCGGCAAGCCCATCAAGTTTGCCGGCGTGGGCGAAAAGCTGGAGGAATTTGAGCCGTTCCATCCCGAGCGCATGGCCTCGCGCATTCTCGGCATGGGCGACGTCGTCAGCCTCGTGGAGAAGGCCGCCGAGGCCGTGTCCGAGGCCGACGCCAAGCGCATGGAAGAAAAGATGCGCAAAGGCCAGTTCACGCTGGAGGATTTTTTGGAGCAGTTGCGCGCCATGAAAAAGCTCGGCTCGCTGGAGAGCATCGTGAGCATGCTGCCCGGCGGCGCGGAGATGCTCAAACAGCAGGGCGACCTTTCCAAACAGGAAAAGGAATTCAAGCGCATGGAAGCCATGATCTGTGGCATGACGCCGCAGGAACGGCGCAGTCCGCAGATTCTCAACGCCAAGCGGCGGCAACGCATCGCCAAGGGCAGCGGCGTGACCGTGGCGGAACTGAACACCATGCTCAACAAGTTCGGCGAGATGCAGCAGATGATGAAGAAGATGGGCAAGTTCCAGAAGATGATGGGCCGCATGGGCGGCCGCATGCCCGGCATGCTGGGCCGGTGAGTTAATCATGGCTAAGCACGTTAGCCAGGTCAGACTCTGGACATTTATGTCCGGGATTGGCTGCTTAATTCTGGCCCTGGCTGTTCCTGCGGAGTTTGACGCTGAGAAATCGCTGTTCTGGCTTTGGTTGTTGGTGCCGGCAGCAATGGGGCTTGGGGTGACGGGCATGTTGTATTTCCCATTCATTTTCGCCCCGAAGGATTACACTGGTCAGGCCTTCCGCGTAACGCGATTGCCGCGGACGGTTGCCATTCTCTTGACTGTGGGGTCGTGGTATCTGTCCGGATGGTTATGTGCGTGTGCGGGAGAAAACGGGTGTAGTTTCAGAATTTCGTTTTTGCCCGGAGTTCTTTGTCTGGCATTTGCCGGGTTCATTCTGAGGCTTTGCGACCGCTCAGCCCGGGCCGGGAGAGCGGGGGAGTGAAGCTTGTAGGTCTGGCGTTGCGTTGCGGCGTGAAGCACAATGGTCTCCATCCGCAGCGTTTAGCTTCGGCGGTCACTTGGTAATGCCGGAAGCCAGTTTTTTTAGCCCGCCCTCACCTTAGGTCCTTTCCCGTCTTCGCTGCGCTACGACGCGACCTGTAAAAGAAACTGCGCCGAAGCATTGCGGAGGCAGGGAGAAGAGTGCTTTTACCTCGTATATTTCCAGGTATTATCAGATTCATGTGACCCATTCCGCATCGAGTATTTCCAATAGAGCAGCGAGCGTGGTTCACCCTCTCCCGGGGGGAGAGGGTCGGGGTGAGGGCGGGCGTATCACTGAATTTGCCTCAGGTCTTTCTGCCCATGAGCAGCGCCAAATTGAATTACCCAATTGAAACCGCGAAATAGGCGAACCACGCGAAGGGAAACCAAAGAAAGGCGTAAAGTAGGAGACGACGTGAGGAGTCTCTGATTTTAGGTTT
>DATJIU010000311.1:0-8408 GCA_035492855.1 Dongiaceae bacterium | reverse complement strand
CTTGAGCGGGCCTCAAACAAACTGGGGCATCAGCGACGCCGCCTATGAAGCGCTGCCAGCGCAGTTGCTCATGCGACTGCGTCCCGAATCCCGCGGCAGCCTGGACCAGACCAACGGACTTTGTCACCTCCGGTTCACCGGGCAGGACGGTTTTTTCTATTATGTAGAAAACTCTTTAAATCTGTTAAATTGGACGGTGCGCCAGACCAATACGCCCGTCAATGGCAGCTTCGAGTTCACGGAGCCGGAAGATCCCGGCCTTCCCCCCCACTTTTACCGCACCCGGTTAATGCCTTGAGCCGCAATGCCGGAGGCCGGCCGCCCCGGCGCCGGGCATTTACTTTCCGTGCCACGGCTGTTAAAACCATGGCGTGTCTGGCATTACCACCATCTGGAAATCACTGAATCAAAGCTCCCGGCTGACCCTCATTGCCGGGCCGTGCGTTATCGAAAACGAACGGCTGTGCCTGGACGTGGCCGCCAAGCTCACCCGCCTCTGCGCCCGGAGTGGGGTGACCTATGTGTTCAAGGCCAGTTTTGACAAGGCCAACCGCACTTCGGCCAAGTCCTTCCGCGGTCCCGGGATGGATGCCGGCCTGCGCGTGCTGGCCAAGGTCCGCGCTGCGTTTGGCGTGCCCGTGCTAACCGATGTGCACACTGAAGCCCAGGCCGTGGCCGCCGCCGAAGTGGTGGACATTCTGCAAATCCCCGCTTTCCTCTGCCGCCAGACGGACCTGATTGAAGCCGCCGTGGCCACCGGCAAAATTGTGAATCTCAAGAAAGGCCAGTTCCTTTCGCCCAAGGAAATGGGGCAGGTGGCGGAAAAGGCCCGCAGCGCTGGCGGCCAAAAAATCCTCCTGACCGAGCGCGGCACCACTTTTGGCTACAACAACCTGGTGTCGGACATGCGATCCATTCCCATCCTGAAAGAATTTGGGTTTCCGGTGATTTTTGACGCCACCCACTCCGTCCAACTTCCGGGCGGCGGCGGCGACAAGTCCAGCGGCCAGCGGGAATTTGCCCCCGTGCTGGCGCGGTGCGCGCTGATGGCAGGTGCGAATGGCATTTTTGTGGAGACCCATCCGCGCCCCGACCAGGCGCTGAGCGACGGCCCCAACATGATTCCGCTGGCGGACATGCCCCGCTTTGTGGCCGATTTGCAGCAAGTCCATGCCCTGGCCCGCAAAATCTATGCGCGTTAAACCCGGCAAAGCCGTTGCCCCCGCACGGGGTGCCGGCGGCATTGGCCTCCGGCTGCTGTTTTTGAGCCTGGCCCTGGCGGGGCTGCTGGTCGGCCCCGGCCTGAGGCTTCTGGCCCAGGACAACTCGCTGCCGGCGTTCGGCCGGGTCAAGGGATTCTCCGCGCCGGATTATTACGACCCGCCCTACCAGAACCAGATTCGCTCATTGTTGCGCGGGGCGGAAGCCGAACCGCAGACCAACGGCCAGGTATTGGTCCGGGGCTTGCAACTGGAAACCTACGCCACCAACGGCCCGCTGCAACTGACCGTGTCCGCCCCGGCCTGCCTCTTTGATCCCAAGGACAAATCGGCCAGTTCGACGGGACATATCGAGGCGCGCAGCGGCGACCAGCGCCTGTTTGTTTCGGGCGAAGGTTTTCAATGGCTGCCCACCAATTCCCTGTTCATCATTTCCAACCGCGTCCACACCACCTTGCGGCGGCTGCCCGGGACATTGAATGGCATGAACCTCACCAACGGCACGGCCATCTCCGCCGTGCTGACCGCTCCCGCGAGCGGCCTTTCCAATGCCCCGGCGCTGGTGGAAACGGAAATCTTCGCGCAACGGGCGGAACTGGACCATATTCACAACATCATCACCTACCTCGGCGACGTGCATGTGATGGATCCCACGCTGGAGCTGGCGTGCGAAGCCCTCACCATCAAGCTCGCGGCCACCGACCGCCAGCAACTCGATTCAATCGTCGCCGAGACCAACGTGGTCATTGATGTCCGGGACACCAATTCGCAAAACCTGCGCATCATGGGCGGCAAGGCCGTGCTCAACTGGGCCGCCGCCAATGAAACGGTGGAATTGACCGGCGACCCCGTGGCCAAAAATGCCGACGGGGAGTTGCATGGCACCGTGTTTCATTACAATGTCCTGACGCAAAAGCTGGAGGTCACGCAACTGAGCCAGATTATCCGGCGCACCGACACTGCGGGCAATTCGTTCCTGCCCGCGCTCAAATGAACCCTGAGAGTATGAAAGCCTCCTTTTTTCGTCTGTTTGCCGTTCCGGCCCTGGTGACGGGCGGCAGCCTGTGGCTCGCCCTGGCCGGCCCGGTGGCGGCCCAGGAAACCAATTCCGCCCTGACCGTCCCCGCCCCCACGCCCAAATCCGCCGGGGTGCCGGTGGAAAGCCACATCAAGTCCGACCTCGGCAGCTTTGATTTCGCCGAGCATTCCGCCACCTACGACGGCCATGTGCGGGTCAAAGATCCGCAACTGGAACTGACCTGCGAACACCTCACCGCCAAACTGGCGCCCAAGGGCGGCAAGATCGAAAGCATCATTGCTGAGACCAATGTCGTGATTGATTTCACCACCGCTGAAGGGGAAAAGGTCCATGCCACCGCCGGACGGGCGGTTTACACCTATGACGAGGCAGACGGAAAGATCAAGTCCATCCTGGAACTCATGGACCAACCCCGGCTGCAAAAGGGCAATTACACCGCCATCGGCGACGTCATCATCTACAACCGCGCCACCAACAAGGTTACGGGCAAAAACATCACCATCGAAGGCACCGGCGATCCCGGCATTGCCTCGCCGCCGCCAAAGAAATAGAGTTCCCCCGCATCATGGAAACCACCGTCGCCTCCACTGCCCCGGCCGCCGCCCCGCAAAACGGCGCGGTATTGCTGGCCACTGCGGGGCTGATGAAGCAATACCGGCAGCGCCGCGTGGTCAACGGCGTATCCATCAACGTGGGCGCGGGCGAAATCGTGGGGTTGCTGGGGCCGAACGGCGCGGGCAAGACCACCACCTTCAACATGGTGGTCGGCGGGGTGAAGCCCGACAGCGGCACCGTCAGCTTTTTCGAACACGACATCACCGCGCTGCCGATGCACCGGCGGGCGCGGCTGGGCATCGGCTACCTCACGCAGGAACCCTCGGTCTTTCGCAAGCTCACCGTCGAGCAGAACATCCTGGCCATCCTGGAGACCTGCAAAATGCCCGGGGCCGAGCGCCGGGTCCGGTTGAAATACCTGTTGGACGAACTGGATTTGTCCAGCCTCGCCAAGAGCCAGGCCTACACCCTGAGCGGCGGCGAAAAACGCCGGCTGGAAATCACCCGCGCCCTCGTGACCAGCCCCAAGCTGCTGCTGCTGGACGAGCCGTTTGCCGGCATTGACCCCATTGCGGTGTACGAGGTGCAGAAAATTTTGCGCCGGCTGAAGGAACGCGGCCTGGGCATCCTGGTCACCGACCACAGCGTGCGCGAGATGCTCAAGCTCATTGACCGCGGCTACATCATCCACAAGGGCGAGGTGCTGTGCGCGGGCAGCGCCGAATTCCTGGCCAACGATCCCAAGGCCCGGGACATCTACCTGGGCCCCGACTTCAACATGTAACCCGACCTATCGCACGATGCTTGGTATTCTGACAAAAGATCACAATTCGCTCCCGCTCCGCCACAAAGTGGAGACGCGGGCCGGGGTGCGGTGGTGCAATTATTATCATTCCCCTCACCCTAACCCTCTCCCCGCCGGGCGGGGCGAGGGAACAGATTACCGTTTTGATCCCACTCCGTAACCCCTCCTCCGGCCATGCAAATTGACACTGTTACGGTTGAAAAATTTTACACCAACCATGCGGGCGCCCTGGAACTCCGGCTCATGGCCGGCGCCACCGGCCTGAAACGCATCATCCGCGAGCCCACCGTCAACCGCCCCGGCCTGGTGCTCACCGGTTTCACCCGCTACTACGCCCACAAGCGCGTGCAGGTCATCGGCAACGCCGAGGCCTATTATCTGAAATCCCTGCCGGAGGCGGAACGGCAGCAGCGCTACCAGACTTTTCTGTCCTACCGCATCCCCTGCCTCGTTTACAGCCGCAGCCTGCGCCCGGACAAGCTCCTGCTCAAGGAAGCCGAGCGGCTGAACCTGCCCGTGTTCCAGACGCCGCTCATCACCATGAAGTTCATCAACAACGCCACCCTGACGTTGGAATCCATGTTTGCGCCGCGCGGCACGGAAATCGGCAGCATGGTGGACATCCTGGGCGTGGGCGTCATCATCAAGGGCGAAAGCGGCATCGGCAAAAGCGAAAGCGTGCTCGCCCTCATCGAACGCGGTTACAGCCTCGTGGCCGACGACATCACCAAGGTGGTGCTCGAGGATGGCCGCACCGTGCTCGGCACCAGCGCCGAAAACACCCGCAACCACATGGAAGTCCGCGGCATTGGCATCGTCAACGTCGCCGCCATGTTCGGCGTCAAAAGCATCCGCCGGGAGAAAAGCGTCAACCTCGTGGTGACCCTCAAAGCCTGGAACGACGTGGAAGACGTGGACCGCGTGGGCATGGACCAGGAATTTGTGAAGATTCTCGGGGTGGACATCCCGCACATCGTCATCCCGGTGCGGCCCGGCCGCGACCTCGCCCGCCTCATCGAAGTGGCCGCCTTCCAGACCAAGCTGAAACTCTCCGGCTACAATCCGGCCAAGGAGTTCAACGACCGGCTGATCGCCCAAATGGCGAAAACGCAGAACAAGATTTAGTCGCCCGGTTCAAAACACCGGGTACGGCTCCATCGCCGCATAACCAAATGGCCGGTCCCAAACGTAGGACAGGCATCCTGTCTGCCCCCGCGAGTTGGCTGGCTGGGGGTTGGGGTGGAATCAAACCGCACTGACTGCCGCGCGGCCAAGCGGGACGCCTGGCCTAACGGGAGGTCGCCCCCCGCCGAAAAACCGCCCTCGCGTTTTCCAATTTTGAGAGAGATTCCGGTTCCGGCGGTCAAATGGGCGTTGCAATTGCCCGGCTGGGGTGTTTGCTTCCGCCGGGACACGCAACCTTGGGTTGTCTATTCGGGCCTGAAATTTCACCGCCACCCAAAAATCAGTGGCGGAAGGGTACATTATCCGCTACTTTAACCGCCAAAGATGAGCGCCAAGCAAATCGTGGACAACGGCACGCTGACCCGGGAATTCCTGGTCGCCAACAAGCTCGGCATTCACGCCCGCCCCGCCGCCATGTTCGTCCGCCTGGCCAATCGTTTTGCCTGCAATATCTTCGTGGAGAAGGATGGCGAGAAGGTGAATGGCAAAAGCATCATGGGGTTGATGATGCTGGCCGCCGGTCCCGGCAGCAAACTCAAGGTGCACGCCGAAGGCCACGATGCCTCCCAGGCCCTCGTGGAGATTGAAGCGCTCATCAAACGGAAGTTTGACGAGGATTGACCCCCGCCCCGCCGCTCCGTTCCCTCCGGAAACCCCGTTCCCGGTTCAACTTTGGACTTTGAACTTGCACCGCCGGACTCTAACTTGCCTCCATGGCTGCACCTGAAATTGATGTCAAATATGTCGCCCACCTGGCGCGGCTGGCCCTGACGCCCGAGGAGGAGAAAAAGCTTGGCGCCCAACTGGGCCCCATTCTCGGCTACGTGGAAAAGTTGAAGGAACTGGATGTCAGCCAGGTGGAGCCCACGGCCCATGCCGTGCCCATGGCCAATGTGACCCGCGCCGACGAAATCCGCGCCTCGCTGCCGCACGAAGAAGCGCTCCGCAATGCCCCTGCCCGGGCCAACGGCCTGTTCATGGTGCCGAAAATTGTGGAATAAAAACCCCGGCGCCGGGCCCATCCGGATTTTTCCGCAGCCCACTCATTCGATGCTCAACCAACTTACCATTTCCGAACTCTCCGCCCGGCTGGGCCGGCGCGAAATTTCCGCCCGCGAAATCACCCAGGCCTGCCTGGACCAGATTGCCCGCGTGGATGGCCGGCTGCATGCGTTTCTCAGCCACGACGCCGCCGATGCGCTGGCGCAGGCGGAGGCCGCCGACCGCCTGCTCGCCGCGGGTGATACCGCCAGCCGGCCGTTGCTCGGCATGCCCGTGGCCATCAAAGATGTGCTGGCGGTGAAAGGCCAGCCGCTCAATTGCGCTTCCAAAATTCTCGGCAATTTCATTTCGCCCTATGACGCCACCGTCATTGAACGGCTCAAGGCCGCCGGCGCCGTGGTGTTTGGCCGCCTGAATATGGACGAGTTTGCAATGGGCAGTTCCACCGAAAACTCCGCGTTCGGGCTGACCAAGAATCCGTGGGATCTCACGCGCATTCCCGGCGGTTCCTCCGGCGGTTCGGCCGTGGCCGTGGCGGCGGATGAAGCCATTGCCACGCTCGGCTCCGATACCGGCGGCAGCATCCGCCAACCCGCCGCATTGTGCGGCTGCGTGGGCTTCAAACCCACCTACGGGCGCGTCTCGCGCTATGGCCTGGTGGCCTTCGCGTCGTCGCTGGACCAGATCGGGCCGTTCACCAAGGACGTGCGCGATGCCGCCACGCTGCTGGGAGTCATGGCTGGCGTGGACCCCAAGGATTCTACCAGTGTGCCGCAGGCGGTGCCCGATTATGCCGCCGCGCTCACGGGCGACATCAAGGGCCTCCGGCTCGGTCTGCCCAAGGAATACATGATCGAAGGGCTGGACCCGGAAGTGAAAGCCGCCGTGGCCGCTGCGGTGAAGCAGTTGGAAGCCCTCGGCGCCTCCGTGGAAGAAATTTCCCTGCCGCACACGGACTACGCCGCCGCCGTGTACTACATCATTGCCCCGGCGGAAGCCTCGGCCAACCTGGCCCGTTTCGACGGCATCCGTTATTGCGCGCGAGTGGACGGCGCCGACCCGATTGAGCTGTATAGCCGGACGCGCGGCGCGGGGTTTGGTCCGGAAGTCAAACGCCGCATCATTTTGGGTACCTACGTGCTGAGCAGCGGTTATTACGACGCCTATTATTTGCGCGCGCAAAAAGTCCGCACCCTGATCCGCCGCGATTTCCTCCAGGCGTTTGAAAAGGTGGATGCCATCGTCACGCCCACTACGCCCACGGCCGCGTTCAAGGCCGGGGAAAAGCTGGGCGACCCGTTGCAGATGTACCTCTCGGACATCTTCACGATTTCGTGCAACCTGGCGGGGATTCCTGGCCTGAGCCTGCCTTGCGGCTTTACGAAATCTCCCAAGCTGCCCATCGGGCTGCAATTTCTCGGCAAACCGTTCGGCGAAGAAACGCTGCTCCGGATTGCCCACGCGTACGAGCAAAGCACGCCGTGGCACAAGGAAAAGCCGGAGTTGAAATTTTGACGCCCTGATGGAATGGTCGGATATCCGGCCATGAATGTGTTACTCTTTCCCACGCTCCTGCTGGCCGCTGCCCTGTTTTGGCTGGGCCACCGGCTGGCGCACCGCCAGTCCCCTTGGCTGATTGGCGCAGCCATTCTCGCCGCCTTGCCGGCAATCGTGTTCGCGGCCTTTTACACCGGGGTTTTTGGTGAGGCCAGATGGCTATACGTCTTTCGCGCCCTCCCCGGAACGGAATTAAGCGCCGCCGGCATCGGGCTGCTCATGGGCTGGCTGCAATATCAACGGGCGTCCCACCCGGGCCTGCGCCGACAGGTCAGCGCCTTCTTCATTCCGTTTCTGATGGTGCTCTGCGTGGCGGCCCCCTACCTGAAACAAATTCTTTTGCGCCCGGATTGGAGCAAATTCCAAGACCGCTGGGACAACCAGGTCTGTCTGCAAAGTTCAGAATCTTCCTGCGGCCCCGCTGCGGCGGCTACACTGTTGCGGCTGTATGGCAAACCGGCGACCGAACTGGAACTGGCCCGGGAAGCCCACACCACCCGGCGTGGGACGGAGAATTGGTATTTGAGCCGAGCCTTGTGCCGCCATGGTTTGCCAGTGAACTGCGTCATCACCGCCCTAGGAGCGCAAAATGTTCACGTGCCCGCCATCGCCGGGGTGCGCCTGCCGCAAGCGGCAAATAACGGACATTTTATTGCTTTGCTGGCACAGAACGGGGATAAATTTGTCGTCGGCGACCCGTTGCAGGGGCGGGAAGAACTAACCCGGGCGGAATTGGCAGAGCGTTATGCCTTCACCGGGTTTTATCTGGTGCCGGCGCGGCTCCAAACGAAAAACTAATTTGACCATGGACTCAGAAATTGCCCAACGCCTGGAAAAGCTGGAAACCCACGTGGCGCATCTGGAACACCAGGTGGAGCAACTCAACCAGGTGATCATTGAGCAAGGCCGGTTGCTGGAGCAGCTCAAGAAGACGGCGCAACGCCAGGCCACCACGCTGGAAACCCTGGAGCTGGACCGCATCAAGGACACCAATCCCCGACCGCCGCATCATTAAGCGGCGCCAGCCCGGCTCGACTTTGCCGGC
>DATJIU010000310.1:0-16827 GCA_035492855.1 Dongiaceae bacterium | reverse complement strand
CTGGTAATTGGAATAGGCGGCCACGTCGGTGATCCGCTTGCGGTTGCGGCCGGCGGCGGCGAGGCGCGGGTCGCGGTCAATGGCGGCTTCGAGCCGTTCCTCGGGTGTGGTGCCGAGTTTGGCGGCGGCGTCCTTGTGCATCACCACGCCGACCGAGAGCCGGCCGGGCAGGGGAATGCGCCAGCTCCAGCCGTTTTCCAACCGGCCGATGATGACCTGGCCGCGCGGCTGGTTTTCGGTGAAACCCTCGTAGTGCGCGAAATAGGCCACGTCCTTGCGGGGGCCGATTTTCGCGGGAATTTCCAGGGCATGAGCGAACAGGCGGTTGCGGCCCGAGGAATCCACCAGCAAATCTGGCTGCCGGCCTTGCAGCCACGGCGCCTGTTCCAGCGTGGCGGCGGCGAGGCGGATGCCGTCGGTTCCGTTCCGTTCCACCTGCGCGCGGGCGCGGACGCGTTTGACTCCGAGTTCGTCCGCGCGGGCATCGAACAACTGGTCAAATGCCGGGCGGGGAGCGTTGTAGGCGTAGGTGGGCAGTTCCGAATTGGCCAGCGATTCAAAGCAGAACGGCACCTCCTCCTCCGCATTGAGGGTGAAGCTCACGCCGGGCTTGTGCTGGCAGATGGCAGCGGCGCGTTCCTCCAAGCCCAGCCGGCGCAGCATGGGAACGATGGCCGGGATGAGCGACTCGCCGACGATCAGGTCCGGCCGGCGGCCGTCGTCGAACAGGGTCACGTCCACCCCCTTCAGGGTCAGGAGCGAAGCGAGGCTGGCCCCGGAAGGGCCACTGCCGATGATGCCTACGGTTTTGGTCATGTTTTTTGCCTGCGTCAATTACGGTTGCCTCCGATTATGATGCGGATGATTTGCGCTGATGTTCCGGGCAAGTCAATCCAAATTGCCGGGCCCCTATTTGGCGCCGGAAACCGCCGGGGAAGAAAATTCCGGCTGCGGGAGCGGTCCCGGCTGCGGGTGCTTTTCCGGGACGCATCCCGCGGGCGCTCCTTGCCGCCACCAGCGCCACCAGCGCAGGGAATCAGTGACGGGGTGAATGTGGCTGCCCCGGCGGCTGATGGTCTGGATGGGGACAAACGTAACCGGTGCGCCAGCGGTGAGAAAGGCCAGCAGCATTTCGGATTCGATTTCGTAGCGTTCTGTGCGCAAGGCCAGCGTGCCCCAGGTGGGCAGATGTACCAGCCGGAAGCCGCATTGCGTGTCTGGCAGCGTTTGCCCGGCGCGCCGGGAAAGCTGGCGGCTCATCCAGCGGTTGACCTGCCGGCGCAGCCAGGGCATGGCGGCGGCGGCGGGCATGCGGTTGCCAATGACCAGCCGGGCGCCGGTGCGTTGTGCGCTCTGCCAGAATGCCGGCAAATCATCCGCGTCATGCTGGCCGTCGCCATCCAGCAACACCGCCCATTCAAATCCCCGGCGGGCGGCTTCGGCCATGCCGGTTTTCACTGCGGCCCCCTTGCCGCGATTCCGGGGGTGGCGGAGCACCGTGGCGCCGGCGACACCGGCTTCGGTGGCGGTGGCGTCGGTGGAGCCGTCGTCCACCACCAGCACGGCGGGCAACTGGCGGCGCAGGGCGGCGACCACGGCGGCGACGGTCCGGCCCTCGTTGAAACAGGGAATTACGGCGATGCAGTTGTCCGGTCCGACCATGGGGAAAGAGTGAAAATTATTTCATCCCGGCGCGAGGCAAATTTGTGCATAAAAAATGCCGGCGCAAACCCTGCTTATAAATGCTTGACCCGTTTCTTATCCTGCGCCACGCTTGAAACCAAAGGTTGTCGTACTCATTAATCATAAACCATATCCACATCCTAAACATGAAAAAAACCTCCTTACTCAGCGTGCTGACCGCCGTGACCGTGCTGGCGCTCAGCGGTTGTGCGTCCAACTCCGGCAGCTCGGATCAGGCCGAGGCGAAACCCAAACCGGAAAAGAAGGAAAAACCGGCCAAGGATACCCGCCCCAAGGAAGACCGGCTCAAGGTGGGCATGACCATGGATGAAGTCATCCAGGCCATCGGCAAGCCCAAGGGCAAATCTGTGAGCAGCGACGGCACGGAGATTTGGAATTACAACGATGCCGAAAAAGCCTGGATTCCCTACTACTCGATGAGCGGGGGCAAGTTCCATAACATCACGGTCGTTTTTGACGCCGACGGCAAGGTGAAAAGCTGGTCCACCAACGCGCAGGGCATTTATTAACGCGACCTGTGACCTTCCGGACGGAAGGCCTCCGGTCGGGGACCCGCGCAATGAAATTGGGAATGTGGCTGGCGCAAACTCGCCAGCCACATTGCTTTTCTGGAAACCTGGAGAATCACCTGACCGGGGTTTTCCCGGCTTGATTTCTCCCCGCCCAGCCCGTTTATTTTCCGGATTAAATCATGATATCCGACCCTGAAATTTCGATCCCGAGCGCAACTGCCCGGCCGTTCACCCGGGACACTTTCCCGCAAGGGATTTTTCGTTACCCGGTTGTTTGGGTCTGGCGCTGATCCCGCGACGTTTTGTTCATGTTATTTCCCTCCTTACCACCAGCCGCCACGCCGCCGCGCGTGGTAGTCACCGGCGCGGGGGTGATTACCGCCCTGGGGTTGGGTTGGGCCACCAACGCCGCCGGCTTTCGCTCCGGCCGCACCGCGTTCCGGCCGGTTACCCAATTTGATGTCAGCCGCCAGCGGGTGAAAACTGCCGCCGAGGTGGACCTGCCGCAAACCTTCCCGGCCACCAAGCTTGGGCCCCGCGCCGCCAGCCGGATGGACCGGGCTGCCGCCATGCTCGTGCTGGCCGCGCTCGAAGCCTGGCAGCAATCCGGTTGGGTCGCGGCGGATAACATCCCGCTGGTGCTCGGCACCACTGCGGGCGGCATGTTGCTGGGCGAGGATTATTTCCGGCAGGCGATCCGGCAGCCGCACCACCAGCGCGGGCAGGCCGTGCGGGCGGTGTACTATCAGCCGCAAGTGCAGGCGCGGCTGGTGCTGGATGCGCTGGGGTGCAGCGGGCCCATTACCATCGTCTCCAACGCCTGCGCCTCCGGTGGCAACGCCATTGGCCAGGCGTGGGAACTCATCCGCTCCGGTCAGACGGAGCGCGCCGTGGCCGGCGGCTACGATGCGCTGGGTGAAATGGTTTTTGCGGGATTCGATGCGCTGCAAGCGTTGTCGCCCACCGTCTGCCGGCCGTTCGATGCGCGGCGCGACGGGCTCGCGCTGGGCGAGGGCGCCGCAGTGATGACTCTGGAAACATTGGACAGCGCCCGCCGCCGGGGCGCGGTAATATTGGGCGAGGTCATCGGATACGCCAGCGCCATTGACCGGCATCATCTCACGCAACCGCATCCCGAAGGCAGCACCACCTTGAATGTGATGCGCCAGGCCTGCACCGTCGCCGGGGTGTCGCCGGAGCAAATTGATTACATCAATGCCCACGGCACCGGCACCGTGCTCAACGACGGTTCGGAAGCACTCGCCATCAGCACCTGGGCGGGAAGCCGCGCGGCCACGCTGCCGGTGAGTTCCACCAAGGCCGGTATCGGCCACCTGCTGGGCGGGGCCGGGGCGGTGGAGGCCGTGGTCTGCCTGATGGCGTTGCGGGAACAATGGCTGCCGCCCGAGCCGGCTTTTGAAACGCCGGATCCGGCCTGCAAATTTCCCGTGGTGCAACAACCTCGGGACGCGGCGGTGAACGTGGCGCTTTCCAATTCCTTTGGCTTTGGCGGAGTCAACGCCAGCCTGATTTTCCGGAGGTGGGCATGAGCCGCATTTACGTGTCAGGCATGGGCGCAGTTTCTCCGGCCGGTTGGGGCGTGGCGGCTTTGCGCGAGGCATTGACGCGGGGCGAACCGCTGCCGGTGCAAATCCTGACCCGGCCCGGCTGGGAAAAACCGTTGCCGGTGCGGCCGGTGCCGCAGCCGACCCCGCGTCCCGAATTTCTGGCGCATCCCCGGCTGCGGCGCGCCAGTCCCATCACCCACTACGCCGCTGCCGCCGCGCTGGAAGCGGGAAGCCAATGGCGCGGCGATGCCGGCGGGAGCCGGCCGCGCATGGGAATTATTGTTAGCCTGCAATCCGGCTGCGTGCAGTATTCCTGCCGGTTTTATGATGAGACGTTGAAAGACCCGGCCACGGCCAGTCCGTTGGTGTTTCCGGAAACGGTCTATGCCGCGCCCGCGAGTCATGTGGCCGCCCTGTGGGAAAACGTGGTGCTGGGCTGTTCGCTGGTGGGCGACGCCTCGGCCTTTTTGCAGGCGGTGGCGCTGGCCGCCCAGTGGCTGGAAGACGACCGGGTGGATGCCTGCCTCGTCATCGGCGCCGAAGAAACCAACTGGATCATGGCCGATGCGGTGCGCTATCTGGACCGCTCCGCCGTGGTCACTGCCGGCGCCGGGGCGTTGTGCCTGTGCCGCGACTCTCAGTTTTCGATCGGCGTGGAACTGACCGCCATTACCGACGCCCACACTTTTTCCACCCCCTGCACCCGGGCGCAGGCCGCCGCCGTCATGCGGGCCCAACTGGGTGCCGGCCTGCCCGGCGAACTGTTGTGCGACGGCATAGGGCATAGCCGTACCGACGCGGCCGAGCTGGGGGCGTGGCGCGATTGGACCGGGCTGCGGCTCAGTCCCAAGAAAGTGCTGGGCGAAGGATTGATGGCCGCCGCCGCCTGGCAATGCGTGGCCGCTTGCGATGCGGTGGCCAAAAAATCTTCCCCGGCGGCGAGCGTCAGCCTGGTGGGGGCCAACCAGCAGGCCTTGGGCGCGCGGTTCACGGACGGGATTTCGCATTTGTCCCCGGTCGCCGCCGCAGGCAACATCCCGTCATGAGCGCGCGCGTCATATTGATTACCGGGGCCAACGGGGGTTTGGGCCAGGCCTGCGCCCGCAGTTTTTTGGCCGAATCACCGGACAACGTGGTGTGGCTGGGCGTGCGCGCTCACCGGGAAGCCGCCGACAAACTGGCGCAGGAAAATCCCGGGCGTTGCTTTGCGGTGACCCTGGATGTGGCGGTGTCGGAATCGTGGCGGGAGGCCGTGGCCGCCATTTTGGAAAAGCACCAGCGCATTGATGTGCTCGTCAACAATGCGGGCAGTCACGAAGATGCCTTGCTGGCGACGATGTCGCCGGACTCCTGGCAGCGGGTTTTGGCGGTGAACCTGGATGGCGTGTTTCACGGTTGCCAGGCGGTGCTGCCGACGATGATTGGCCAGCGCGGGGGCCGGATTGTGAACGTGGCCTCGCTGAGTGCGTTGCTGGCGCCGGCGGGCCAGACCAACTACGCCGCGGCCAAAGCCGGCGTGGTGGCGTTGACGCAGTCGCTCGCCAAGGAAGTGGCGCGGATTGGCATCACCGTGAACGCGGTGTGTCCCGGCTACATCGAAACCGAGGCGCTGGCGGCACTGGCCGGTGAGGAACGCAAGGGCGCGCAAATGCGCATTCCGATGCGGCGGTTTGGCCGGCCCGAGGAGGTGGCGGCCCCGGTGCGCTTTTTAGCCGGGCCGGAAGCCGGTTATATCACCGGTGCGGTGCTCAAGATTGACGGGGGAATTTTTTAAGGAGTCATGCCTACGGCTGCCGCAACCACGGAGATTGCCGCCCAGATGCCCGCAGCAGTGCCGCCGCCGGCACCGGCGGGTGGCCCGTCGGGTGACAAGGTCATCATCATCGGCGGCGGCATTGCCGGATTGTCGTGCGGCTGCTACCTGCAGATGAATGGCATTTCAACCGAGATTTTGGAGCTGAGCGATCTGCCCGGCGGCTTGTGTACGGCCTGGCACCGCGGACCGTACGTTTTTGACGGCTGCCTGCGCTGGCTCATCGGCACGCAGCCGCCCTCGGCCTTCCATCAGATCTGGCAGGAACTCGGCGCCATTGCCGGCCGCCGGGTGCTGGTCCACGACGAAATTCTCACGGTGGAGGATGCCGCCGGTAACAAATTTGTCGTTCCCGCAAACCTGGATGACCTGGCCCGCGAGTTCAAACGGATTGCGCCCGAGGACGGCAAGCTCATTGACCGCCTGGTCCGCGACGCCCGGAACTCCGCCGGTCTGGAGCCACCCCTGGAAAAGCCGCTCGAGCTGATGTCCGGGCGCGAAAAAATGCGGGTGGGGCTGAAGTATCTGCCGATGGTGCCGATTGTGTTCCGCTGGAAAAACCTGCCCATCACCACCTATCTGGCGCGCTATAAAAGCCCCTTTCTGCGCGAGGTCTTCCAGGCCATTGCCGGCAACGAGCACATGTCGGCGCTCGTGCTGGTGATGGTGCTGGCGTTCCGCACCCGCAACAACACCGGGTTTGTGGCCGGCGGTTCCTGGGATTTTGCCATGGCCATCGCCGACCGCTACACGCGGCTCGGCGGCACCCTGCGGTTCAAGACGCGGGTGACCGGCGTGACCGTGGACCAACACCGCGCCACCGGCGTGACCTGCGCCGATGGCACCGCGCTTTCCGCCGCCACGGTGGTTTCCTGCGCGGACGGTTACACGACCATTTTCAAAATGCTCGACGGCCGGTATGTGGACAAAAAAATCCGCTACCTCTACGACCATTGCCGGACCTTCCCGGCGATTCTCCAAATTTCACTGGGCATCCGGAAGGTTTTTCCTGATGCCCCGCATACCTTGAATCTGCCGTTGACCGAGCCGCTGGCGGTGGACGACCAGGTCACGCATCCGCGGCTGGAGGTGGAGACCTTTGGCGCGGAATCGGCGTTGTGTCCGGAGGGCACTTCGGTGATGACCGTGCGGCTGCCGACGAGCCATGAGTATTGGATGGAATTGAAAAAGACGGACGCGACCCGGTATCGCGCCGAAAAGAAAAAAATCCTCCGCACCATCATTGACATCCTGGACCGGAGGTTTCCCGGACTGGCCCAACACGTGGACCGCTTCGATGTGGCCACGCCGGCGACGTATGTGCGTTACACCGGCAACTGGCAGGGTAGCTACGAGGGCTGGCTGCCCACGCCGCGCATTCTCGGCCGGCGCATTGAGAGCACGCTGCCGGGATTGAAGAATTTCTACATGGCCGGGCATTGGGTGGTGGCGGGCGGTGGGCTGCCCTCGGCGGCGCTCTCCGGACGTTACGTGGCCCAAATGATCTGCGCCGCGCGTGGCAAAAACTTCGTGGTCACCAAACCCCAGTTGTAGGCCCGGCCGGGTTTGGTTCCGCTTCAATATCCCACCGGCCGGCCGGTGCCGTCGGTATGGAAGTTGATGGTCAGCAGTGGCAGATTTTTGCCGCCGACTGGCAGCACGAGATTCATTTCATATTCCGTCTGCGGCTGCAGCACCAAATCCGGGGGGCACACATAAACTCTTTCACTGGCGGTCTGACCGGGCAGGGCCACCGGTGTGGCCAGGATCAGTTCGATTTTTGGAGCGGGCGGCGGCGGCTTCTGGTGACGGGTTTGGGGTTGCACGAAACGAACGGGTTTTTGGATCGTCACCTGCAGAGAGGTGGTCGGGCTGACACCCGCCAGGCGCGGTGACCACACGCGCAGGAAGACATCGGACTTAGGCAACTGGTTCAGGTGATAATCCAGTGCGGTCCGGGGGATTCGGACGCGGGTTTGTTCCCGGGTGTTGAACCACTCCGCCCCGGTTTCAAAATTCCGGTACGGGCGCACCCCTGGAAATTCCCCAAACTGCCTGGCGATCCGGCGCGTGGTGGTGTCGTGGGTGGGGGTGAAATTGCTCAGGAGAATGCCGGTGGAATTGATGTCATCGAGGCCGCCATGGGTACTGCCGCAGGACACCAGCCGGCTGCCTTTGTCCACCAGCCAGTTGACGTTGACATACCGGTTATCGAGGCTGATGAGAATGGTGGCGGGATTCAGCGTGACCGATTTGAAGGCGCGGGCGATGCGTTCCAACGCCAGCGGATAATGATTGGTCATGGTCGCGGCGGCCCAGACCTCGGCTGGGGCAAAGCCGGCGGTATCCAGTTGATGCCTTTGCTGCAACTCTGCTACCACCGGCAGGTAATGGAGCGGGTCGCCCTGCTCGGGCTGGTAGCGATAGCTGTCATTGGCGGGATTGCATTCAATTACCGCGCGTTCCCCAAAGGCATTGGCCACCCAGAAACCGTTGGCTTGGTCCGGGATGGCGGCGGTGACGAGGTCCACGCCATCCAGGTGGGTGAGCTTTTGGAACAGCGTCGGGGTTTCTGCCGGCCAGTTGTGAACCTCCACCCAGGATTCAATGCCCACTGTGGGCAGCACCACATCCTGGGCCGAGTTGATGGTATCAGAAATCCGGTAGCCGGCGGCGGTGAGAAATTCGCGCACCTGCACCCGCCGGCCGCGACCGGCGTGGTTGTGGCCGTGATCGGATATCAGCAGAATTTCCAGGTCGCGCCCCTCCTGCCGGCGGTATCGGGTGCGCATGGCTTCCAGCCTGCGGTCCAGTTTGGCCAGCAGGTAAAAGATGTCGCGTTCCATGTGCTGGGCATCATCGGAGGCGCGGACATAGGCGTAGAAATTGGTCACCCCCTCCGGCGCCTGCCAGAAGCTTTGGGTCATGGTGTGCAACTCATAATCAAAAACGTTGATCGGGTAGATGTAAGCGATAGCCCGGAGGAATCCGTTCTCCACCTGCCGGTGCATCTGCCGTTCGTGTTCCATGGAGGAAGTGACGCCGTTCTCGATGATGGTGGCATCAGCCGCGGGACTGAAATAGGTGCGCTGGTAACCCGGCAGCGGCCGGTCGCCGAAAATGTCTGTCCATGCCACGTCGCTGGTGGAGGGGAAAGTTGAGACCATCCGGCTCACGGGATAATAACCTTCGGCGGCGGTGAAGGCTTGGCGCTGCACGGGTTGATCCCAAAAATTGGTGTCAGCCACCCCGGCCTGCAATGCCTTCAAGTCGCGGTAGGCCACGCCATCCAGGCAGACAATCAGCCGGCGCGGGACTGCCTGGGTGATGGGGGTAATGAAGAAACAAACGGTCAGCAACAGGAGAAACATCCAGCGGCTGACATCCTTGTTTTTTGGCCATGCCCGGGCCAAGTCCGCACCCAATGTCATAAAGCTTCTCTATTAACCCATTCCGTCGGCCATGTCGAAGTGGAAATGGTGAAGCCGGGTGCTTCCCGGCTTGCGCTGGCGTCGCGCTTGGCGCAAAATATTCCACCGCCCGCATGTGGCGGACGAGACTGAATGGACAATACAGCAGCGATTAAACAGGACATCAAACGGTTGATGGTGGAGAATCTCATGCTCCAGCTCAGCCCCGAAGAAATTGGAGACGACCAGCCCCTGTTCGGGCCCGGCAGCGTGGGCTTGGATTCGGTGGACGCCCTCCAGTTGGTGGTGGCGCTCGACAAAACTTACGGACTCAAAGTGGCCGACACCGAGGCGGCCAAGCAATTGCTGCAGAGCGTCAGTACCATGGCGGCGGCGGTGGTGCAGCATCAAAAAACCGCCTCAGGCCAGGCCTGAGACGGCTGAGAAATTGCGACGTCGGCGCTTAGTTCGCCCGGTTGGGGTGCAGGTCGGATTTCACCACGGTGCCGTCAGTGGCTGACAGCACGACAATTCCAAGGTCGGCCATGGCTTCGGGCTTTTTCAACTTGGCCACCCAAATTTGTACCTTCCACACCGGGCCGGTGTCGCCGTCATCCAGCGATAGCTTGGATGCCTGGGGGGTGAGGTTTTTCAGCAGGGGCTCTTTCAAGGCGAGTTTCAGCGCCTTGTCCGAATCAATCTTCAGCTTGGACTTTTCCAGAATTTCCTTTTCGCTCGTGGGCGCGTGAAACGGGCGGACGGGATGCGAGACATCCAGTTTTTCGCCCGTGCCGGTCATTTTTACATCCACGCATTTGAAGGTGGAATCCGGGTCGTAATACACCACGTGCCAGACATTGGGGGTGAGACTGCCCACGGAGCGCTCCGAGTTAATCTGCACCACCCGGTCCTTGCTTTGGTCGCCAATATACTTGTCGCCCTTCTTAATCAGGTCAAAGGCGGTCAAATCCGCCAGCACCCGGGGGGAAAGCGCCAGCAACAGCGCTGCGCTCACCATCAGTTTCCATTTCGTTTTCATGAGCGGAATTTAACAGCTTTTGACACAAATTGCCAACTCCGGTTTGCGGACCGAAGAAAAAAATGCCCCGGCCGGAAAAACAAAACCGGCGGGCAACTCGCGTTGCCCGCCGGATGACTGGGACCGAGCGGTTGCTGGATTACTGGCCGGCGCCGTGATAACCCTCTTCACCGTGTTCGGACAGGTCCAGACCGGCGGTTTCCTCTTCGAGACTCGGGCGCAATCCGACGACCGCCTTTACGATGTAAGCGAGGATCACCGTGCCGACGATTGCCAGAACCAGGGTGATGGCGATGGCTTTGATCTGCTCCAGGACGAGCGGTTGGAACAGGGTATCCTTGACATAATCCTTCAGGTTGACTGCCAGGTTGGCATTGGCGCTGTTGCGGGCCAGCATGCCGGTCAGCAACGCCCCGAGGGTGCCGCCGACGGCATGGACGCCGAAGGTGTCCAACGCGTCATCATAGCCGAACCATTGCTTGACCTTGAAGCAGAAGAACCAGGGAATGAGACCCGCCGCCACACCAATGGCCAGCGCCCCACCAGCGGTGATAAACCCGCACGCCGGGGTGACCACGACCAGTCCCGCCACCGCGCCCGAGCAAAACCCGAGCACGCTGGGCTTGCCGCGCATGATCCATTCCGCCAACGGCCACACGAAGGAGGCTACGGCTGTCGCAATGGTGGTGGTCATGAAGGCGTTGGCGGCCACGCCGTCCGCGGCCACGGCCGAGCCAGCGTTAAACCCGTACCAACCCACCCACAACATGCCGGTGCCCACCGCGCAGAGCACCATGCTGTGCGGCGAAAAGTTTTCTTTGCCGAAGCCCCTCCGCTTGCCCAGGATGAGGCACAGGATGAGCGCGGACCAGCCGGAGGACATATGGACGACGGTGCCGCCGGCAAAGTCAATGGCCTTGATCTTGGCATCCGCGTTCCACACTCCATTCATGAATCCGTTGATGCCCCAGACCATGTGGGCCAGCGGGAAATACACCACCACCATCCAGAGAGCCGTAAACAGCAGGATGGCGCTGAATTTCATGCGTTCAGCAATGGCCCCCAGGATCAATGCCGGGGTGATGATGGCGAACATCAACTGATACATCGAAAACACGTTGTGCGATACCCAGTAGGAGTAGTTGGCATTGGGAATCGAGTCCACGCCCTGGAGCATGGCGAACTTCATGTTGCCGACGAACGGGCCGGAGCCGTCCGCGAACACCATGCTGTAACCGAAGACCACCCAGAGGATGGTGACCAGGCCCGCGATGCCAAAGCATTGGGCAATCACGGACAGGATGTTTTTCCGGCGCACCAGGCCGCCGTAAAAGAGAAACAGACCGGGCAGCGTCATGAACAACACCAGCGCGGCGCTGGTCATCATCCAGGCGTTATGTCCCGGACCGGCCACGGCGGAGGTGGGGGTCACCAGACCGTCAGGAATCTTGCCATCCGCATTTTTGAGCGGGGCCGTGGGGTCGGTATTGTTGATATACGCTTCGAGCGAGCCAACGCGTTGTTCCAGAGTGGGGGTGGGGGCGGCGGGAGTGGCGGCATCAGCTGCCTTGCCAGACAGGGTCAGACTGCCGGTCAGCAGCAGCAACGCGAGTGAGGTTTTCAGTAATTTGTTCATGGGTAGTCTTGATTTCATGTTTGTTTGATAAATGGGTGGAGTGTCAGATGGCGCTGGCGCCTTTTTCGTCGGTCCGGATGCGCACCGCCTGTTCAATGCTGGAAACGAACACCTTGCCATCCCCGATTTTGCCGGTTTTGGCGGCCTTGATAATGGCGGCCATGGCGCCCTCCACCCGGTCGTCGCTGATGACCAGCTCCAACTTGATCTTCGGCAGGAAATCCACCGTGTACTCGCTGCCACGGTAAATTTCGGTGTGACCCTTTTGCCGGCCAAAGCCCTTGACCTCGCTGACGGTCATGCCTTCAATGCCGATTTCGCCCAGGGCGTCCTTAACTTCCTCCAATTTGAATGGTTTGATGATCGCTTCTATTTTTTTCATAATGTTGACTGTGATTTCCCGCACATTGACTGATCCAAACTTGTTCATCTGCCCCACCAGCCGGCGCACTCCAAAAAAATGCCGAACGAATGCGGTGATTCGGATTTCCAACTCAAACGGACCTAGCACCGGCCATGCCAAGGTTTTGTTTTTTAAACGCAAGTGTATTTGGTTTAATGGATTGCAATTTGTTAATGCACATAATGCAGTTTTTTATACTTATTTTATGTGGCTCTTTTTTTTCAACGCGCTGCTTATTGAACAATTTTCAACGCCCAAAAAGACCGGGGAACCCGGAGTGACGGAAGCCAAGGTGCGGGCGAGGAAAATTGCCTTGCCAGATTCAGGCATTGAAGATGTTGACTTGCCTTGCCAATCCGCTTCCATGAGGCATCGCCAGCGGGGGAAACCCTTCGGGTGAATTGACAATGTCCGGGAAATCATTGAAACCGAATCTCGCGCTGCCGTTTTGGCCTTTCTCCAAAATGGAGGGCACGATGCGCGAGCCGGAATTCACCCCCTCGTCTGCCGTGCGCCCCCGGAGTTTCGTTTTCGTGGAATCTCCCTGGCGCCAATATCTGCTGGCCTTTCTCACTTTCGTGGCTGCCTCGATGTTGAACCTGTTGTTGCTGGAACGCTGGTTGGGCTATCAGGCCATCGCTTTGGTGTATCTGCTGAGCGTGGTGGTAGTTTCGTTATTTATCGGCCGAGGGCCCATTCTCTTGGGTACCTTGCTGACCGCTGCCGGCTGGAACTATTTTTTTGCACCGCCCCGATTTGCCTTCAATATCTACGACACCTACGACAACATGATGTTGGCGACATATTTTGTGGTCACCCTGACCGTAGGCCATCTGACCACACATCTGCGTGCGGAACGTCTGGCCGAGCAGGAACGGGAGGAACGGGCCTCGGCCCTTTACCAGCTCACCCGCGACCTGGCGGATGCTGCCAATTTGGATGACATCTTCTGCCGGGTGGTCCGGCAGGTGGAGATTTTTTTTGAAGCCCAGGTGGCATTGCTTTTGCCGGGCCGGCATCTCGCCGATGGCTTGACGCCGTACACCGCCAGCACCTGGGCCCCGAAGGAAAACGAAGCATCCGTGGCAGCCCTGGCATTGGCGCAAAACCAGCCGACCGGTTCCGGCACGGAGACCTTTCCTGAGGCGGAAGGCATGTACTGGCCGCTCGGAGTGGGGGGCGTACCCGCGGGCGTCATGGCGTTGCGGTTTAAGACCCGGGTGGCGCTGACCCGGTCGCAACGCAACCTGCTGGAAAACTTTGTGCGTCAGATTGCGCTCATTCTCGACCGCCAGCGGTTGCGGGATGTGGAGAGCAAGCATAAGTTTCTGGCCGAATCCGAACGATTGGGCCGTACGCTGCTCAACTCGGTTTCGCACGAGCTGCGCACGCCCATTGCCGCCATTGCCAGCGCGGCGAGCGGATTGCAGGTGGCACCCGGGCTGGCCCCGGCACAAATCAACCTGGTGGCCGAGATTGAGGCGGCCAACAACCGGTTAAACCGGGTGGTGCAAAGTTTGTTGAGCGCGGCCCGGTTGCAATCGGGCCAGCTCCGGCCCAAGCTGGACTGGTGCGAGGTCTCCGACCTGGTTCAAGTGGCCCTGCGCAGCGACGAGGGCGTGACTGGCGAGCGCCCGGTCCAGGTACGGATTGCGCCCGGACTCCCGCTGATCAAGATGGATTTTGTGCTGATGGAACAGGTCCTGGTAAACCTGCTGCTCAATGCAGTTGTCCACACTCCCCCCGGCACGGCCATTGAAATCAATGCCCGGCGCGAAGGCGGCCAGTTCATCCTGGAAGTGGCCGATTCCGGCCCCGGGCTGCCGCCGGACCAGTTGGAGCGGGTCTTTGACCTGTTCCATCGGGCACCCAATTCCAAGCGCGGCGGCACTGGTCTGGGACTGGCCATCGTCAAAGGCTTTGTGGAAGCCCAGGGCGGCCGGGTGCAGGCCGCCAACCGCCCCTCCGGCGGCGCCATTTTTACCATTCAACTGCCGGTGGCTGACGCCCCGGAATTGCCCGCGGAAATATTATGAGTGCCATTGTTCCCCCTCCGGTTTCGGTGCTGATCGTGGACGACGAACCGCAAATCCAGCGGTTGCTCACCATAACCCTTGAAGCCAACGGCTACCGGGTCACCCCGGCGGTTGATGGCAAGCAGGGCCTGGCCACCGCCGCGCAGCAACGGCATGACGCCGTCATCCTGGATCTGGGACTGCCCGACATCAACGGCCTGGAGGTCCTCCAGCAATTGCGCGAATGGACCCAGACGCCGGTGATCGTACTGACCGTGCAAGACGAAGAGGCCGACAAAATCAAGGCGCTCGACTGCGGCGCGGATGATTATGTGACCAAGCCGTTCAAGACCGGCGAACTGCTGGCGCGGTTGCGCGCGGCCTTGCGCCGGGCCAACAAGGGCCCCAGCGATGACGAGCCGGTGTTTCGTTTTGGCGACGTGGAAGCGAACCTGGCCGAGCGCCGGGTGACCCGCGGCGGTCAGCCGGTGAAGCTGACCGTCACCGAATATGCGTTGCTGCGCTATTTCATCTTGCACGCCGGCAAGGTGCTTACCCACCGGCAGATTCTTACCGAAGTTTGGGGGCCTGATCATCAGGAGAAGACCGCGTACCTGCGCGTGTACCTGGTGCGTCTGCGCGAAAAGCTGGAGGCCAACCCGGTGGCGCCGGCTATGTTCCTTACCGAGCCCGGCGTGGGCTACCGTCTGGCGGAGCCATAACAGCGCCGGCAAGGCCGGTCAAAGCTGGATCTGCATGCCGAGCTCGATGACGCGGTTGGAGGGAATGCGGTAGAAGGAATTGGCCGCCTGCGCGTTGCGAGCCATCAGCGCAAAAATCCACTGCCGCCAACGCGGCATGGATTTGGACTTCGCCAGCGCGATGGTTTCGCGGCTCAGGAAGAAAGTGGTCTGGCCCAGCTTGAACGCCGGGCCCTCCAGCGGCGCCTTGGCCAGCAACTCCGGCACGTTGGGTTCCTCCATGAAGCCGTAGTGGGCAATGAGCCGCTGGAAGCCGCTGGTCAATTTTTCCACTTCGCACCGGTCTTCGGCCGCCACCACCGGGACGTCGTCAGTGACGATGGTGAGCAGCAGGTTGCGCTGGTGCAGCACCTTGTTGTGTTTGAGATTATGGAGCAGGGCGAGCGGCGTGCCTTCCGGGTTGCCGGACATGAACACCGCAGTGCCGTCCACGCGCGGCAGCTTGTGCAGGCCGGCGTCGTCCAAAAACATTTCCAGCGGCATGGTGGTGGGGCGCAGCTTCTGCCACACCAGTTCCCGGCCGCGTTTCCAGGTGGACATGAACACAAAAATGATGAGACCCATGGCCAGCGGGAACCAGCCGCCGCTCATCAGTTTGAGGCAGTTGGCTCCAAAGAACACAATTTCCACCCCCAGGAACAGGCTGCACAGCAGGGCCGTATGCAATCCGCTCCAGTGCCAGACCCGCCGCGCGGCAAAATAGAACAGCACCGTGGTCATGATCATGGTCAGTGACACGGCAATGCCGTAGGCCGCCGCCAGGTTGCTGGAGGATTCGAAGCCCAGCACCAGGCCGATGCAGGCCACCAGCAGGAACCAGTTCACGTGCGGCAGGTAAATCTGCCCGCGTTCGCGCGAGGAAGTATGTTTGACCGCGATGCGCGGCAGGTAGCCCAGTTGCACCGCCTGAATGGTCAGGGAGAAGGCGCCCGAGATGAGCGCCTGGGAGGCGATGACCGTGGCCATGGTGGCCAGCACCACCAACGGGTACAGCATCCAGTGCGGGGCCAGCAGGTAGAAGGGGTTGGTAATGGCCAGCGGGTCATGCAGCAACAAGGCGCCCTGGCCGAAATAATTTAACGAAAGCCCCGGCAACACGCAGACAAACCAGGCGATGCGGATGGGCCGGATGCCGAAGTGCCCCATGTCGGCATACAACGCCTCGGCGCCGGTCACCGCCAGAAAGACGGCGCCCAGGACGGCGAAACCCGGCCATCCGGCCTGAAGCAGAAAATGAAACCCGTACCGGGGATTCAGCCCCGCAAGCACATGAGGGTCCTTCATGATGCCGCCGATGCCGAGCACCGCCAGGGTGGCAAACCAGACCACCATCACCGGACCGAACACGGCGCCCACTTTGCCGGTGCCGTGGCTTTGCGCTGCGAACAGGGCGATGAGAATGAGGATGGTCAGTGGAATGACGAAATGATCCAGTGCGGGCGTGGCCACTTTGACGCCTTCCACCGCGCTGAGCACGGAGATGCTGGGGGTGATCATGCCATCACCGTAGAGCAACGCCGCGCCAAACACGCCGAGGGCAACGAGCGTTGCGCGGCGGCGGTCGGTTTTGGCGGAACGTTCGGGGAAGGCCAGGGACATCAGCGCCAGGATGCCACCTTCGCCTTTGTTGGCGGCGCGCATCACCACGCCCAAGTATTTCAGGGAGACGATGAGGATGAGCGACCAGAAGATGAGCGACAGGATGCCCAGCACGTTATCCGGGGTGACGGGCAGGGGATTCTCCCCGGCAAAACATTCGTGCAACGCGTAGAGGGGGCTGGTGCCAATGTCGCCGTACACCACGCCCAAAGCGCCTAATGTCAAGATTCCGAGGTAACGGCCGGTAGCTGGTTTGGAATGCATCAATTCGTTTTTTGCGGCCGCCGGGTGATGTGGCGCACCATTCAAATGTCCTTCAAGCTTAGGAAAAAAAACCGGCCGCGAAAATCAAAATCGCCGGCAATGG
>DATJIU010000309.1:0-6290 GCA_035492855.1 Dongiaceae bacterium | reverse complement strand
GACCAAGAACGCCGGATTTTTCCGGGTATTTTGGGAGGCCGTGACTGGCCAGCGGAAGCCGGGGGACAAATTTTGGGGCCCGGCGCAGCGGCGTTTCAGCGTAGCGGAGGTGGATGCCGCCAAATCGGTGCTGCCCATCCTGCTGGTTTTCGCCTTCGTGCCGCCATTCTGGACGCTGTTCGATCAGACCAACTCGACCTGGGTGTTGCAGGGCGAAAAAATGAAGGCGTTTGACCTGCTGGGTTTGCACGTAGGCGCGGAACAAATGCAGTCGGCGAATCCGCTGTTGGTGATGCTTTTGGTGCCGGTGCTGACGCTGGGGCTCTATCCCTTAATGGGCCGGCTGGCTTCCCCGCTGCGGCGCATGAGCTATGGGATGTTTGTGGCGGCGTTTTCGTATGTGATCGTGGCCTGGTTGCAACGGCGCATTGAAGCCGGGCAGGAAATCTCCGTCGCCTGGCAGATGCTGCCGTATGCGGTGTTGACCATCGCAGAAGTGCTGGTTTCCACGACGGGGCTGGAATTTGCGTTTCGCGAGGCGGCCCCGGAGATGAAGAGCCTCATCATGAGTTTCTGGCTGCTAACCACGACCCTGGGCGACATGCTGGTGGTGTTCATTACCGAGTTCTTCAGCGATGGCAGCGGCTCGGAGTCCGTTACCTCCGGCCGGTTCATGCAATACGCCGAGATGCTCGGGGTAGTGGCCGTGGTATTCAGCATCGTGACCTGCTTCTACCGCTACCGCGACCGCACGGCGGCCGAGGGGAAATAAGCTCGCAGCGGCGCCGGCCCATTCAGTCCCGCACTTTTGCCGGTGGAAACGGTCAGTGCAATAGGCCGCGCACGGACTGCCAGAACTGTTCCAACATGGCCGGGCCGTTGTCCCAGAAGATCAGCAGCACGCCCATCAGGGAGCCGCCGGCAATGATGCCCGAGGCCACGGGGAAGGTGAATTCCTCGGCGCTCTTGGGAGACTTCTTTTGCAGCAGTGCTGCCGCCACCGCCCCCAGCAAAAACAGCAGGCTGTAATACCATTGGAACACCCACGCGAGGCCGAACGCCGCCGCCGAGGGCAGGTATTTTTGTTGTTTGGGGAAAAGTACCGGCAGCAGAGCAAAGATGATGCCCAAAATGCCCCCGCCAATGATGGACCATATCTTGACCCGGTTCAGCGCTTCGAGTCCATGGCTCAGGGCTTGCGCCACAGCGGCCCAGGTTTGGGCGGAAGGGGCGGGGAACTGTTCCGTGCCGAGGGCGGCGGCGTTGGGCACGAGGACGCGAAACGCCAGCACGGTCACCAGGGTGCCGATAAAGATGCCGGCGAACTGGGCGATGAACTGTTTGCGCGGATTGGCGCCCAGCAGGTAGCCGCTTTTCAGATCGGTCAGCAGATCGGCGGACGAGCCGGCGGCGGAGGCGGTGATGTTGGCGCTCATCAGGTTGACGTTGATGTTGCCCGGGTTGAGCACGCCAAACGTGAGCTGGGTAACCTTGCCCATGGCGCCGATGGGGGTGGTATCGGTTTCGCCGGTGATGCGGCAGGCCACCAGGGCCAGCCCAAAAGAAAGAATCACCGCCAGGATGCTTTCCCAGTAGGGCATGCCGAATGAATGATGCGCCAAAAGCGCCAGGGCGATCAGCGAAATCCCCTGACCGTAGGCAAACCAGGACATGGGCGCTTCGATGGCCTGCATGGGGTCATTGGTGCGGGGTTTGTGGGAAATAATGTCGCCCAAGCTGCCAAAGGCGCGCACCACGCTGCGCCATTGCAGCAGGAAACTGAGGATGCCCCCGGTTACCATGCAGGCCGTTCCGCCCCACAGGGTCCATTGCACGGTGTCCTTGTAGCCCCCGGCCAGGCTGAGCAGGCCCTGAGCTTGCACCCAGGGCACAAAGACCGCCCAGCACAGCGTGGCGCTGATGAACATGGTGACGCACACGCGCAACCCGGTGATGGCGCCGGCAGCAATGAAAATGGCGTCCCAGGAGAAAATCACGGTGCGGCCGTTCCAGAGGGCGTAGGCATGCCCAAGCACCCATTCTTGAAACCGGGTGATCAAACTGGCGCTGGAATAGTGGGCGATATGCGTGGTGGTGTGAAACCATTTGGACGCATATTTATCCAGCACATCGGGGCCCTCGGCCCAAAACTTGTCCAGCGCCGCGAGAATACCGGCTACGGCCAGCGCCTTGGCCGCCCGCATACCCTTGGCGCCGTGTGAATGGAGCGCCCGGAGCGTTTCCGCCGCGGCCAGCCCGCTGGGAAACCGCAGTTGTTCCACGTTGATCATCTGCCGTTTCATCGGGATGGCCATGGTCACCCCCAGCACCGCGAGAAAGAAGACCCACGCCAGCGTCAGGGGAATGGAGAGTGACTGGTTGTTGAGGATGATGTAGGCCGCAAAGGCGGAGATGAGCGTGCCGCCGGTGGAATAGCCCGCCGAACTGGCAGTGGACTGCATGCAGTTGTTTTCCAGAATCGTCATGGGCGTTTTGGCGATGCCGATTTTGAACAGCCCAGCCCAGATGGCGTAGGAGAGGATGCACGCGGTGATGGCCACCCCAAAGGCCCAGCCGGCCTTGAGTCCGATGTAAAGGTTGGTGAGCGACAGCACGCCGCCGAGCGCCGAACCCATCAGAATCGCGCGCCAGGACAGTTGCTTCATGGTGTCGCCCCGGCCGCGGTACACCTGTTCGTACCACTGGCGCTCGATTTCATCGGGGGTGCCGGTGAAGCCGGCGATGGGCAGTTCAAATTCCGGTTCCGGGGGATGGCCCGGCAGGGGCGGCGGCCCGGGCTGGTCTGAATTCAAACTCATGGAACTGGATAATCAGAAAGTGGCGCCGGACAAGCGAGAACTTTTTATGCAGAATTGGCCGGAGGAAGCTGGATTAAAATTATTACTTAGGGCGAATCCATGCTTCCCTTGGCGGGGACGCTGGCCTAGCATCACCCGGCCAAGGGTAAGAAGTGAAGTATCATCGTCCGCAAATCCTTGTTTGTTTGCTCATTGGCGGCCTGGCTGCCATGTGGTCGGGCTGTGGCCTGCGGGAAACCCGCGTGCAACGCGCCGACCGGGAACAAATTTTGCTCCGGGGCAACGGCGTGGAACCGGCCGGCCTGGACCCGCAAATCGTCACCGGTGTTTCCGAGTTTCACATCATGACCTCGCTGCTGGAAGGCCTGGTGGTGGAGGATCCGGTGGACCTGCATCCCATCCCCGGGGTGGCCGAGCGTTGGGACATCTCCCCGGACCGGAGGGTGTACACGTTTCATCTGCGCCCGGATGCCCGCTGGTCCAATGGCGACCCCGTGACCGCCCAGGATTTTTGGGAATCGTACAAGCGCATCCTCACGCCCTCGCTGGCTTCCGAAAATGCTTACATGCTCTACGTGGTGACCAATGCCGAGGCGTTCAACACCGGCACCCTGACCAATTTTGATGCGGTGGGTTTCAAGGTGGTGGACCTGCATACCTTCCAGGTCACGTTGACGCATCCCACACCGTATTTCCTGTCCTTGCTGAACCATCATTCCTGGTTTCCCGTGCCGGTGCGCACGATTGCGAAGTACGGTCCGGTGTACACCCGCGGCAGCACCTGGACGCGGCCGGGCCATTTTGTGGGCAACGGCGCGTTTGTGCTGGACCAGTGGCACCTCAACAGCGTCATTGTGGTGAAGAAGAGCCCTACGTATTGGGATCGCGACCGGGTACGGCTGAAGGAAATCCGGTTTTACCCCATTGATGACGTGAACGCGGAGGAACGCGCCTTTCGCGCCGGGCAACTGCATGTCACCGATACGCTGCCGCTGGCAAAAATTGAAACTTACAAAACCAAACACCCGGAACTGCTCAGCATGGGGCCGTATCTCGGCAACTATTTCTACCGGTTGAACGTCACCAAGCCGCCGCTCAATGACAAACGCGTTCGCCAGGCCCTGGCGTTGTCCATTGACCGCGAGGCGTTGGTGAAAAATGTCACCCGCGGCGGCCAGGAGCCGGCGTTCTTTTACACTCCGCCCAACACGGCGGGATACACGTGCCGGACCCGGTTGACGCCCGACCTGGAAGTCGCCCGCAAGCTGCTCGCCGAGGCCGGCTATCCCGGTGGCAAGGGATTTCCGCCGGTGGAAATTTTGTTCAACACTTCGGAGGCGCACCGGGCCATTGCCGAGGCCATCCAGCAAATGTGGAAAAAAAACCTCGGTGTCAACGTGACGTTGGTGAACCAGGAATGGAAGGTCTATCTCGACTCCACGCACTCCCTGAATTATCAGATGGCCCGGGCTTCGTGGATTGCCGACTACGTGGACCCCAATTCGTTTCTCGATCTGTGGGTTACCGGCGGGGAGAACAACGAGACCGGCTGGTCCAATCCGGAGTATGACCGGCTCATCGCCGCCGCCGCCGCCGCGCCGGATCAACAGGAGCGGTACGAGGATTTTCAAAAGGCGGAGGCCATCCTGCTGGATGAATTGCCGGTCATCCCCATTTATTTTTACACCCGGGTCTGCCTCAAGCGCCCGGAATTGAAAGGGTGGTATCCCACGTTGCTGGACAACCACTCGTACAAGTTTGTTTACTTGGAAACCAACAATGTCGCGGAATGAACCTTGAATTAAAACAGCCCTCACCTCACCCCGGCCCGCTCCCCTCCCCAGGGAGCGGAGAGGGGGAACTCGTTCCCGTCGCGGAGGAATTTTAAGACAATCTTGAAATCCATATGAACTGAATCATGTTGCGCCTGATCGCCAAGCGAATTGTGGAGACCATCCCCGTGCTGTTCATCGTGGCGACGCTGACGTTTTTCATGATGAAGCTGGCGCCGGGCGGTCCGTTTGATGCCGAAAAGGCCACCACCCCGGAAATCAAGGCCCGGCTGGAGGCGCAATACGGCCTGAACCTGCCGGTCTGGCGGCAATATGTGAACTACCTCGGCGGCCTGGCGCATGGCGATCTGGGACCGTCATTCAAATATCCCGACTGGACGGTGCGCGAGCTTTTGTTCGACGCATTTCCGGTGTCGCTGGAACTGGGGCTGTATGCCCTGGCCATTGCATTCACGTTGGGCTTGCTGGCGGGCCTGGTGGCGGCGGTGCGGAAGAATACTTTTTGGGATTATTTCCCCATGTCATTGGCCACCCTGGGGATTTGCCTGCCCACATTTGTCACCGGTCCCTTGTTGCTGCTGGTTTTTGCGTTGATGCTGCACTGGTTCAACGCCTCCGGCTGGGAATCGGGGCGTGACGTGGTCCTGCCGGCACTGACGCTGGGGCTGTATTACACCGCTTATGTGGCGCGGTTGACGCGGGCCGGCATGCTGGAAATTCTCAACCAGGATTTCATCCGCACCGCCCGGGCCAAGGGGGCCGGTGAATGGCGGCAGATTTGGAAGCACTCCTTGCGCGGCGGTTTGCTGCCGGTGGTAACCTTCATCGGCCCGGCGATTAGCGGGTTGGTGACCGGTTCGCTGGTGGTGGAAACCATTTTCCAGATTCCGGGCCTGGGCCGGTACTTTGTGATGGCCGGGTTCAACCGCGATTACACCATGGTCATGGGCACGGTGCTGTTCTACGCAGTGCTCATCATCGTCATGAACCTGCTTGTGGATATAGTTCAGGTCTGGCTCAACCCCAAACTGCGTTTTGAATGAGCCCAAGGAAACAATCTCCCGTTTAGAAAACGACATTAACATGGACGCAACCGGGTCAATCTCAACCACCGCCGTTCCGGAAGCCGAAGCGGGGCAGTCCCTCTGGCGGGACGCCTGGCTGCGGCTGCGCAAGAACCGCATGGCGGTGTTGGGCGGGATTTTCATCCTGGTGCTGGCGTTGGCTTCGTTTTCCGCACCACTGATACCCCAACTGTCCTATTCCGCGCAGGACCTGCATTTGGGCGCCACACCGCCGAGTGCTGCCCACTGGCTGGGCACTGACGACCTGGGACGCGACCTGCTGGCGCGACTGCTTTATGGCGGGCGAATATCGTTGGAAGTGGGGCTGGCGGCCACCACGGTCTCAGTGGTGATTGGAGTTTTGTACGGCACCCTCTCCGGCTATTTTGGCGGACGGCTGGACATGCTGCTGATGCGGTTTGTGGACATCCTGTATTCCCTGCCATATGTCATCTTTGTGATTCTGCTGATGGTCATTGTGGGGCGGAACATCATTCTGCTGTTCATGGCCATCGGCGCGGTGGAATGGCTGGACATGGCGCGCATTGTGCGCGGGCAGGTGCAGTCGCTTAAACATCAGGAATTCATCGAGGCCGCGCAGGCGTTGGGTTTGC
>DATJIU010000308.1:0-13842 GCA_035492855.1 Dongiaceae bacterium | reverse complement strand
TTGACATCGGCCGGGAACTGCCGCCGCACGCCCTCAAGGTGGCCGAAAGCGGCATCCACCCGCACACCATCGCCGCGGTGCGGGATCGGCAGGGTTACCATGCAGCCTTGGTGGGCACGTCCCTCTTGATGTCTCCGGACGGTGTGGCAGCGGCATTGCAGGATTTTGAACGCGCTTTGACGCCATCGTGAAAACCCAGGATTCATCTCAGCCCAAGGTGTGGGTTACTGGCGCAGCCGGGCTGATAGGTAATTGCCTGATCCAATCCGCCGCGGCAGAGCTGCCCGGGCATCAGGTGATGCGATTGGTGCGAAATGCCGATGGAGTTCTGCCCGAAACCACCCTGGCATTGGACCTCACCGATTTTGTCGCGGTGCGCCGGGCCTTTCAGGAACATCGCCCGCAACTGGTGATCCACTGCGCCGCGATGAGCCGGAGTCCACTCTGTCAAAGCCAGCCGCAGGAAGCCCGGCGGGCCAATGTGGATGCCACCCAAAATCTCGCCGACATAGCGGCAGACATCCCCTTCATTTTCTTTTCCACGGATTTGGTTTTCGACGGCGCCGCCGGCAATTACCTGGAGGATTCCCCCGTAAACCCCTTGAGCATTTATGCCGAAACCAAGGTGGCGGCGGAAGCCCTCGTGCGTACCAATCCACGGCACACCATTGTGCGGGTGGCACTCAATGCGGGGGTATCGCTCACCGGTAACCGCGCCTTCAACGAGGAAATGCGCCTGGCATGGCAAGCCGGCCGGCCGTTGAACCTGTTCACTGACGAGTTCCGCTGCGTCATTCCGGCGCCGGCCACCGCCCGGGCGGTATGGGAGTTGGCGAAACAGCCCGTCCCGGGCACCTTTCATCTCGGCGGCAGTGAAAAGTTGTCGCGTTACGAGATCGGCCAACTGCTGGCGGCGCGTTGGCCGGAATTGAAGCCGCAAATCATCCCCAGTTCGTTGCGCGAATATCGCGGAGCGCCGCGTGCTCCCGATGTGTCCATGAACTGCGCCAAGCTCCAGGGATTGCTGTCGTTTCCCCTGCCCCGGTTCAGCGCATGGCTGACCGCGCATCCCCACGAAAAAATTTAGCCCTCGCCCCGCCGGTGAATCCGCCTTCCCCAAGCAATCCCCCGCCCTATCGTGGCCGGCTGGCGCCGTCACCCACCGGCCACCTGCACCTGGGCCATGCCCGGACTTTCTGGATCGCGCAGGAACGGGCCCAGGCACACGGCGGCACACTGATATTACGCAACGAGGATCTGGATTCCACCCGGTACCAGATGCAATTTATGGCCGCCATGCTGGAAGACCTCCACTGGTTTGGATGCCGCTGGCAGGAGGGACCAGACTGCGGCGGGCCCTTTGGGCCCTACCATCAAAGCGAACGCATGGGAATTTACCGGGCTGCGCTGAAACAATTGCAGGCTGTTGGCTTCATCTATCCCTGCGTTTGTTCGCGCAAAGACATCCTCGCCGCCAGCCACGCGCCGCATGCGGAAGATGACGACGAACCGCTCTACCCCGGAACGTGCCGGGAGAAATCTCTCGCGGCACCCGGAACCGTCACCAAGCCTGCCTGGCGTTTTCGGGTGACTGATGGCGAAACCATTGCCTTCACCGACGGCGGACAGGGACCGCAGACCTTTATGGCGGGAAAGGATTTTGGCGATTTCGTGGTGTGGCGGCGGGATGACCTGCCCTCCTATCAACTGGCCTGCGTGGTGGATGATGCCGCCATGCAGATCACCGAGGTGGTGCGCGGTGCCGACTTGCTCAAGTCCACCGCCCGGCAACTCCTGCTTTATCGCGCTCTCGGTCGACCGGCGCCGCAATTTTACCACTGTTCATTGTTATGCGATGCCGCCGGCCGGCGGCTCGCCAAACGGCACGCCGCCCTGAGTCTACGCGAACTCCGCGCCCAAGGCCAAACCCCGGAGCAGTTGCGCCAGGGATTCACCGCCCAGCCGTGAGCCGCCCCTGGCATCTTTACATTTGTAAAGATAGCGCTTGACATCTTTACAGATGTAGAGGAAGCTGGGCGCGTTCTTACCCAACGTGCTTATGTCCAAATCCAACTTTGAACTCACCGCAACCGAATGGACCATCATCAAGGCCATCTGGGAAAAGGAGCCCTGCACCGCCCCGGACATTCAGCAGAAGCTCGCCAAGACCACCGAATGGACCTATTCCACCGTGCGCACCCTCATGGACCGCATGGTGGCCAAAGGCCTGCTCCGGGCGGAAAAGCAACGCAACATCACATTATACAGTTCCGAGATCACCCAACTCCAGGCCCAGCGGAGCGAACTCCGCTACGCGCTGAAAAATGCGTTTAACGGCGCGCTCACCCCCATGGTGCAATGCCTACTGGAAAGCGAAAAGCTCACCGCCGCCGAACTGGCCGAACTTGAAGCGCTCATCAAAAACCGGCGCAAAACCAAAGCGAATTAGTATGAGCAAGCGCCGGGCATACCACCAAGTTGGACAGGCGTCCCGCCTGTCCAACGAGCGCGTCCGCGCGAGCTTCGTCGCTAATTTTAACCGTTGGCCGAGCCTCAATGTGGCAGGCGGGACGCCTGCCCTACTTTAATTACTCATGAACACTCTTATCGAACACTTGAATCTCTGGGCGCGCCAAGCTGAAGGTTTTGCCTGGCCCATGCTCTGGCAGTCAGCATTGCTGATTGCTGCCCTTTGGCTTCTGGACCTGTTTTTGCGACGCCGGGCCCGGGCGGTCGTGCGCTATGCCTTATGGCTGGTGGTGCTGGGCAAATTGCTGCTGCCCCCCACCCTGGCGTTGCCCACAGGACTAGCTTGGTGGATTCCTCATCACGCTCCGGCAGCGGTTACCTCGCAGACACCTCAATTCAAGGTCACCTATAGTGACACGGTGCGAACGTCGCTTCCGCCGCCTGAGTTGCCAGATACCCAGCCAGCGGCACCAACTCCGCTCACGTTTCAAACATGGCTGCTGCTGGCTTGGGCAGCCGGAGTGGCGGGACTGCTGGGCTGGATGCTGCGTTGCTGGCATCAGGTAAAACAGCATGTTGCCCAGGCTGTCGCAGCGCCAGCCGGACTGGCACAACTGCTGGCCGAAGCTCAAAGCATCCTCGGAATGCGGCGCCGCGTGCAACTGCGGCTGACCGCGCAAGCCATGTCTCCGGCGGTTTGCGGGTGGTTTCGTCCGGTCATCCTGCTGCCGGCAACGCTGGCTGAACGACTGGCGCCGGAACAACTGCGCGCCGTGTTGTTGCACGAACTGATTCATGTCCGGCGCGGTGACATATGGGTGAACGGCCTGCAAACCCTGTTGCAAATCGCTTACTGGTGGCATCCGCTGGTGTGGCTGGCCAACGCTCAACTGCGGCGCGCGCGCGAGGAAGCTGTGGATGATGCCGTCATGCTGGCCTTGCGGGACGAGGCGGATGCTTACGCGCCCACCCTGCTGGAGGTGGCCAAACTGGCTTTTGCACGGCCGCTGGCAAGCTTGGGCTTGGTCGGAATTTTGGAATCGCGCCAGGCGCTGCGGCAACGCATCGAGCGCCTGCTGCAATATCATCCCCCGCGCCGGTCGGGCCTGACCTTGAGTGCGGTCATCGGGGTGCTCGCTTTCAGTGCACTCGCTGTGCCCATGGGCGAAGCCCCGGTGCAACAACCCGCCGCGGCAACCACTATCGCCTCCCAAAAGCCACCGGCGGAAAATGCTACTCCGTCACCTACACCGGCTGAACCCTTGCAAAATCGGACCTATCTCGTGGATCCCCATGTGGGTTTCGCGAAGCTGAAGCAACTCGCTGACTTGCCGGAATCCAGCAGTTTGGAGACGCAGCTTAAGGCAGTGCTGAATGATGCCGGAATGACCCATCCGCCATCCTATATTTTGTTCCAAGAAACCGGCGGACTGATGGTGCGCGGCACGGCGTCGCAACACGCGCTAGTGGAAAAGGTCGTACAAATCTTGAATGGCTATTCCTCGCAAACCATTCCTGATCTGGCCGCGGGGCAGCGACACTTCCAACCTTCAAGTGAAACCAACGCACCGGCCACACTGTCCCAAGGCCAAGCTCGGGATGTCGATGCCGGAAGTCCAGCGGCACTTTTTATCCGGACATTCAGAGTTGATCCACGCGGTTTCACCACCAGCGTGCGTCAGCATGCCAGACTGCATTCCGATAGCACTCCGGCTGAATTCATCCAGGCAGTCCGCAAAATTCTGGCGGAAGCGGGAGCGGACTTCCAAACCAACGGCAGGAGTATTTATTTCGAAAACAGCAAAGGCATCCTATTCGCCCGCGGCTCCGCGCAAGACCTGGACACGGTGGAAGCGGTTCTGCAGACTCTTAATATCCAGCCGCCGCAAGTGAACTTTAGGGTGCGGTTTATCGAAATACCGGAAGCATTGCCCGCGGGGCTCTTGAAGACATTTGCTACAAATGGACCCAGCGAGTCCTGGATGGGAATTCTTACGGCTTCCGCAGCCAAAGCCTTGCAGGAACAATTGGAGAAGCAAAGCGGTTTGGACATTCTCGCAGCGCCTTCGGTAACCACACTGAGCGGCCGGCAGGCACATATCGAAGTTGTGAATGTGCAAACCATCGTTCAGGGCATAAAACCCAAGGCATTGACCTCCCCGGGTGTGACTGCAACCAATGACGACCTGGCTGCCGTATTTGAAACGGTGCAAAAACCGGCGGGCCCGCAGATTGATCTGATTACCTATGTCAGGCCCGACGGCTATGCAATGGAATTAACCGCCATTCCTGCGATCACAGAATTTTTGGGATACGACAAGCCCACCAATTCCGTAACCGTATATGTGAATGGCAAACCGCAAACGGTGGCGGTGCCACAGCCCCGCTACCAGGTGGTACAGGTGGCCAATACTTGTACCATTACGGATGGCCAGACTCTGGTGATGGGAGGGCTAGAGGTTGAGGAGCAAACCAAGATCAAGGATAAGACACCGGTATTGGGCGACATTCCCGCGCTGGGCCGGTTGTTCCGCAACGAAGCCACCTACACCACCAAAAAACAGGTGCTGGTCTTGGTGACTCCCACCATCATTGATGCCGCCGGCAACCGGGTACATCCGGATGACCTCGCGACCGCCACCGCGGTACCGCCAAAAAAGTAGGGCAGGCGTCTCGCCTGCCCCGGTGAAATCTGATTTCTAATTTTGCGCCGTTAGACACAAAGTTGGGGCAGGCAAGATGCCTGCCCTGCTTTACATGTGGGCGATGATGTTATCGCCGAACGCGGAACACTTGATTTCAGTCGCGCCTTCCATCAGGCGGGCGAAATCGTAGGTCACGCGCTTGCTACCAATGGCGCCGTTGAGGCCCTTGATGATGAGATCGGCGGCTTCGGTCCAGCCCAGGTAGCGGAACATCATTTCGCCGCTCAGGACCACGGAGCCCGGGTTGACCATGTCCTTGCCCGCATACTTGGGCGCGGTGCCGTGCGTGGCTTCAAAGATGGCGTGGCCGCTGAGGTAATTGATATTCCCGCCGGGAGCGATGCCGATGCCGCCCACCTGCGCCGCCAGGGCGTCACTGAGGTAATCACCATTGAGGTTCAGCGTGGCAATGACGTCGAAATCCGCAGGCCGGGTGAGCACCTGTTGCAGGGTGATGTCGGCAATGGCATCCTTGATGACGATGCCGGCGCCGGGTTTGCCGTCGGGAATCTTGCACCACGGACCGCCGTCAATTTCCACCGCGCCAAACTCCGCCTTGGCGAGCGCGTAACCCCAGTCGCGAAACGCGCCCTCGGTGTACTTCATGATGTTGCCCTTGTGCACCAACGTCACACTCTTGCTTTTGTTGGTGATCGCGTATTCGATGGCTGAGCGCACCAGGCGTTCCGTGCCGGTTTTCGACACGGGCTTGATGCCGATGCCCACGAGTTCGGGCGTTTCGCCAAAACGGATTTTCTTGAACTCCTTCGGGAAGGTGGCCTTCAGGAACTCAATGGTCTTGAGCGCCGCTTCCTTGCCGGCTTCAAAATCAATGCCCGCGTAAATGTCCTCGGTGTTTTCGCGGAAGATGACCATATTTACCTTTTCGGGATGCTTCACAGGCGAGGGTACGCCGGTGAACCATTGCACCGGCCGCAGGCAGACGTAGAGGTCGAGCATCTGGCGCAGCGCGACGTTGAGCGAGCGGATGCCGCCGCCGACGGGCGTGGTGAGCGGCCCCTTGATGCCGACGAGATATTCCTTGAACGCCTCCACGGTGTCATCGGGCAGCCAGTTGTCGAACTTGTTTTTGGAAGCTTCACCAGCAAACACTTCAAACCAGGCCACCTGCCGCTTGCCGCCGTAGGCCTTCTGCACCGCCGCATCAAACACCCGCACGGAGGCGGCCCAGATGTCCGGCCCCGTGCCGTCGCCGCGGATAAAGGGGACAACCGGGTGGTCGGGCACGGTCAGTTTGCCGGATTGAATGGTGATCTTGCCGCCGGCGGGAGGAGTGACGTCTTTGTAGGCCATGTGAATATCGGGTTAAGTTTGCGCTGTTAGTATGTATAAAACAGCCGTCAGATTTGGGTTCAGGCCGGAGAAAATCAAGCTAACAATTATTCTGCTTGTCACCCGGGCTTATTTTTCGTCTTTAGCTCCCCATGCCTGCATGGATTGCCATTGCCATTCTCGGAATTATCGAGGGAATCACCGAATTTCTGCCCGTCTCTTCCACCGGCCATCTGCTGCTGGCAGAACACTGGCTGCCGCAGCAATCGGAGCTGTTCAACGTGGTCATCCAGTCCGGGGCGGTCATTGCGGTCATCCCGCTGTTTCATGAACGCTTCCGCCAATTCCTGTTTCAATGGCGGGAACGGGCCGTTCAGCAATACGCCCTGAAAATCTTCGTGGCCTTTTTTATCACCGGAGTGGGCGGACTGGTGCTCAAGAAAATGGGCTGGAAGTTGCCGGAAACCGCCGGTCCCATTGCCTGGGCTCTGTTGGTGGGCGGCGTGGCTTTTTTGGCTATTGAGGCGTGGCTCAAAAACAAGCCGCTGCGGAATGAAATCACCTGGGCCATGGCGGTGGCGGTGGGCTTCGCGCAATTGGTGGCAGCCATCTTCCCCGGCACCTCCCGCTCCGGCGCGTGCATCCTGATTATCCTGATGCTGGGAGTGAACCGGCCGCTCGCCACCGAGTTTGCCTTCATCGTGGGCATTCCCACGATGCTGGCGGCAGGCGGTTACGAGATTCTCAAGGCCCTGCACCATCCGCTGCCGGGAACACCGCCGGAGAATTGGCCGATGGTGGCGCTGGGGTTTGTGGTTTCTGCAATCGTCTCCTTTATCACCGTCAAATGGCTGCTGCGTTACGTGCAAAGCCACACCTTCAAGGCATTCGGCTGGTACCGCATCGCCTTGGCGGCGGTGGTCTTTGCGCTGCTCTGCCGCTGAGCGGTTGCAAGCCTACTTGGGCTCGGGAATGAACACCTTCTGCTTTACGAGCAGCCGATTCGGATCCAGCTTGGCATTCAGGGGATGTTTCGTCACCTGGGAGAGGGTAACTTTGACGCCCTGCTTGTTGTAAGCCGCCACAATGGCGCTGAGTGTTTCACCTGGCGCCACCTCATGCCAGTAGCCCTCATATTTGGTGTTATCACTTACGACTGGAGCGCTGTCTCCCCGGTCGGGATGTCGCAGCGGCGCCACCGGCGCGGCCGCAGCGACTTTGGCCAGGTCGGAGATCTTGTCCAAAATCAGCTTCTTGTCCGCCTCACGGTTGCTGTTCAATTCCCGCACGCTGTCCGCCAGATTTTTGAATTCGTCGCGGGTGACGGTGTCCGGGTTCACCTTGGCCATGTCGTCGCGCAGCTTCTGAATTTCCTTTTCCAAGGCGTCAATGTGCTGGCGCTGCAATTCCACCGTATCGGTCAAATCCTGGATCTTGCCCACCAGTTTCTGGTATTGCTCCTGCATCGCCTGCTGGTCGGCGGCAGCGGCGGCGGCGGAGTTGTCCTGAGCCTGCAAACCCATCAGCCCGGCTCCCAGGCAAATCATGGTTATCGTCAGAATCCTTTTCATGAGCCGACAATAGAAAGGCCGGCTTGGGACTGCAAGCGGCAAAGCGCCCGTTTTACTTTGAGCTTTGCACCTGCGGGGTTGCCCCTAGATTGTCCGGGTGACCGTGCTTGAAGTCATCCAAAAAAGCTCCGAATTCCTTGCCAAAAAGGGCGTGGACTCCCCCCGCCTGCAGGTGGAACTGCTGCTTGCGCAGCTCCTCAAAATGCCCCGCATGAAGCTCTACCTGAACTTCGACCGCACCCTCACCCCGGCCGAACTGGATGCTCTCCGCGACCAGGTGAAGCGACGCGGCCAGCGCGAACCGCTCCAGCACATTGTGGGCAGCACCTCATTTTGCGGGTTGGAAATGGCCGTCAACCGGCACGTGCTCATTCCCCGCCCCGAAACCGAACTGATAGCTGAAACAGGTTATAGAGTCTTAAATACCCGGGCAGCCGCTGGCGTGGCTTGCCAGGCCCTCGACTTTGGCACTGGCAGCGGTTGCTTGGCTATCACCTTGGCAGTCAAATGCCTAGAAGCCAAGATCACGGCAGTGGACATCTCGGCAGAGGCCCTGGCCGTGGCCCGACAAAACGCCACCACTCATCAGGTGGCCGAGCGGATTCAGTGGGTGCAGAGCGACGGCTTTGCCGCGCTGCCGCCGGAAAGCCGGTTTGACCTCATCATCAGCAACCCGCCGTACATTGCCCACGATGAAATTGCCACCCTCGAACCCGAGGTACGCGACCATGACCCCCGCGTCGCCCTGGATGGCGGGTCGGATGGGCTGGACTTTTACCGGCGGCTGGCGGCGGAAGCGCCGGCATGGTTACGCCTCGACGGACGGTTGCTGCTGGAATTCGGCGCTGGTCAGGCGCCGGATATCTGCCGGATTCTGGAAGCCCAAAAGTGGATTGTCGAAGCGGTCCGGGAGGACTACTCTCACCGCGCCCGGATGCTGATTGCGCACCGGTAATTTTTGCAAACACAAATGGACACCAATCAACACCAGTGCGCGATGGTTCGTGCTTTGGGTTCATTCGCGTCCCTTTGTGGTTTAATCCTCTTTTAACATTTTCATGGAAAGCTTGATCATCAAAGGCGGCGTGCCCCTACGGGGTGAGGTTGCCATCAGTGGCGCCAAGAACGCCGCGCTCCCCCTCATGGCCGCTACGTTGCTCACCGACGAACCGTGCGTCATCCGGCGCATCCCCGGACTCAGCGACGTGAAGTTCATGGGGCAGATTTTGGAATCGCTCGGCGCCACGGTGGAATTCAAAGGCGACGCCGTGTACGTTCACGCCCGCAAAATCAAGAGCGTGGGCGATTACGACCTCGTCCGCAAAATGCGCGGCTCCGTGTGCATCATGGGCCCGCTGCTGGGCCGGTTGCGGCAGGCCACGGTCTCCCTGCCTGGCGGCTGCGTCATCGGCGCGCGCCCCATTAACCTGCACCTCAAGGGCTTCGCCGCCCTGGGCGCCAAGATTGAGATTGCAAGCGGTTATGTCCGCGCCCGCGCCAAGAAGCTGGTGGGCACAGAGGCCTTCCTCGGCGGGCGCGCCGGCTCCACCGTTTTGGGCACTGCCAATGTGATGATGGCTGCCACGCTGGCCAGCGGCACCACCATCATTGAAAGCGCCGCCTGCGAACCGGAAGTGGTGGACCTGGCCAACTTCCTGACCGCCATGGGCGCCAAGATTTCCGGCGCCGGCAGCCCCACCATTACCGTCACTGGCGTGACCAAGCTGCACGGGGCGGAACACGAAGTCATTCCTGATCGTATTGAAGCGGCCACCTACGCCATCGCTGCCGCCGCCACCGGCGGCACCGTCACGCTGCGCGGCGCCCGCGCCGATCACATGCACGCCATCTTGGACAAACTGCGCGAAGCCGGGGTGAAGGTGCAGCGCAGCGGTACGAACCTGAAGATTTCCCGCTCCGGAAAGTTGCGCCCCGTGGACATCACCACCCTGCCCTATTCCGGTTTTCCCACCGACGTGCAGGCGCAGATGATGGTGCTCATGGCGTTGACGCCGGGCATCAGCATCATCACCGAACGCATCTTTGAATCGCGCTTCATGCACGTCAGCGAACTCGCGCGGTTGGGGGCGGATATCGAGATTGAAGGGCCGAGCGCCATTGTCAAAGGCGGCAAGCCGTTGAGCGGCGCGCCCGTGATGGCCAGCGACCTGCGCGCCTCGGCAGCCCTGGTCATCGCCGGACTCGCGGCCAAGGGCACCACCGAGGTCCAACGCATTTATCACCTCGACCGCGGTTACGAAGACATGGACGGCAAGCTGCGGCAACTCGGCGCGCGCATCGAACGGGTGACGGCGGCGTGATCGGTCGCAAATGTCACCCCACGTAGGGTAGGCGTCCCGCCTGCCCCGGGTTTGGCTCTGCCTGGTTACAAAAACAATTCCGTGCTCGCGGTCACTTCTCCGCAGGCCAGGCAAGATGCCTGGCCTACATTACTCCGGTCGCAGCGCAGCGAACATTCGGATAATTTCCAGTGCGATTTTCTCCCTGCGAAATACCAGCGCGTCCGGCAACTTGACCCGTTTGAGCCGGCCGTTTTCCCGGCCAAAAGCGAGATGGCCGCGATTGGTCAAAATCGCCACCACCACGCGGGAAGACGGGTCCAATATCAGGATGGAAGTACCCCCAATCGAATCCCCGCCATGATACGCGATGCGGCCGACATACCAGCCGACGCCGTAATGAGTCAACTGGCCGGCACTGGTCTTTTGGGAAAGAAACAACAACCGCCGCGATTCCGGTTTCAGGAAACCGGGTTGCAGCACCGCCGTTCCGAACCGCACCAGGTCTTCAGCCGTGGATAAAAAACCTCCCGCCGGCCAGACAAAACTCAAGTTCACCTTCGGGGCAACCACAAATTCCCCGTCGGCCCGGGTTTCGTAAAACTCCGTCCGCTGCGGGTCCACGGCTCCCGCCACATCCGGCACCGTGTTCGCCAACCCCAGCGGCTCAAAGACCGCAGTCTTCATGTAACCCAGGAAATCCTGTTTGGCAGCGGCTTCCATGGCCACGCCAATGACATTCCAATTGTAGGAGGCGTAGCTGAACCTGGTGCCGGGCGGGGCGATCAACGGGTCGCTTTCAAAAATTTTCAGACCAGCCCGCAGGTTCGGATAGGATTTGTTGGAAGCCGCCTCGCTGCCCTGATAATTGCGAATGCCGCTGAGATGCCCGGCCAATAAGCGCAGGGTGAGCGGCGCGCTCTTATGCGGGAAATCCGGAATGTAGGTCTGGATGGGCGCATCCAGGTCCAACAAACCGCGTTCCACCAGCAATGCCAGCCCCACGGAGGTCAGCGGCTTGGAAACACTGCCAATGCGGAACCGGGTTTGCGGCGTGGCCAGAATTTTCTGCGCCACATCGGCATAGCCGAAGGCCTCGGACCAGACCAGTTTTCCGTCCACCGCCACCGCCACGGAAAGGCCCGGCACTTTGGGGGCAATTTCCGCAAGGATGAGCGTGCGCGCCGGCGTCATGGCTTTGAAAATACGGTTTATGCCAGAAGCGTCAACACAGGCCGTTCCCAACGTAGGGCAGGCGTCCCGCCTGCCTCCGGTTTGGCTCTGCTTTCTTGCCAAACAATGGTCTGCTCGCGGCCATGTCTCCGCAGGCCAGGCAGGATGCCTGGCCTACATTATTTCGGCTTCAACTGCGGAAACAGGATCACGTCGCGCTCCCCAATTATTCGCTCAAGAAAATGCGCCACGTACGGACCTTTTTAACCCGCCCGATCTGCAAATCATACTGATCGCAAATAGCGGCCAATGCCTGGGTGGCAATAAGTTCCTCGAACCTGACGTTCACGAAAACCTCGCCGGACAGCCCCTCCGGTTTGCCGACAAATTCAAGTTTCAGTTTGCTTTTTTCCGCCAGAGCATTAAGCGCAATTTTCAGGGGAACATCCCGCATCTCAATGAGGGGAATGATTTCTCCGGAGGCATCCAGCAGTTCCGAGTTAAATGTTCGAGGCGGCGCATTGGTCAGGCCAATTTTGGCCACCCCAATCTGGGGATTTCTCACCAGGAACAACTTACGTTCTTCCAGTAACCGGGCCAACGCCTGTTTCGCCGAAAGGTCTTCCCACCGAAGATTGACCGGGGCTTCCAAATTGGTATTGCCCGTCTTGATGCGGCTGGCGTCCGTTATCTTCGGATCGATTATAATATTGAGCTTTGCCTCCCGCGCCAGGTTTTTGATGGCTTCGCCGAGGGGCACGTCCACCATTTGAATAAGCGGCACGCGCGGCTCCTCCAGCTTGTTTGTCTGATCCTGACCCTGGGCAGTTAAGCCGCTGAAAATTATCCCGATCAAGAATACCGCCAGGTTTTTCAGCAGGGCCTTCATTATGTTGCAATCACGTCCTCGGCTTCAACTGCGGAAACAGAATCACGTCGCGGATGCTTTCCTGGCCGAGTAACATCATGCACAGGCGGTCGATGCCGATGCCGATGCCACCCGCCGGAGGCATGCCGTGTTCCAGGGCCACCAGAAAGTCCTCGTCCAGCTTCTGCTGCTCGCCGCCGGCCTGATGCTCCAGGGTGGCGCGCTGCTGGATGGGGTCGTTCTGTTCGGTGTAGCCGGGCGAAATCTCCTGACCGTTGATGCAGCACTCAAAGACCTCCACGGTCGTGGGGTCATCGGGCGTGAGCTTGGCCAGCGGCACGAGTTCCTTGGGCAGGTGCGTGACAAACGTGGGCTGGATGAGCGTGGGCTCCACCAGCTTTTCAAACACCGCCCCGGTGACTTCAAAATCCTCGTAACCCTTGGCGATGTCGCCCGCGAGCTTCAGATCTTCCATGGCGCGGCGGCGGCGTTCAGCCGGGGTGACGTCGAACCAGTCGGCACCGGCCACGGCGCGGACGAGGTCCTTGTACTTGGCGCGCTTCCACGGCGCCGCCAGGTTAATGACCTTGGGGGTGGCGAGCTTTTCCAGCGTGGCCACCACGGCGTCGAAGCGGGTCGCCGCCGAGGCCAGCAGTTCCTCCACGGACTTGTTGCCCTTGGAAAGATTGACCTTGTGCAGCCCTAGCGTGCCAATGGCCACGAGCAGGGCGCCGATGGCCGCCTTGGCCGCATCCGCAGCCGGCTGCTTGCCAATCTCCCCCTGCGCTTCCACCAGGGCAGCCCGGGCCGCGCCGATTTCCTTGATAAATCCGGCGGCGGCAGCGGCGTCGTTGGCCTTCAGCAGATTGCCGGTCATGTGCGTGGAGACTTCGTCCAGTTTGCCCAAGGCACTTTGGATGGCGGCCGCCACAGTAGCATCCTGGTTGTGGGCAATGACCAGCGTGCCGAGCACCTTTTCGGCAACCGTGGTGATGAGCGACTCCACGGTTTCCATCATGGTCGCGTAATCGCCATACGCGCAGTAGGCCTCGAGCATGGTGAACTCGGGATTGTGCCGGCGCGAGAGGCCTTCGTTGCGGAAGTTCTTGCCAATCTCGAACAGCCGGTCAATGCCGCCCACCAACAGGCGCTTGTGATACAACTCCAGCGCGATGCGCAGATAGAATTCACAGCCCAGCGCGTTGTGGAAGGTCTTGAACGGCTGCGCCGCGGCGCCACCGGGAATGGCCTGCATGGCGGGGGTTTCCACCTCCACATAACCGCGGCTATGAAAGAACTGCCGAATCTCATGCACAATGGCACTGCGCTTGAGGAAGACATCCTTCACCTCGGGATTGGCGATCAAATCCAGGTAGCGCTGGCGGTAGCGGATTTCGGTATCCTCCAAGCCGTGCCACTTGGCGGGCGGCGGTCGCAGAGCCTTGGCCAAAATGGTGAAGCTC
>DATJIU010000307.1:0-2543 GCA_035492855.1 Dongiaceae bacterium | reverse complement strand
GCCTACCTGGCGTTCTCCCTGGACCAGTCCTATCAGGTGGACGCATTGCTCTATGCCCAGCGCAACAACCGCTCCGGAGAGGCCATTGACAAGATCACTTCGCTGAGCATTTGGGCCAGCGCCACCACGCCCTTCGCGGCGGCCGATCCGGGCACTGCGCCGGATGCAACGGTTGCCGTGCCGGAGGTGGATGCGGGCGTGCTCCATCCGTATGCGTTGCCGGCGCCCCTCACGGGCCGGTACTTCCTGATCCAGGTCAACCAGGATCCCGTGGTGAACAACAGCAACATCGGTGGCAACGAATTCCGCCTGGCCCGCTATGCCGTGGCGCAGGTGCTGACGTTCTCGAATTCGCCGTCCGGGTTGATCCTGACCTGGCCGGACTCGGCCACGTTGCAGCAGGCGGACAGCATTAACGGGCCCTGGACCACTGCGACGGGCGTAACCAGCGGGGTGGCCATCCCCACCACCGCCGCGCAACGGTTCTATCGCATCCAATATTAAATAAATCCTGAAAACAGGGTGAGCCGGGAAAGGCCTTCCCGGCTCACCTTTTTGACCAGCCAAAATGAAGCCTAAGCAAGCCGCCTCCCTTTCGCCCGCCGCCGGTGGGTTCACCCTCATCGAATTGCTGGTGGTGATTGCCATCATCGCCATCCTGGCGGGCCTGTTGCTGCCGGCCTTGGCCCGGGCCAAGGACAAGGCCAAGCGCGTACAGTGCCTTAACAATGAGCATCAGATGGCGATTGCCTTCCAGATGTACACTTCGGATTTCAATGATTACTACCCGGTTCATGATGGCTGGGCCACGCTCGGCGGCCAGCGCCCCGCGAAACCGTACACCACCGGTTTTGCGGCCTATTACGGTGGGGGGGAATACGAAACCAACCGGCCGCTCAACAAGTATGTGAACAATGTAAATGTGTTTCACTGCCCCGCCGACAAGGGCGATGCGCTCTCGCCGGGAGTGACCAGTTGCTGGGATGCGTGGGGCAGCAGTTATCTTGTCGAATGGGCTTTCGATGATTACCGCGTCGCCGCCGTGACCGGCAGCAAGGGCAAATACACGGCGCCGTCCATCCCCATCAAGACCTCCAAGATCAGCGCCCGGCCTTCCACCAAGATTATCCTGGGCGACTGGCCCTGGCACGCCAACCGTGACACCACGCAGCTGGCCAGCATCTGGCACAACAACAAGGGGCAGCGGGGCGAGGCCATGCTGTTTGGCGACGGGCATTCCGAGTTTTACAAATTTCCCGATGACTTGAAGGCCAACGAGAACACGGCGCCCAACATGAATTATCTTTTCTGGTAATGCGCGCCGGGGATTTGTTCGCAGAAGATTCCACTTCCTGCTGCGCAGTATTGCCAGTGCTGGATTTCTGGGTTATGCCAGAAACCAGGCTCACCGTAAGATTTATATGATTGTGAAATTGTGTCGCCGTGGGGCAGTTACCCTGGCCATCGGCCTGGTATTCGCATTGGCTGAATCCGCCTCCGCTTCCGCTGTCGCCACGGCGCAACTGGCGCGGCAGATTTTGCAGGACCCGCGGCTCGACCAGGTGGACACCATGGCGCTACAGGAACTCAAGGGCTTTAATGCGGGCAGTTCCTACGGCGAAATCTGGATTCGCGATTTCAACACCTTCATCAACGGTTCCCTCAAGGTTCATGACCCCGCCGAAGTGCGCGACCGGTTGCTGCTGTTTTTCAAGATTCAGGGTGCGGACGGCAACATCCCCGACGGCGCCATCAAATCCGACCAAGCCAATGTTGGCTATCAGTATCGTTATTCCGACCTCGCGCCCGGTTGGGCCGCGCACAAGAACACCGTGGAAACCGACCAGGAATCATCGCTCATTCAGGCTGTGGCCAAATACGTGCGGGCCACGGGTGACACTGCCTGGCTGAAAGACAAGGTCGGCGACCGCTCCGTGGTGGCACGCATGGACGCAGCCCTGCAATACGTGTTGCACGACCGCTGGTCCAAGCAGTATGGCCTCGTGACCGGCGCCACCACCGTGGACTGGGGCGACGTGCAGGCGGAGTCCGGCTGGGGCGTGGCCATCAACGACCAGACCAAGTGGGCGATTGATATTTACGACAACGCCATGTTTTTGCAGGCCATCAATGATTTCCGGGCCATCATGCCCCGGGATTATCACTCTCCGGTAAACTGGAAAAAAACCGCCGCGCAGTTGAAAAAAAGCATCCGCAAAAATCTGTGGGATGCCCGGGCGCAGAAATATATTCCGCATCTCTATTTGAACGGCAGCCCGTTCACCAACACTTTTGACGAGCGCAAAATTCTCTACACCGGCGGCACCGCCAGCGCTATTCTGGCGGGACTGCATCGCAAGGCGGAGATTGCGGCCATCAACCGCCAGTTTGTGGCTGCTGCCGCCCAGGAAAAACACGCGACCATCGGCATCACCGTCTGGCCGCCGTATCCATTGGAGGCTTTTCCCAATCTGCCGCCTTACACCTATCAGAACGGCGGCGATTGGACCTGGTTTGGCGGCCGGATGATTCAGGCGCTGGTG
>DATJIU010000306.1:0-4569 GCA_035492855.1 Dongiaceae bacterium | reverse complement strand
ACCCAAATTTTTCAGCCAGAATATTATTCATATGATGCTTGTTTTTAGATTCTTGCGCTTATTTGTTGCGGCGTTTCCATTTGGGTTCGTTTGGCTTCGTGCCGGGGTTGTTGGGATGGGTGGCCCCATCGTGGTGTTGGTCCGCCCGCCGCTGATTTTACCCTTTGGACTTCTCGGCGAGGTCTTTAGACTGCCCCTATGAACAGCGCCATCATTGTCGCCGCCGGCAAGGGCACCCGCATGGGGCCGAACGTGGACAAGCTCTGGCTGGAGCTGGCCGGTCAGCCCGTAGTGGCGCATACGTGGCGGCGGTTCGACCAGTATCCGGACATTGAGGAGATCATCATGGTGGTGCGCGCCGGGATGGAGCCGGCCTTTGCCGAGCTGGCGGCCAAATGTGGCTTCCGCAAACCTTACCGGCTCGTGCCCGGCGGCAAGGAACGGCAGGACTCGGTGTGGAACGGGCTGGAGGCGTTGTCGCCCCAGGCAGAGTTGGTGGCCATTCAGGACGCCGCCCGGCCGGTTACGAGTGCGGCGCTGATTGCCGCCACGCTGGCGGCGGCGCGCGAAATGGGCGCAGCCGTGGCCGCCCAGCCGGTGACGGATACCATCAAGGAATCCGCCGACGGCGTGATGATTGCCCGCACGCTGGACCGCGCCAAGTTGTGGGCGGTGCAGACGCCGCAGACCTTTCAGGTGGCGGTCATCCGGCATGCACTGGACGAGGTGCGCCGGCGGCAACTGCTGGTGACGGATGACACGGCGGCGTGCGACCTGGTCGGGCAGCCGGTGAAGCTCGTGGCGTGGCCGGCCCCCAACCCCAAGGTAACGCGCCCGGAGGACCTGCCTTATGTGGAAATGTTATTGCGCCAGGGGGCGGCGGCCTGAGGTTTTTCCCCTGCGGTCGCTTGCCAATCCGGGGGGGCGCATCTATGGTTGGACCGGAATACAAAGTTAGCCATGAAACAACGGGTGCTATACGGAATCTTGCTGACGGCCCTGGCCCTCAACCTTTGGGCCGGGGTGCAGGTGTATCACACCAACGTCACCACCGCCACCAGGGACAACCCGGCGGCGAACGAGGAACTCTTCAACCTCGTGCTGGAAAAGGTGCACCACGATTATGTGGACCGCACCAACGTGGCTTACCGCGACCTCGTCTATGGCGCGCTCAAGGGCATGGTCAACACGCTGGATCCGCACAGCGAATTTCTGGACCCGGAGCAGTACCAGCAGTTGCAGGATGACACGGAGGGCACCTTCGGCGGCCTGGGGGTGGTCATTGGTCTGAAGGACAACCACATCACGGTCATCTCGCCGATCGAAGATTCGCCGGGTTCGCGCGCGGGCATTTTATCCGGCGACCGCATCATCAAGGTCAACGGCCAGAGCACGGAGAAATGGACGCTGGAAGACACGGTCAAGGACCTGCGGGGCGAGCCGGGCTCGGAGGTGGTGCTCACCACCATGCGCCCAGCCACGGGCGAGGTGCGGGAGTTGAAACTCACCCGCGCGATCATCACGGTGGACATGGTCAAGGACATCAACGGCCAGAAGGAATTTCCGGTGGACGCCAATGGCATCGGCTATGTGCGCATCGTGCAGTTCAGCGAAAAGACGAGCGACGAACTGGAGGCGGCGTTGCAGAAGTTGCAGTCGCGCCACGTGCGGGCGCTGGTGCTGGACCTGCGGTGGAATCCCGGCGGGCTGCTGGAGCAGGCGGTGAAAGTGTGCGAGAAGTTTCTGCCGCGCGGCAGGCTGGTGGTCACCACCGAGGGGCGCAATCCCAGCCAGAATTCCACGTACCGCGCCGCGGGACGGGGCGATGAACTGGTGGGGCCCAACGGCACCCCGCTGCCGCTGGTGGTGCTGGTCAACATCGGCAGTGCGAGCGCGGCGGAAATTGTGACCGGCTGCCTGCACGACTGGAAGCGTGCGATCGTGCTGGGCGAAACCACCTTCGGCAAAGGCTCGGTGCAGACCATTGACCGGTTGCCGGACGGTTCCGCGCTCAAGCTCACCATGGCCAAGTATTATACGCCCAGCCACAACGTCATTCATGAGCATGGTATCACGCCGGATGTTTATGTGCCCATGACCGACGCCGAGGAGCGGGATGTGCTGCTCAAGCGCACGGTGGGCGGTGTCGAGAGCCTGACGCCCCAGGACCGCGACCGCGTGCTGGCGTCGCACGATGTGCAGCTCGACCGCGCCGAAGACATGCTGAAGGGCCTCATGCTCTACACCAAACTGGAAAAAAATAGCGCCGGCCCGGAGCCCGCAGAAAACAAAATGGCGTCCCGGTAACTTGTCGCCCGACCTTTCCCGCAATCCCCTGGCATGCTCCTGCTCGCCCTCGAATCTTCCTGTGATGAGACCAGCGCCGCGGTGGTGCGCGCCGGGAAGGTCTGCGCCAATGTGGTGGCGTCGCAGATCAAGCTGCATGAGGAGTATGGCGGGGTAGTGCCCGAACTTGCCGCGCGCGAGCATTTGCGCAACCTGCTGCCGGTAGCCCGCGCCGCGCTGGCCGAGGCCGGCGTGACGGCGCGCGAGCTAGACGCGGTGGCCGCCACGCAAGGGCCGGGATTGCCGGGCGCGTTGATGATCGGTTTCAAGGCGGCGCAAGCAATGGCCTTTGTGTTGGAGCGACCGTTCCTCGGCGTGAATCATCACGAGGCGCATCTGTATTCGCCGTGGATTGCCGGCACCCCGCCGCAAGCGGACTTCGAACATTTCCAGCCAAACGTTTCCCTCATCGTCAGCGGCGGACACACCATGCTGGTGCAGGTGGCCGGGGAATTTCGGCACCGGGTGCTGGGCGGCACCATTGATGACGCCGCCGGCGAATGCTTCGACAAAACCGGCAAGCTCATCGGCCTGCCGTATCCCGCGGGACCGGTGATTGACCGGCTGGCGGAAACCGGCAATGCCGCAGCCTATGATTTCCCGCGACCGCTGCTGCACGATGCCAGCGACGATTTCAGCTTCAGCGGATTAAAAACGTCGGTGCGCTATTTTGTGCGGGACCACCCGGAGATTTTGGAGGACGCGCAACGGCGACGCGACCTCTGCGCCAGCGTGCAGGCGGCCATTGTGGAAGTGCTGGTGACCAAAACCGTGCGGGCCGCCAAGCGGCTGGGAGTATCGTGTGTCACCGCATCCGGCGGGGTCATTTGCAACCGGGCCTTGCGGGCACAACTCGCCGCGGCCTGCGCGCGCGCCCGGCTGACCTTGCGGCTCACCGAGCCCCGGTTCTCCACCGACAACGCCGCCATGATTGGCATCGTGGCGGAACGGAAACTGGCGACCGGCACCCCGGTGGATTCATTGGATGCCGAAATCAGACCGAACTGGGCATTGGCGGACTGACTGCGCCTTACTTCGCCGCGAGCGCGGCTTCAACGGCCTTGGTCAGTTCCGCGGAGTCGGGCGTGATCTTGGAGTCGAAGCGCTGAATAATCTTGCCATCCTTGCTGATGAGAAACTTGTTGAAGTTCCAGGTGATCTTGCCGGGGAAGGGAGAGCTGTCGCCGGCCAGCGCGACGTACAACGGATGGCGGTTTTCGCCGTTCACCTCGATCTTGTCAAACATCGGGAAGGTGACGTCAAACTTGCTGGTGCAAAACTGTTTGATCTCCTCGTTGCTGCCGGGCTCCTGGCCCCCGAACTGGTTGCACGGGAAGCCGAGGATTTCAAAACCCTGGTCGTGGTATTTCTTGTAGATGGCTTCCAGCGCGGCGTACTGCTTGGTGTAACCGCAATGCGAGGCGACGTTGACGATGAGCAGCACCTTGCCCTTATAGGCCCCGATGGAGGTGTCCTTGCCGTCAATGTCCTTGACCTTGATGTCGTAGAGCGAGCCGGCGTAAACGGTGGCCAATTGAACCAGCAAAAGCGTGAGGATAAGCGCGAGTATTTTCATGGATTAAGGAATAGCCTAATCCACCGGCTTGTCAAATGGGGTTTGCGCCCGCAGGCCGGGTCAGGGCGGGGCATCCGGGGCGTCGTTTTCCAGCCGCCGCCCCAGGCTGATGACATCATCCACGGCGTAACCCAAGCGCTGATAGAAGGCAAGGACGTCGCGGTTGGCCGCACGCACCTGAAGGTTGATTTTGGGGCAATGCCGCTGGCGCAACCGGGCTTCCGCCGCCGCCATGATTTGTCGGCCCAGGCCTTGCCGGCGATGGTCCGGGCGGACGGCGAGGTAATTGATCCAGCCGCGATGCCCTTCGTAACCAGCCATCACCGTGGCCACCACGCGATCCGCGAGGCAGCCCACCAGGAACAGCTCCGGCTGCGCGGCCAGTTTGCGCTGGATATCCTTGACCGGATTATTCCACGGTCGCACCAACCCGCATGCTTCCCATAGCGCCACCACGGCGGCTTCGTCCTCGGAACGAAAGGGGCGGATTTCCATGGCGGGGGAATGCGGGTTATTGGACCGGTTGCGGGTCGCGCCAGGTATGGCCGCTCTGGGCGATCAAATCATCGGCGGCCACCGGACCCCATGTCCCCGCGGCATAGAATTCGCGGTTGGACAGCGGCTTGTCTTCCCAGCCGGCGCGGATG
>DATJIU010000305.1:0-4889 GCA_035492855.1 Dongiaceae bacterium | reverse complement strand
TGGGTTATCGGACAACTCCGGAAGCTGGACTGGCTTCAATAAGCGGCTCGACAACTATATTAATTTTGACAGCTTTGTAGGACCGAATCACTATCTTACCCTGGGAGTTTTTTACACCCCGCATCAATTTCGCTTCAACCTGGCCAACTGGCAGGCCTATCAATCGCAAATCAATGCCATGAGCATGTTCTCGGCGCCCTGGGTCTCCATGTCGCATTGGGACAACAGGCCATACACGTGGTATGCCGGCACGGAAAGCAGTGGTCCGGCCAATTTTGGCTGCACCTTCCTGCAAACCAACCTGGACCTTATTGCGCTGGATCAGGACCCGCTGGTGAAACCGGCCACTCTGATCTGGTCAAATAATCTGGCAGTCATCTACGCCAAACCGCTAAAGGAGCTGGACGGCACGCTCAAGGCGGTGATGCTGCTCAACCGGAGCACCAACGATGCCGCCACGTTTGGCCTCAATTTTGCGTCGGTTTTTCCCGCAGCGTCCAGCAACGACTGGTGTTCCGTGTATGACCCGGTTTACCGGACCTGGCTGGGTTATGTGACCAACGGCATCGCCATCACCCTGCCGCCTTACGGAAGCAAAATTTACCGGCTGGAATTGCATGGCAGCGGCTGGCCCGCCGGGACTAACTGGATAACCGCATTCGGCCCGATGGGCGTGTGGCATGAGAATGCAACCAACGGTTTTCAGACTGCGGATATCGACACTGCGAACCTGCGCCTGACTTCGCGGGGCTGGCGGTGGAACGGAAACAACCAGGCGCCCCTGACGGCCGGCTCACTTTCACGCAATGACGGTACCGGGCTGGTGCTGACCACCACCAACATTTCGATTCGCACCACCTCCGGCACCAACTTTTATGCCCACGGCGTGGGGATCCGGCCGATGAGCCATTTGGAATGGTCCATCACCGGCGCCACCAGGTTTGCCACCGACTTCGGCTACGACGGACTCAACGGGGTGGGCGGGGGCAGTGCCACCATTACCATATCCCTGGACGGCACGCCTGTTTACACCAAAACCGGCCTAACCGCCGGGCAGGTGGCGCATATCAATCTGGACACCACGGGCAGTTCGCTTCTGGCTGTGGACGTCACCACCACCAACTCCGCGTCATACTTTATGGCCTTGGGGGATCCGTACATTTATGTTCCGCCAGTCGCCAACCTGCCGTTGGCCAGCCTGCCGGAGCAAATCAGTTCCAATGCCATCTTTGCTGCCGCCATCGCCACCAACGCGGCTGACCTTATTTCCCAGAGCAACCGGATCAACCAGAAACTGGATGCCGCCACCGCGGCCACACTATATTATCCCATGTCCAATCCGAGGGGTTACCAGACCGTCACGGATGTTGTTTCCATCCTGGCACCCTATGTGCGCACGAATGGCAACGGGAGCGGCCTGACGAATTTGCAAGCCACCAACCTGTTCACCCAGGCCGGGGTGCTGACCGCAACCGGCGCGGGCACAACGTACTCGGTCACGCTGTTGCCTGGCGAACTGGGGAACACCCAGCAAATCTACCTGGCCAGCACCAATTGCACCCTCAGCTTCACCGGCACCAACATTGCCGATGCCTCGCGCACGGTACTTTTTCGCGGCTGGACCAACCCCAACGTCTGTACCATCACGCTGGCCTTGCCGGCCTACCACACCAACGCCACCCTCAGTTTGGTGGTTACCAACGGCACCGCCGCCCTGATTAATTTCTACAATCCTGACACCACTGGGACCAATGTGATGTGTCATGACATTGGCCGGTGGAAATGAACCTTTTCATCGACCCGGGCCCAGTGCGGCGGATTCGCCTCCGTGCCGCGAAGTGCCAAACTGGGCTTGGCTGCTCCCCCATGCGTATTCTACTCCGCGCCCGCCGGGACGACAAAACCGATAGGTTCTTCGGCCGGTGGGCAAATATCCCTTTCGCTGGTGGAGCGCCGGGAATCGCTGACGGCGATACGGATCACCATACAGACGGAAGCAGCCGCCACGGAATACGTTGACAGTATTCCGCGTAGCCGGGCAGCTCGCGGCGCAGCACTTTTTCCTCGTTGAGCAACCGCCAGACCAGCAAGGGCAGCATCAGCCGGATGACCGGCAGCGCCACCCACGAACCCAGCGCCAGCGGCAAGCAGCACCAGAGCAGGAGGCTCACGGCATACTAGGGATGCCGCACCCACCGGTAAGCGCCCTGGTCGGCCAGTACCTGGCCGGATTCCACCTGGATGACGCTGGCCGCAAAACGGTTGGCGTTCAACACCGGGATATTGAGCAGAAAACCGCCCCCATACGCGAGCAGCGCCAAGATCGAAAGCCATCCCGGCAGGGGCGCAAGCCGTTGCCGCGACCAGCCAAACCGGTGATCCAGTGCGCAAACCAGGTAAAACAAAACGGCCACCCGTTGGAGCACGAACATGATGAATTTCTGGGTGAAAACGGTTTCTTTGCGGAGCAGCCGGCGGGCGAGCAGTTCGCGGTCATGCCGGTAGTAGTAGCCGATGAAAATCGTGGTGGCGACCAGGTTCACAACCACGAAGGCCCAGCCCTGCCAGTAATCCATTCCGCCCGGTGCCAGCAGGAACAAGAGCAGGAAAAGCTGGTTAAATATGCCAAATCCAATTGCCCGCAGCAGGAGGTTTTTGGTGGATGGATTTTGCAAGCGCCGGAAGCTTGCCACGGCCAACTTCCTGCCGCCAGCATAGTCATAACCGGTTGCGGAATGCCGCCGGGAGAATAGAATCACGCCATGACCAAGGAGAACAAAATCAAGGAACTGGCGTCGGCCCAGCGCGACGCATTGCTGCGGATCTTGCAGGCGCGGTTTGAAAAAAATGCGGTCCGGCATCCTGGGCTCAACTGGGCCAAGGTGCAGACGCGATTGGAAGCGCACGCAGACAAATTGTGGTCGCTTCAGGAAATGGAGCGCACTGGCGGCGAGCCGGATGTGGTGGGCCTGGACAAAAAGACCGGCGAGTACCTTTTCTTTGATTGCACGCCGGAGAGCCCCAAGGGCCGCACGAGCTTGTGCTACGACCGCGAGGCGTTGGACTCCCGCAAGGAGCACAAACCGAAGAACAGCGCGCTCGACCTGGCCGCGGCCATGGGGGTGGAACTGTTGACCGAGGCGCAGTACCAGGAGTTGCAGCAGTTGGGCGAATTTGACCTGAAATCGTCGAGCTGGCTGAAAACCCCGGCGGAAATTCGCAAGCTCGATGGCGCCATTTTTGGCGACCGCCGTTTCGGTCGGGTGTTTGTATATCACAACGGGGCGCAATCGTATTATGCGGGTCGTGGCTTCCGCGCCTGCCTACGAGTGTGAGAACCGTAATGGGAGTGAACCTGGGGTAATAAATTGTGATTTCTATTAAACAACCATGGGTAATGAGCGATTTGTTGGTTTGCCAAAATTAATTGGTATGCCAGCTATTGGGAAATGTCCGGATTTCCCGGTTTTTAAGCGCCAGGTACCCGGATATTTTGGCCACAATTGAAAATCTTGCCACTACCGAGTCTTGGTTGCGCATTTGGCTGAGGCAAATCAGGATGGCCTAAGAATTTTCGAGTTCATTACTCGCGAGGTATGGCTGCGACGTGCTGTTATAACTGAGGCGGGCAGCCGCCGCGCCGGAATGCCGAGCATGTGGCGCTTAATGAGCCTGAAGCCTTCCAGAAAATTTACGCCGAGGAGATGTGCTTCCCGGACCAGAACAATCCAGCTTAGTTTGCCACTTTCTCCACCAGATAGGACATTCCATACATTGTAAAACCGTTCTGAACCAGGGAACATAATCCCAGCACCAGTTATGTTTTTCTTTTACCACCTGAAAACTCTGCCGGTTTTCTTGGGAAAATTGCGGACCAACGTATGAAAGTTAACGACATCAAATTCGCGACCGTCAATTCGGGCGACACCGGCAGGCGGGGGGGGCAACGCTGCGGGTCAGTGCGCCCGGATCTTGGGATTATAAAGTGAAGGTTAAGCGACCGGATGTTGTTATTTCTTGATCAAGGTGTCAGATGCCATGCAATGAAGCTAATAAATCCACAATGAGCTTTTTTGAGAAAACGAATCCCCGTGTTGAGGCGTCATTCACTGTTGTGTCAATAATGCGGATTGCCTGCCGCGTTCTTATGTCCGCGTTGTGTCTCGCTGCGGCCATGCCCTGTATGGTCCATGGCGAACCCTCTGTTTCAGGTCTCTTCTCGAGCGTTTCTTCACTCAAAGTTTACCGCCTCCGCTGCGAGTCCCAGGACGCCCCGGCCGGCATAGACACGCCAAAGCCAGATTTGAGTTGGAACCTCGCCTCCGAACAGCGGGGCCAATACCAATCCGCCTATCAGATTTTGGTCGCCTCCTCTCTGCAGCTTCTGTCAAAAAACCGAGGCGACATTTGGGACAGTGGCAAAGTGTTCTCCGACCAAGATATCTCCATTCCCTATGGTGGCAAACCGCTGGCCTCACGAGAAAAGTGCTTTTGGAAGGTCCGGGTCTGGGATCAGCGGGGCCACTCTTCCCAATGGAGCAGCCCGTCCTCCTGGTCCGTGGGGCTCTTGAAGCCCGAAGATTGGAAAGCCAAGTGGATCACCGCCTCGCGCTGGTTCATGCCTCCGGATCGCCGTCCTCCTGGCTTCATGACAACTGAAACCGGTTCCCCGGACTCTCCGGCTTGGGCCGATATCGACTTGGGGCAACCTCAATCCATTGACCTCGTCAAAATCTGGCCTGAACGGCCCGCTTTGTTCCCCGTGCGCTTCCGGGTCGAAGCCTGCAACGATCTTGATTACAACCAGCCCCAGGTCATCGCGGACTTCTCCGCTGAGGATTATCATTTGACTGGCTCCGGGCCCGTAGAGGTTCGCGCCAACGGCATCA
>DATJIU010000304.1:0-8327 GCA_035492855.1 Dongiaceae bacterium | reverse complement strand
ATGGGCAAGGTTTCGTTTTATTTTCCAGCTACATCGCCAATAATAATGTCGGGGCAACGACCACAGTTTTCGGTCATTTGGTTGACAGCAGTTTTAAGGCGCAATTGTATTACGCTTTTGGAATTGTGGCGGATGCGGTGGACATCAATAATTTGAGCAGTGTCTCTTCGCTCCCTACGGGCTTGACCTTGTTGAATGGTGTGGTTGCTACCTACGCGACGGGAGCGGCCACCGCCGGATATTTTGATTATGGGAATGTTCAGATACCAGGGTATACCTCCGGACCGATTACCTTTGAGGTCGTTGCCTACAATGGTGCGGATTATGCTTCAGCAAGCATCCGTGGTCGTTCGGGCGCTTTCACGATGGCAGGGATTGCCACGGGGGTGAATCCATCCGACTCCATGAATGGTATGCCCAACATCGTCATCGGTGTGCCGGAACCCACCACGATTGTTTTGGCTACTTTGGGTCTGGCCTCGCTCGCGTTGATTCGCCGTCGCAAGTAAGACGGGATTTATTGTTTGTGTTCTTCTCACCAAGAGCCGCCCGTTGGGCGGCTTTTTTTGTTTTTTTGCCCGGCGGTATTTGGCTCAGGAAGCGGCGGCTTGCAAGTGTTCGATGATTTTGGCGACACACCGGGCCACATCCAACTGATCGGTATTCAGTTCGATTTCCGGCTGTAGCGGCGGTTCGTAGGGAGCGGAGATGCCGGTGAATTCCTTCACCAGGCCCGCGCGCGCCTTGGCATAAAGCCCCTTGGGATCGCGTTGCTCACACACGGCCAGCGGGGCGTTGATGAACACCTCAATGAATTTTCCCGGCGGCGCAATGCGTCGCGCCAGTTCCCGGTCCGAACGGTAGGGGGAGATGAAGGCGGTGATGCAGATGCAGCCGGAGTCGGCAAAGAGCCGGGCCACCTCGCCAATCCGCCGGATGTTTTCCTTGCGCGCGGCGGGCGAAAAATCCAGGTCGGATCCCAGGCCGTGCCGGATGTTGTCGCCATCGAGCACATACACCTGCCGACCTTGCTGGAACAGTTGACGTTCCAGTTCCGTGGCGATGGTGGATTTGCCTGAGGCGCTCAGTCCCGTGAGCCACACCACACAGCCCGGATGGCCGTTGCGCGATTCGCGCTGGGCCGGCGTGATTTTGCCCGCCATCCAAAAAAGGTTTTCACTCATAATCGCTCGGCCCTTACGGGGGCTAAATTTTTTGCGGCCGTCAAATTTCCTGCCATCACCAGGGTGGTAGCGCCACTTCAGTCATACCCGAACGCTTGCACCCAGGATGTCAGTTTTTCCAGGTGCGGTTCGAGATATTTGTGATAATTCCGCCAGCGGCCCCGGGCGCGTTTGTAAACAGGTTGGGTGACGTCCACATACGTGGGAGAACGCACGAGCTTCTTGCGCGCGTGTTCGTCGAAGCCCAGCACATCCGGATTCCAGTCCACGCCCAAAAACTCCAGCGTCTTTCGCGCCACCGCACCCAGATCTTCCACCATGTCCTCATAGCGGACCTCGAGCCAGGGATGGTCCAGTTGCGCCCGAACCTCGCGCCAGCCGGACATCAGGGCCGCGTATTCCGCGGCGGTGCTTTCCAGCGAAAGGAATGCCGCGCCCACCTGGTTCATCGGCAGGTTCTGCATGTAACAGCTCAGCACCACATCGCGGGGATCGCGCAACGCGATGAGGAATTTTATTTCGGGAAAGATGCGCGCAAACGCCGGGATCAGGAAGGTGTACGACGGATTCTTGTCCACCAGCAGCCGGCGGCCGACCGGTTGTGCCAGCGCCAGGTCCATGGAACGGAAATAATTTTCCCGCGAATGCACCAGCGCCGCGGGGGAGGCATTGGCGAGCCCGGCGAACATGGCGGTATCGTCCGGCAGGCCGCGCATCAGGGGCATGTACGCATCGTCGTAAAAAATCTCCGTCTCCTCGGCGGAAACCATATCCGGGTGCGCGTCCAGCACCTGTTCCAGCAGGGTGGTGCCGGAGCGGGGGTGTCCGGCCAGCAGGGCGAGCTGCCGGGGCGGTTGCAAATCCGCCGCCGCCTGCCGCCAGGATTGCAGCAGTTGCGGGGTCAGGTTTTCATACAGATGCTGCAACCGCTTCCGCATGATTTGCAACTCATGCAGCGGACGGGTGGCCAGCGGGCGCAACCATTCCTTGGCTTGGGCAAAAGCCATCATGGCGGCATCATAATCACCCTGGCGGTCCAGGATGCCGCCCAGTTCGTAAGCGGCAGAGGCGCGCAGGGCGGGCTCGGCGGCGGCGGGGAAGGCGCGCAGGATGGCTTCCGCCTCGGCCGCGCGGCCGGCCTGACGTTCCAGTCGGGCTTTTACCAACAGGGCGGCGGGCAGGCCGGGCTGTTGTTGCAACGCGCGGTCAATTTGGGCGGCGGCGGCGTCCGAGCGGCGCTGGCGTTCGTAGAGTTCGGCCAGCTTCACTGCGGCTTCGGCGGGTGGGTTCTTGTCGGCGAGCGCCTGGAGAAAATAACGTTCCGCCAGCGCGTCCCCGTTGAAATCGCGGCATTGCCGGCCGGCGAAAGTCAGCACCTGGGCTTTGTTGGGCGCCAGGCGAATGGCTTTTTCGAAGCACGCCTCGGCGGCGGCGTGGTCGTAGCGGAGCCCGTGCAACCGGCCCAGGTCCAGGAGCAGTCCCAGGTTGCCGGGGTCGCGCCGGCAGGCGCCTTCCAGTTCGGCGATGGCGGGGGCGAATTCGCGCCGCTGCCACAATTCCCCGACGGATTGCAGCACCCGGCTCAGGGTGTGGTTGGAGATGGACCGCTGACGTTTCATTCAAGTCGGAAGCCGAAGGATAAATGCCCTTGAATTTCGGGCAAGCCTGCTTTGCGCCGCCGGTGGCCCGGGCTGGCTGGGAGGTTGACAGCCGCCGCGGGGCGGCTAGGATGTCTGGCGCCCTTGGGCCGGCGTGTTCGTCTATCGGTTAGGACGCTGGATTCTCAATCCGGAAGGACGGGTTCGACTCCCGTACGCGCTACCAATCCCACGGAATCGCCCGCTTGACTTTCGGGCGGCAAATTTCAAGCATGCTGCGTGATGCAACCGTTTCAGATTATCTTCAACCCCACCAGCGCCACGGAACTGGCCCGCATGCCCAAGGAATTGCAATTGCAAATCCTCGGCGAATTCCGCGGCCTGCCGCGCGAGGTAATGAGCACTGAGATGGATCAGTACGGCAAACTCGAACGGGCCGGGCGCATCCTGCATCGCTTCCGCGTGGGTGATTACCGCGTCTATTTTGAACGGCACGACCTCGGGGTGGTGGTGCATCGCATCCTCAGCCGCGGCACGCTCAAGGATTTCTTCTTCCGGTCCGGCCTCAATCCGCGCGAAGACGAGGCGTTGCAGGAAAATCCCAAGTTCTGGGACATGATCGAAGCGGCGAAGACCAAGGCGTAGGGCGGAGTCGCCGGGGCGGCCTTAATTTCAAGCGCCGGGGGAAATTCCGGGGCCCGGGAGTTTAATGCACGTCTTCGCCGAGTTCCACGTTCCAGTAGGCGAGGTCCAGGAAATGCCGCCAACTGTCGTGCTGTTGCAACGTCAGGTTGATCTGCACGAAGGGCCGCCACTTGGGCCGCTTGGGCTTGCGGATGAGGTGCAGGCCGGCCTGTTGCGGCGTGCGGTTGGCCTTGCGGGTGTTGCAAGGAATGCACGAGCACACAATGTTCTCCCAGGTGGTCGGGCCGCCGGCGTCGCGGGGCACCACGTGGTCCAGATTCAGTTCGGCGCGGTCAAACACCTTGCCGCAATACTGGCAGGTGTTTTTGTCGCGTTCAAAAATGTTGTGCCGGGTGAACTTCACTTCCTTCTTGGGCAACCGGTCGTACATCACCAGCAGGATGACCCGGGGCAGCCGGATCTTGAACGAGATGGTGTGGATGCTTTCCGGATGCGGCGACTGTTGGGAGAAATCGTGCCACTCCCGGAAGTCATACGTCTGGAAGGAGCCATCATCGTTGCTGAGGACGACCTCGGCGTGGCCTTGAAAGAGCAGGGTCAAGGCGCGGCGCGCGGTGCAGATGTTGACGGCCTGCCAGAGGCGGTTAAGCACCAGCACGTGTTGGTTTAAGAACGAGTTCATAACCAAACCTGGCGCAAACTAGCATGGCCCGCCCGCTCATGTCAATGATGCCCAAGGTGAAATCGCGGTGTCCGCCCATACTCGCCATTGCGTTTGCCCATGGTATTCATTAGCCTGCCCGACGTTCTATGAAGCGCCTCACTTTACTGCTACTCGCGCTGTGGCTGCTGCCCCTGGCAGCCAAGGCACAAACTTCGGCGGACGACCGGTACGTGGGCATCTATGGACTCATCCAGCAAGGGGATGACCTCAGCGGCCACGACATCCCGGCCGCCCGGGCCAAATACGGTGACGCGCTCACGGCCTTGAAACAATTCCATACCCAGTTCCCGAACTGGCAGGTCAAGATTGTCAATTTCCGGCTCAAGTATCTGGCCGACCGGTTGCAGGCTCTCAATACCAATACTCCGCCGGCCCGGGTTGAAGCCGCTCCCGATGCCAATGCCGCCGCGCAATTGCAGGCCTTGCGGGAGCAATTGCAGCAGACCCAGGCCGCGCGGGCGGATTTGGAAAAACGCCTGCGGGACCTGGCCAGTCATCCCGCGCCGGGCTACGTCAACACGCAGGTGCTGGCCCAGGCCGAGACCAAGATTCAGACCTTGGAACAGGAGAACCAGAAATTGCGCACCGGCCTGAATGATCAGCAGGCGCGGGCGGCGCAGATGGTGGACGCCGCATCGCTTCAGCGACTGGAACAGGAACTGGTCGCCGCGCGCACTCAAATGCTCACCCAGTCCAACACCATTGCCACGCTGCAACAGGGCAATGCCGCCCTGCAAAAGCAGCTCGGGGCGGTGCCAGTGGTGGATACCAATGCGCTGAACACGCTCCGGGCCCAGCTCCAGCAGGCGCAGACGGACAAGGCGGCGTTGCAAGCCAAACTGGACGCGTTGGTGCCGGCCGATCCCCAGCAACTGGCCGCGGCCGAGGAGAAAATCAGCGTGCTGGAAAAGGAAAACAAATTGTTGCGTGCCGGCCTGGAGCAGGCGCCCGCCACCACCATTGAACTGACCAATTCCCCGGCGGCGGTCGCCACCCGCGAAGCCCTGGCCGGGATGAACCAAAAATTGCAGGAGCAGACCGCAACCATCCGGCAGCTCACCCACGACCGGACCATCATGCAGAGCCAGTTGGATGCGTTCATGAATGGCAAGGGCGCGCCGAATGAACTTGAACGGACCCGGCAGGATCTTGCGTTGCTCCGGCGGCAATACACCATCCAGGCCGATGCCGCGCTCAACTTGCTGACGGATTCCAACGTCAAGATTGCCCGGTTGCAACAAACCAATGCCGCAGCATTGCAACAGCAACAACAGTTGCAGAACCAGCTTCAAGACGCTTCCGCCAGTGTCACCACGCTCAAAAACGAAAATGAAAGTTTGCGGCAACAACTGGCGCAAACTTCCAACAGTGCGCCGCCGACCGCCGCCGCCGACCTGACCCAACTGCAATCCCAGATGGATGCTATGCGGTCCCAGTTGGCGGCCTTGCAGGCCAAGCCTGAGCCGTTTAAGGCGGAAGAACTCGCGTTGCTTCGCACTCCGGCCGCCGCTACGCCGGCGGCAGTTCCGGCACCGCCGGCGCCCGTCAAGGCGGATGTCGTCAAAGCCCGGCAGTTGATTGGCGCCGCGCAACAATTATACGCCGCCGGGCAGGTGTCCGCCGCGCGGGACCGGTATCTGGAGGCATTGCCGCTGGACCCCACCAACGTGGATCTGCTGGCCAACCTGGCCACCATTGAGCTGGCGCTGGACCGTTCCAGCGATGCCGAAGCCCACCTGGAGCAGGCTCTGAAGGTGGCGCCCAACAGCGCCTTTGCGCTGGGCGTGCTCGGTAATCTGCGGTTCCGTCAGGGCCGGTATGACGAGGCGCTGGAAGCGCTGAGCCACGCCGCCCAGTTGAATCCCAACGACGCGGAGATCCAGAACTTTCTCGGCGTCACGCTTAGTCAGAAGGGCCAGCGCACCGCCGCCGAGGCCGCCTTGCGCCGGGCCTTGCAGTTGAACCCGGAATACGGCAGCGCCCACAACAATCTGGCCGTGATTTACCTCTCGCAAAATCCGCCGCAGGTCGAACTCGCCCGCTGGCATTATCACAAGGCCCTGGCCGCAGGCCAGCCCCGCAACGCGGACCTGGAAAAGATGCTGGACCAGGCCGAGGCGGCGGCGAAAGCCGGAACGCCAGAAGCCAAGCCGTAGCCGCGGAGTTCCGTCCATGTTGCGCCAGGCTGCCCACGAGTTTGCGATTCCCACCTCCGGCCGGGGCTTCTTTGAATTTACGGAGGCCGTCACCGCCTGGGTGCGGCAGGAGCAATTTCAGGCCGGAATGGTACACCTGTTCGTGCAACACACTTCGGCGTCATTGCTGATCCAGGAAAACGCCGATCCGGACGTGCGGCGGGATTTGGAAACATTTTTTTCGCGGTTGGTGCCGGACGGCAGCGCGCTGTTTCGGCACACGTGCGAGGGCCCGGATGACATGCCGGCGCACATCCGCGCCGCGCTCACCAGCGTGACGCTGGCCATTCCGGTGCAGGCCGGGCGGCTGGTCCTGGGCACGTGGCAGGGGATTTACCTGTGGGAGCACCGGCAGGCCCCCCACCGGCGGCGGGTGGCGGCCCAGTTCCTCGGCGAATAGTGCTCGCCACAGCCCGGCGGTAGTGGCATTTTCGCAACGCCTATGGAGAATTATATGCGTTTCTTGCGTCGGCTGCGGTGTGGGTGGAAGGGGACGGCGCTGTTGGGGCTGTGCTGGCTGGTCGCCAACCTGGGTTGCAGCACCGCGGCGGAAACCGGGGACCTCACCAACCGGTTCGGCTTCACCGGTCCGGAGATTTTCCCCATCGACAATGATATCAGCCTGCTGCACGTGGCGGATCTGAACGGCGACGGCCTGAACGACCTGGTGGTGGTCAACAACGACCGCTCCAAAATCAATCTCCTCTACAACCAGACGGGCCACACCAACCAGACGGTCGCGGTGACCGGGGAGAAACGGGAGTTGAACGAACTCCCGCCGGATGCCCGCTTCCGCATTGATTCCATTGCCTCGGAAAAACGCATTTCGTCGCTGGCGGTCACGGACCTCAACGGCGACGGCCGGCCGGACATTGCCTACTACGGCGACCCCAAGGAACTTGTGGTGCAGTACAATCAGGGCACCAACAACTGGAGCGCGCCCGTGCGCTGGCCCATTGATGACGGCCAGTTGACGCCCAACGCCCTGACCACGGGCGACCTCAATGGCGATGGCCGACCCGACCTGGTGCTGCTCGGCGAGTCGTGCATTTATTTTCTGCCGCAAAACGCCGACCACACGCTGGGCGAGCCGCAGAAGATTCCCTTCACCGGCTCGGTCAAGGCCGTGCAGGTGCTGGACATTGACGGTGACGGGCGCAACGATTTGCTCCTGGTGAACTGGGAGAGCGATTTCCCGTTCCGCTTCCGGTTGCAGGACCGGGAAGGCCAGTTGGGGCCGGAGATTTATTTCACGCTGCCCCGCGTCCGTTCCTACATCGCGGACAACCTGGAGGAAAACAAGGAGACGCAGGTCATCACTATCGCCCAAAATTCCGGGCGGGCGGAGATTTCGCATTTCATCCGCAAGCCGGCGGCCAACCTGGGCGGAACCTTCCAACAGGGCCAGTTCAGCGTATTGCCCTTGAACCGGACCGACAAACCCCGGCGTGGCATGGTGTGGGGCGACATCAATGGCGACGGCCGGTCGGACCTGCTGGTAGCCGAGCCGGATAGCGGGCAGATTTCCGTCTATTTGCAGGAAGCGGATGGCAACCTGGCGGCGCCGCACAAGTTCTCCACGCTCACCGGCATCAGCGACATCGCCGTGGCGGACTGGGATGGAGATGGCAAACCCGAGATTTTCCTGCTGAGTACCGACGAACGCCGGGTGGGCGTGACCCAGTTGGACGACAAGCAGCGCCTGCCGTTCCCCACGTTGATCCCCATGGAAGGCAAGCCGCTGGCCCTGGCGGTGGGCACGTTGGCGCCGGGTGCGAAGCCCGTGCTGGCCGTGATCCTGGATCAGGACGGCAAACGCGTGCTGCTCACCCGCACCGCGGACGGCACCACCAAAACGCAGAAATTGAGCGACAGTTTCAAGTCCAACCCCGTGTCCCTGACCTTCCAGGATGTGAACCAGGACGGCCTGCCGGATTTGGTGGTGTTGATTCCCTACGAAAAAATCAAGGTGCTGCTACAG
>DATJIU010000303.1:0-6599 GCA_035492855.1 Dongiaceae bacterium | reverse complement strand
CGGAGCGAACGCCGCCGGCTACACGGTGGTGCGTCTGCCCCACGCGGTGGCGCCGCTATTCTCGGACTGGCTGGAAAAGCATTTTCCCGGTCGCAAAGATAACGTCCTGAACCGTCTGCGTGCCATGCATGGCGGGAAGCTATACGACGCGCAATGGGGCAAACGTTTCGGCGGCGAAGGCGTATTGGCGGAGCAAATTGCGCAGATGTTCACCGTGGCCCGCCGCCATGCGGGCATCGGCGCGGACGGCCCGGAGCTTTCCACTGCGGCATTCCGCCATCCGGAGGGCAAGCAGCTTTCGTTATTTGACTGACGCGGGCAGTATCACGCCGGTCGCTTGCAGCAATACGGACAGCTCGCGCAGCTTCTCGGGATATTGCGCGGCGAGGTTGCGGGTTTCGTCCGGGTTGGTGACGAGGTTGAACAGGAGCGGCTCGCGAATGATGGCGGCGGCAAAGCGTGGGTCGTTGGGGTTCGCGCCCGAGCCCATGCCGCCGGCTCCGGCACTGGCGTTGGCCGGGATGTATTTCCAATCGCCCTGCCGGATGCCATACGCGCCGGAGATCCCCTGCTCGATCATATCCTTGCGCCCGGAGGGTGCAAAAGTGCATGACCGGCTCCAGAACCAGGCAGGCATACACATTATTATGCGTATTGTTGATTGCACCGGCGGATTTATTCTGCAGGCTCAACTCTGCCATGACAACCCACTGGACACGCCGGGCTGTTACCCGGAGATCCAACAACAACAACAACTCATGACCAACCCAACCAAAAAATCATCCACCCGAGCCTTGATTCCGGTGTTCGCCGTCTCCTTGCTGGCCTTGCCCGTCTGCAAGGGAGCGGTCGTCTTCTCTGACGATTTCAGCGAAGCCCCCGGAACCCTGATCGTAGGCAAAAACCCGGACGTCGGCGGCGCCTGGACCGGCAGCGCCGGGTCCCCGGCCATCACCATCAGTGCGGCCAACACCTTGAATACTGCGGGTGATGCCCGCACCCTGTACGGTTCCTTTGCTGCCGCCTTGGGCGCCGGGGAAAAGCTGACGCTGACTTATGACACCCTGAATTTTAATGGCACCTTCAACGGCTATGCCGGCGTCAGCCTCTATACCGGAGGCGCCGGTGGCACCGAGCAAGTCTTCACCGGCTGCCTCGGCAATTATAATTCCTGGGGTGTGGATGGGGCCGCGCTGGGCAACATTCCCGCCAGTCCTGAAAACACCGCTGGCGCCACCTCCGCCACCTTCACCTACGCCTATGACACCGGCGCCTGGAGCATGACCACCCTCGCTGGGGTCAACCTGTCCGGTGTCGGCACCGCCCACCTGGCCTTGGACACCCTGCGCATCGCCAATGGTAACGGCGGGGACATCAACCTGGATAACCTGGTGGTGGGTATTAGCGCCGTGCCCGAACCTACTTCTCTGGCGTTGTTGGGCACTGGCATGGGCCTGCTGCTGCTGTTGCGGCGGCAACGGGCAAGTTAAGCCGAGAGTGTCTCAGTCAAACCTCGGGCCGTGGTGGGGTAATCCCCGCGGCCTGAGGTTTTGTTTTGCAGATTTGAGTAATTCAGTGTCAACGGGAACAATCGGGAAAAGTTAATCGTCAGTGCCAGTGCTTTTGTCCTGGGTCGGGTCGGTGGCCGCGGTGGCCGGATGATAATCCGGATTGGGAACGGGCAGTTGGGCGTCCACGCGCCTCAAGTAGGCCTGCAACAAGGCCTTCATTTTTGCGGCCCGCTCGGGAAATTCTTTGGCGACATCGGCGGATTCGCCCAGGTCCTGGTCCAGATGGAACAGTTGCACGGCGCCGGTTTCCCACCAGTAATGGAGTTTCCAGCCGTCCATCAGAATGGTCGTGTCCGGGGTGCTGTGCCGCTCATGCTGATAATGCGGCCAGTGGAACACCAGAAATTGACCGGGACGTTGTACTGCCGCCATGCCCCCGCCGAGCAGCACCGGCTTTAGCGAACCGCCCTCAACAGCACTGGGCCAGTTGGTGATGCCGGCCAGTTCGCAAACCGTCGGCAAAATATCGTAGCCAACTACCGGGGTCCGGCTGATGGCGTTGGTGGCGATGCCTGGGCCAACGACCATGAACGGCACGCGAATGCCGCCTTCCCAGACAGTGGCCTTGAAGCCCTGCAAGGGGCCGTTGAGGCTGCCGGGATCGCGCGTGGGCACGCTGCCGTTGTCGGACGTATAGATGATGTAGGTGTGGGCGCCAATGCCGGCGGCCCGGACTGCATCCAGCAACTGGCCGATGCCGGTGTCGAGGTCCGACAGCATGGCGCCATACGCGGCATTGATGTGCCGCCGGCCCTTGGGCGCATCGCGAAATTCTTGGAGCGTCGCCGGCCGGGATTGATTGGCCGCGTGCGTGGCGTAGTACGACACTTGCAGATAGAAGGGATGATTTGCCTTGTTTTGTTTCTGCAGAAAGGCAATGGCCTCGCGGGTGGTGCTGAAGATTTTTTTGGGGTCGTCCGGCAAATTGGCGCGCTCGTTCCCTTCGCGATTCATGGTCGGACCGTCGGATTCGTCATAACCGAACTTGGCCGGGCCGCCGCCCGCCAGGTGCCATTTGCCAAAATGGGCCGCGCGATACTCCGGGTCGTGAGCCTTGAGCAATTCGGGAATGGTGATGGCATCCGCCGGCAACGCGGAGACATGCTGGGGCGGGATGAGCTTGTTGCCGAAGTAGAATGGGCCGCTGTTGCGCTCGATGATGTCCGTCAGGTGGAGTGCCGCCGGGGAACGCCCGGTCTGCAACGCGCCGCGGCTGGGCGAGCAGTTGCAATGCGAGGCGTAGGCCTGGCAAAACCGCATGCCCGATGCCGCGAGCCGTTCAATGTTCGGCGTCTGGAAGAAGTCACTTTGGGAATCCGGCAGGAGCGGATCCATCCTCACGGAAGTCGTGCCCCATCCCTGATCGTCGGTGAGAATCACGATGAAGTTTGGCTTTGGGACCGGCACGGGTGCCGCGATAATTCCGCCGGCTGTCAAGGCCAAAATGGATACGGTCGCTATAAAAATGAGTTTCACTTTAACACTGTTAAGGCTTTTGCGGTATTTTCCCTTTCAGACGCGGAGATCGGCCTCATGGTTAAGCTTTAAATTGAGAAACTATAACCGCCTCGCCCTCTCGGGCAATCGTCCATGGGGATGAGGCCCTCGGGCTTGCTACCGTATTCCCAGAAGCAGCGTCACTCACAGCTCGCCAGAAAAATGGCGGCCAATTGTTCGAGACCCCGCTGATCGTCGGCATCAAACCGTCCGGGCTTCGGGCTGTCCAGGTCCAGCACGCCGAGCAATTGATCTCCGCGAACCAGCGGGATCACAATCTCCGAGCGCGAAGCCGCATCGCAGGCGATGTGCCCAGGGAACGCATGAACATCGGGGACCACGACCGTGCTGCGGTTCGCCGCCGCCGTGCCACACACGCCCTTGCCCAGCTCAATCCGCACGCAGGCCGGTTTGCCCTGAAACGGTCCGAGCACCAATTGGCCGTCGGTCCACCGGTAAATGCCAGCCCAGTTCAAATCGGGTAACGTATGCCAGAGCAGTGCCGCCAGGTTGGCGGCATTGGCAATATAATCGCGTTCGCCATGCAGCAGGCCGCGCAATTGGGTCGCGATTTCCGCATAGGCCTCGGGCTTGGCCGCCGGCGAGCTGGACGATAATTGAAACATGACGGTCTATTCTGGGCGCGAACTGCGCGATTCGTCCAGCGAATCCCGCTTGCCGTTCAATGCCCGCACAGTCAACAATGGAACGCCGGTGTGACTTCACATGCAAACCCTGGTTGAAGACTTTTTGCAATACCTCCGCCACGAGCGCGGCCAGGCGGAGCATACGCAACGCACCTATGCCGCGCTGCTCGGCAAATTCACCACGTGGGCGGCAGCCCATCAGTTAAAGGATTGGAAGGCGGTGGAACTGAAGCATCTCATGGCGTTCCTGCAACACGAGCGCGAGCGCCCCCCGGCGGACGCCCCGGAAGGTTCGCCGCAACGGTTGAGCAGCGAGAGCGTCTATTTGGAGATTGCCGCCTTGCGCGCGTTCTACCGGTTTGCCGAGACCGAAAAATTGCTGCCGGTGAACGTGGCCGAAAACCTTTCCCTGCCCCGGCGCTGGCAGCGCCTGCCCAAAGCCTTGACGGCTGCCGAAATTGACAAACTGCTCCGACCTGAGTCTGACGAAACTCCGGCGGCGCTGTGTGATCAGGCCCTGCTGGAACTGGCTTACGCCTCCGGGTTGCGACTGGCAGAATTATGCAATTTGCGGCTGGAGCAACTGCACCTGGAAGCCGGCTTCATTAATGTCATTGGCAAGGGCAACAAAGAACGGGTCGTGCCGGTGGGCCGCAAGGCGGTGGGGGCCCTGGAGCGTTATCTCGCTGTTGCCCGGCCCAAACTCGTTACGGCCAAATCGCCGGGAAATGTGTTTCTGAATCGGCGCGGCTCTCCGTTTGCCGCGGTCACTTTGTGGCGCCGCATCAAGGAGCGGGTGCGCCGGGCGGGCATCGGACGCAACATCACCCCCCACATGTTGCGCCACAGTTTCGCCACGCACCTGTTGGAACATGGCGCCGACCTGCGGGTAATTCAGGAGCTGCTGGGGCATGCCAACATCAGCACCACGGAAATCTACACCCACGTCACCGGCAGCCGGCTACGGGAGATTCATCAGAAATTTCACCCGCGGGGCTGATGCCTGCGCGGGCTATTCAAAGTCGTAAACCAGCACCTTCTTGACGTACGGCTTCACGTATTGCGCCACGAAATCGAGATGCAGCGGATGCACCTGGTAATCGTCCTGCGCCTGCTTGCTGGCGAAGACGGTGTTGAGCGCCACCTGATAGGTTTGATCCACTACCGGACGCGCGCTGCCCACCATTTTGCCAATGTGAAACTGCAGCAGGCCTGGGATGGGCTTCAACAGCCTGGTGGCGCCGGCAATGACTTCATCGGCCGCCTGCGGCTGCGCGGGATCGGTCCAAAAAATGACAACGTGCGAAAACATATGAATGGGGGAGTCAGGGTTCAGTCCAGTTTTTCCCAGATTTGAATGTCCGGGGCTATGGCGCACAAGTCGCCGACCTGAGGAAGCAAAGCCTGGAGATGCGCCGATTTGGCATGCTTGTCCAAGGCGGCCCGGGTGGTCCAGTTTTCATGGAACATGAAGCGAGTGGAGTCTTCCGGGGAAAAATGCAGGTCGTAATTGACACAGCCCTCCTCCTTACGGGTTGGGACCAGCAGCCCGGTCAAAGCCGTCTTTAGTTCCGCTTCCCTGCCCGGCTTGGCCTGAAACAAGGCCACCACAGTAACATATTTTGCATTCATAATTTGGATGGGTTAATTCAGCGAGGCCAAAATGTTTTCTGCGGCTGCCCGGGAGTTTTCCGCCGCATAAATCGGCCGGCCAATCACCAGCCAGTTGGCGCCGGCCTGAATCGCCTCACGCGGACTGAGCGTGCGCTTTTGGTCGTCAGCCTTTTCCGCGCCGGTCCGGATGCCGGGCGTAACCAGTTGCACACTGGCGGGCAGAATCTGGCGCAGCGCGGCAATTTCCAGGGGCGAACACACCAGCCCGCGCAGCCCTGCCTGTACCGCCAGCGCGGCCAACCGTTCCACCTGCCGGCCCGGGTTGGGTTCACAGCCGATTTCGGCCAGCGTATTGGCATCCGAACTGGTCAGCACGGTGACGCCAAGCACCAACGGCACGTTCAGACCGGCTTGCGCCGCTGTGCGCTGGGCGGATTCCTCGGCGGCTTTCATCATCGCCGCCCCGCCACTGGTGTGAATGGTCAGCATCTGCACATCGAGCCGGGTTGCGCTGGCCACCGCCTTGGCCACCGTGTTGGGAATGTCGTGAAATTTCAAATCCAGAAAGACGGCCGCACCGGTGGCCCGTACCTGGCGCACAATGTCCGGTCCCGCACTGGTAAAAAGCTCGCTGCCGATTTTGAAAGCGCCCACAGCCGGAGCCACGGTGGCCGCCAGCTTAAGCGCCTGTTCCGCATTGGGCACATCCAGGGCGACAATGATAGGATTTCGCATCAAGGCAATATCCGAATAGTCGCCGGGAAACAAAAGCCAAAAATGACAATTGCCTCTGGCAGTGGAGCAGCAGGGCCGATGAAAGCCACCTGGTCTTTCTCCTGACACTGCCCCGGTAAAAGCGAATTTCCAGTTGAATTTATTCAGTCCAGGACTAAGTTGCGCCCGAATTATGACACCATGTCGTCGCGGCCTATTTGGGTTAATGCCGGTTTTGCTGTTCGTTCTCGGGAATCGGACGTTAATTGCGGAAACATTCCAATTCCGCACCCCTCAGGTCACGATTTACGAACTGGCAACAAACGCCGCGCCAACCAATGTCGCTCCTGCGCTTATCGCTCCGCAAACCGAATGGATTGCCACCCGCCGTCAGGGAACCACCAATGGCCTGGTGGAATTGGGCCGCCGTTTGGTGCTCCAACTTCAAAACACAAACGCCCTGCCCGAACTCATCGCCGGCCATTCGCTGGAAGTGTTGCGGGTGATTGGTGGCAACATTTTCATTCTCCAAGCCAGCGATGCCTGGACAGCAGCG
>DATJIU010000302.1:0-30619 GCA_035492855.1 Dongiaceae bacterium | reverse complement strand
GTTCATGCCGGACAAATTGCGGCGCGACGCCAAGGTGCTGGCGCTGACGCGCGAATTTTTTGAGCAGGGCAAGCTGGTGGCGTTCATCTGCCACGGCGGGTGGATTCCCATCTCGGCCAAAATTCTCCGGGGCCGGCGCGTCACGGGATCGCTCGGCATCAAGGATGATTTGGAAAACGCCGGCGCCATCTGGGTGGACGCCCCGGTGGTGGCGGATGGTAACCTCATTTCCAGCCGCACGCCGCGCGACCTCGCCGCTTTCGGTGAAGCCATGGTGAAGTTCCTGGATGCCGCCCCATTGGCGGAAGCAAAATTACTTTTTACGACGCACCGCCAGGATGGCCAGCAGACCTAGGCCAAGGATGGCGCAGGTACTGGGTTCCGGTATGCTCGTGGGGTAGGATATCAGCCCGTTCGGCCCGGACAGGCCGGAAACAAAAGTGTGGCGGGTTCCATCAGCATCAAATTCGTCAATCGTTCCATTGAAGTTTGCGGCATACAGATTGCCGTTGCTATCAATGGTCAGGCCCAAGGGGCTGCCAGCGTCGCTGGAAAATACCGAGGTGGTGCCGCCCGAGGTGACTTTGTAGATGGTGTTGGCAAAATCGTCGGCGACAAACAAATTGCCCGTAGCATCGAAGGCCAGTCCATAGGGATGATTAAATCCGGTGGCGAAGGTACTTTGCGTGCCATCGGTGGTATATTTGTAAACCACATGGGCATTGGCGTCGGAAACGTAGAGATTGCCCAAGAGGTCAAAAGCCAGACCCGTGGGGGCGTTTAGCCCGGAGGCAAAGGTGCTGCGCACACCGCCCGAAGTGAACTTGTAAACCGTGCCGCTTTGGTTGGCTACAAAGAGATTGCCAGAATGATCGAACACCAGAGCCGCATCATATCCCGCTCCGGTGGCAAAGGTCACATGAGAGCCATCTGGCATGTATTTCGAAATTGTGCCCGAAGTATTTGCCACAAAAAGGTTTCCGCTGGAGTCCAAGGCCAGTCCCGTAGGCTGTGAAATCCCGGTGGCAAAGGTATTGGTCGTGCCAGAGGAGGTGACCTTAAGGATGCTGCCGCTGCCCAAAAGCGAGACGAAAAAATTGTCCGCCGAAGCGACCATTGGAGCAAGCCCCATCAGAAGAAACAAAACAAGACTGCGCGTGCCGGATTTCATTTAATACCTTAAATTACAAAACGTTATGCACGGGACTGTGATTTGTCCCGGACGATTATATTCACCGCCCCCCAACCCAAAACGTCAAGTTGTTTTCAGGTGTAACGTAGCGTTTATTGTGCCATTTTGCTAGGTTATCGCCTTGAAGCTTAATAAGTCACGCCGATTGCGGTAATAAGCGGGCGGGGCGGACGCCGGGCGGGCGTCAGGAGGGATGATTTTGATGCGCTTGTGGTTGGAATTGAGACGAATGGCGCAGCCGATGGGACAACACGGCGAGGCCTTCCGCCAGGTCTTCCTTTTGGGCCACCACCCCCTCCGGAACCTGCAATTTGACCGGGGTAAAGTTCCAGATGCCCCGGATGCCGGCCTGAACCATCACGTTGGCCGCCGCCTGGGCACTTTCTGCCGGCACGGTGAGCACGCCGAGGGTGATGTTTTGCCGGCGGGCGTATTCGGGCAATTTGTCCAAGGATTGAATCCGGCAACTGTGAATGGCGCGGCCGATTTTGCGCGGGTCACTGTCGAACGCCGCCACGATCTGGAGGCCCAGGTCGTTGAAACCACGATAACCCAGCAGCGCGGAACCCAGGTTGCCGACGCCCACCAGCAGGGCCCGGGTCTGGTTGTCCCAGCCGAGAAAACGTTCGATGGCCAGAATCAATTCATCCACCCGAAAACCGATGCGGGGGGTGCCGACAATTCCCGTAATGGCCAAATCCTTGCGAACAATCACCGGCTCCAAATGGTGGACCGTGGCCAGCACCGTGCCGGAAACATGCTCGCGGCCGGTGGCCTGTAACGCGCGCAGCAACTGCAGATAAGCCGGCAGCCGCTTCACACACGAAAGCCCCGCGCGCGATGATTTGTCGCCTGCCGGCGTGGGTGCATCCGCCAGGGGCGTCCGGTAGGGCAGCGGGGAATTAATGGCCGCCGGGAGACGGTTTTTTTTCGAGGATTCGGATTTTGCCTTCATCAGCTTGGACCAACTGCCGGACGGATGGCGCTGCCTTGCAGGCTGTCGTCCACCGGCAACATCATAGGGAGGTTCCGACCGGAACAAAAGCCCGTTCCCCCCAGCCGGGCAATGCCAGAAGCCACTTCCGTCCGGTGCTTGGGGCCAGCCGGGAGAAATGCCTCGGGATTACTCTTTATAAAAGATAATTTAATACCGATAAAAATAAACCGATATAAGCATATTATGGCGCAACTACCCGCTGGCCTTTCCAGCCTGCGCAGATTTAAGCCTGGCTAACCTCCTGCGTTTAAGTTTCTAAGCTTTTTTATAAATTAATAATCTTAAGGCATTTATAGATTAAAAAAGCGGTGGCACGGAAGTCATCATAAGCCGCTGGCGTTAAATCGGTAATTTTATATTGATAAAACTAATTCGAGAATATATTCTCCATTCAGTTCCAAATTGAATTGTTTCATGAACCAGACGGGAACAGTCAAGGTTGTGTCGGAGGCAACGCTGCGGCGGTTGCCGCTATATCACCGGCTGCTCAAAGATTTTGCCGCCGCGGGCCGGATGCGGGTGTCCGGGCCTGACATTGCCGGGGTTCTGGAGCTTGATCCCACCCAGGTGCGGAAGGATTTGGAGACGGCGGGAATCGCCGGACGGCCCCGAATCGGTTACGTGCTGGCCGACGTCATTGTGGCGCTCGAAGAATTTCTGGGCTGGCGCAAGGTGACCGAAGCGTTTCTCGTCGGCGCCGGCAGCATGGGGGCGGCGCTGCTGGGCTATCGCAAATTTGAAGAATGCGGCCTGCGGATCGTGGCCGCCTTTGACACCGATCCTTCCAAGGTCGGCCGGCGCATCCACGGCAAACATGTGCTCCCGCTGGAGAAGCTATCCAATCTCGCCGAACGAATGCACATCCTGATCGGCATCATTACCGTGCCAGCGGCGGAGGCCCAGGACGTGGCCGACCAGTTGGTGGCAGGCGGCGTGCGGGCCATCTGGAATTTCGCCCCGGTACGGCTCCGGACCCCGGCCTCCGTGATTGTCCACAACGAAGATCTTTACTGTTCGCTCGCGGCGCTTTCCCAAAAGCTGGCCGGGGCGTTGAAACGCGACCCGGCGCCGCTGCCGGCCTATCCCTTTTCCAATTAAACCTCACTCCAACTCCATGCGTACTCCGACCAAGCCTGAATGCAAAGGGCGCCGATTTGCCAAAGTCGTGTCCATCCTTGAACAAAACGAACGAAAACCCTCCCGCCTCGTGCCCATCCTGCAGGCCGTGCAGGAAGAATACCGGTATCTGCCCCAAGAAGTGCTGACCTACGTGGCCACGGCCCTCGATGTGGCCCCGGCCCGGGTGTTCGGCGTGGCGACGTTTTATTCCCATTTCGCCATCCAACCCAAAGGCAAACACATCGTGCGGTTGTGCGATGGCACGGCCTGCCATGTGAAAGATTCCGTACCCATCCTGGAAGCCATCCGCAAGCGGCTGGGGCTTACCGGTAAAAACCAGACCACGTCCGACTTGTTGTTCACCGTGGAAACCGTGGCGTGTCTGGGGGCATGCGGCTTGGCGCCGGTGGTGGTGGTGGATGACCAGGTGCATGGTCAGATGACTCCGGAAAAAGGCGTAAAACTGGTGGAGGCCATCCTGGCCCAGGAGGTGGGAGCGTGAGCGCCATCGCAGCAAGCAACGGGCAGCCGGTCGGTACCAATGGCGCCCCGGGCCAGCGCCGGGTCATTGTCTGTGCCGGCACGGGGTGTGTGGCCAACGGCGCGATCCAGGTGTTCGAGGCCTTTGGCGGGCAAATCAAGGCGGCCGGCATCCCGGTGACGCTGGAGTTCAAGGCCGAGGAAAAGGAGACATCCCTCCGCCTCAACAAGAGCGGCTGCCAAGGTTTCTGCCAGATGGGACCGCTGGTGACGGTGCTTCCGGAAAATATTCTTTACACCAAGGTCAAGGTGACCGACGTGGCGGAAATTGTCGCCACCACCTTGCAACAGGGCCAACTGGTGGAGCGCCTGCTCTACGTGGATCCGACGCGGAAGAAAGCCTGCCAGGGCATCAACGACATTCCTTTTTACCAGCGGCAGCAGCGGTTTGTGCTGCGCGAGTGCGGCACGATTGATCCCGAGTGCGTCCAGGAATATATCCAGCACGGCGGGTATGCGGCGGCGCGCAAGGCGTTCCTGCAACTGACGCCCGAGCAGATCGTCCAGGAGGTGACGATGTCCGGCCTGCGGGGGCGCGGCGGTGGCGGGTTCCCCACCGGTCGCAAATGGGAGGCCGCGCGGGTGCAGGTCAGCCGGCAGAAATATGTCATTTGCAATGCCGATGAAGGCGATCCCGGCGCATTCATGAACCGCAGCGTGATGGAAGGCAACCCGCACAGCGTGCTGGAAGGCCTGATGATTGCCGCGCGCGCCATCGGCGCGGATCACACGCTCATTTACGTGCGCACCGAATATCCCTTTGCCGTACAACGCATGAAGCAGGCGGTGATTGACGCCGGCAAGATGGGGTTTCTCGGTACAAACGTTTTTGGCTCGGGCCAGAAGCTCACTTGCGAGGTGATGGAAGGCGCGGGCGCGTTTGTGTGTGGCGAGGAAACCGCAATGATTGCCTCCATTGAAGGCCAGCGGGGCATGCCCCGGCCCAAGCCGCCGTTCCCGGCGCAATCCGGCCTGTGGGGTCAGCCCACCATCATTAACAACGTGGAAACGCTGGCGCACGTGGTGCGCATCATCAACGAGGGCGCGGAGAGTTTCCGCAAGCTGGGCACCGCGGCATCGCCCGGCACGAAGACGTTTGCACTCACCGGGCATGTGGCCAATACCGGCCTCATTGAAGTGCCTTTCGGCACCACGTTGCGCGAAGTGGTGCTCAACATCGGGGGCGGCATCACCGACCGCCGCGGCCGGATCAAGGCCGACGGTTTCAAGGCCGTGCAAATCGGCGGCCCCTCGGGTGGCTGCCTCACGCGGGAGCACCTGGACCTGCCGCTGGATTATGATTCGCTGCGCGGCGCCGGGGCCATGGTGGGTTCCGGCGGGCTGGTGGCCATGAACCAGCAGACCTGCATGGTCAGCATTGCGCGGTTCTTCATGGACTTCACCCAGCGCGAAAGCTGCGGCAAGTGCGTGTTGTGCCGCGAGGGCACCCGCCAGATGCTGGCCTTGCTGGATGACATCATCGAAGGCCGGGGCACAGCCGAGACATTGGAACTCTTGGAAAGCCTGGCTGAGGCGGTGCAGAAAGGTTCGCTTTGCGGGCTGGGCAAGACGGCGCCCAATCCGGTGCTCTCCACCCTGCGCTATTTCCGCGAGGAATACCATTCGCACGTCTTCCACAAGTATTGTCCCACCGGCCAGTGCAAGGCGCTGGCGAAACCCAGCATTGACCCGGCCAAGTGCAAGGGCTGCATGGCCTGTGCGAAAAAGTGTCCCGTGGGCGCCATCAGCGGCGATAAAAAACAGCCCCATGTGATTGACCAGGGCAAATGCATCGTTTGCGGGGCCTGCGCTGAAACCTGCAAACTGGACGCGGTTGTCGGCGTGTAAGACCAAACCGAACCATCGCAACGAGGATTTATTTCATGAGCAACTCCGCACCTCTCAAAACCCTGAACATTGACGGCCGCGACATTCCTATCAACGGTGAGCGCAACCTGCTCGAGTTGATTCGCAAGGCGGACATTGAGCTGCCAACCTTCTGTTATCATTCCGACCTGAGCGTGTACGGCGCCTGCCGGTTGTGCCTGGTGGACATCGCCGGGCGCGGCATCCAGGGCGCGTGTTCCACGCCGCCGGAACCGGGACTGAAGATCCGTACCCAGACCAACGAGATTCGCAACATCCGCAAAATCGCCATTGAACTGTTGCTGGCCAATCACGATCAGGAATGTCCGACCTGTCCCAAGAGCACGTCCTGCCAGTTGCAGGACGTGGCCCGTAAGCTGGGCATCCAAAAGGTGCGCTTCCAACGGGTGCATCAACCGAAGCCCGTGGACCGGACGTCGGTGTCGCTGGTGCGCGATTCAAACAAGTGTGTGTTGTGCGGCGATTGTGTCCGGTACTGCGCGGAAATCCAGGGCGTGGGCGCCATTGACTTTGCCCATCGCGGCCACGAAGCCGCCGTGCTGCCCGCCTTCGGCAAGGGCCTGGGCGAAGGCGAATGCATCAACTGCGGCCAGTGCGCCGCGGTTTGTCCCACCGGGGCGCTGACGCCGCGCTCGGAAGTGGACGAGGTCTGGCGGGCGTTGCATGATCCGGCCAAGACCGTGGTGGTGCAGGTGGCCCCGGCCGTGCGGGTGGCCATTGGCGAGCTGTTTGGCATGCCGCCGGGCGAATCAAGCCGCGGCCAGATGGTGGCGGCCCTGAAACGGCTCGGCTTCAACCGGGTTTACGACACCTCGTTCAGCGCCGACCTCACGGTTATTGAGGAAGCGAACGAATTTCTCAAGCGCAAGGCCAAGGGCGAGAAGCTGCCGCTCTTCACCAGTTGCTGCCCCGGTTGGGTGAAGTTTGCGGAGCAATTTTTCCCCGACCTGTTGAATAACCTGTCCACCTGCAAGTCGCCGCAGCAGATGCTCGGCGCCCTATGCAAGGAATTGCTGCCGGCGGAACTCGGAGTGAAGCGGGAAAATCTGGTGGTCGTCTCGGTCATGCCCTGTACGGCCAAGAAGTTCGAGGCCAAGCGGCCGGAATTTGCCAAGGAGGGAAATCCCGAGGTGGATCACGTGCTGACCACCCAGGAACTGGCGCGGATGATCGAGGAGGCCGGATTGCGCTACGCCAAACTGCCGCTGGAATCGTTCGACATGCCGCTGGGCTTCAAGACCGGCGCCGGTGTCATTTTCGGCAACTCCGGTGGCGTGAGCGAGGCCGTGCTGCGTTACGCGGCGGAGAAGGTGACCGGCCAGAAGCTGGAGAATCCGGATTTCCCCGCCGTTCGCGGCGAGGACGGCATGCGGTTGGTCAATATTCCGGTGGATGGCATCACCTTGAAACTCGGAATTGTGCATGGCCTGAAGAATGCGCGGATCCTGGCCGAGAAGGTCCGGCGTGGCGAAAGCGACCTGGATCTGATCGAAGTGATGGCCTGCCCCGGCGGTTGCATTGGCGGCGCGGGCCAGCCCGTGTCGCGCGACCCGGACATCCGCCGGTTGCGCGCCCAGGGGCTGTACGACGTGGACAAGAATCTCGACCTGCACAAGTCGCAGGAGAATCACTTTGTCACGGAATGCTATCGTAAGCATCTCGGCGAAATCGGCGGCCGCAAGGCGCACAGCCTGCTCCATACCCATTATCAAAACCGCCGGCGGATCGCCGACCAGACGCTGGTGCTCAGCGACGTTGCGGGCGGTGAAAAACACAAGGTTAACGTGTGCGTGGGCACCAACTGCTTCCTCAAAGGTTCGCAGGGCATCCTGCATGACATGCTGGAGCACGTGGAAAAAGAACACCTTGAGGAACAGGTGGAGGTCAGTGCCTCTTTCTGTTTTGAAAAGTGCGCTCATGGTCCCACGGTCAGCGTGGATGACACCCGTCTGGAATGGTGTACCCCGGATGCCGCCAAGGCCGAACTCGACGAGAAATTAAATCGCACGCCCAAGGAATAATTATGACTGCCACCACCGCTGCCCCGCCCCGATCATTCATTGACGAGGCCGAAATTGCCGCAACCCTCGCCGCCACGCAGCGGCCCGATGCCGTCGCCGTCCGCGACGTGCTGACCAAGGCGCGCGCGATGGCGGGACTGAACGCCCGGGAAGTGGCGGTGCTGATGGGCGTGGAAGATCCGCAATTGCAGGAGGAGATGTTCGCGGCGGCGCGTTTCGTGAAAGACGAAATCTACGGCAACCGCCTGGTGCTCTTTGCCCCGTTATATGTATCAAACCTGTGTCAGAACGAATGCAGCTACTGCGCGTTCCGGGTGCGCAACACGGAACTGGAACGGCGGGTGCTGACCCAGGCGGAAATCGCCGCGGAAGTCAAAACACTGATTGACCAGGGCCACAAGCGCCTGTTGCTGGTGGCCGGTGAATCGTATCCCCGTGAAGGATTCCGCTACATTCTCCAGGCGATTGAAACCATCTACCAGACCAAGAGCGGGCCCGGCGAAATCCGCCGGGTGAATGTGAACATCGCGCCGCTTTCGGTGGAACAGTTCCGGGAATTGAAGGCCGCCCATATCGGGACCTACCAATTGTTCCAGGAAACTTACCATCGCGAGACTTACGCGGCAGTGCATCTCTCCGGCGTGAAACGTGACTTTGACTGGCGGTTGCACGCCATGGATCGCGCCATGGAAGCGGGCATTGATGACGTGGGTATTGGCACGCTGTTCGGCCTGCATGACTGGAAATTCGAGATGCTGGCCATGCAACAGCACATCCGCCATCTGGAAGAGCGTTTTGACGTCGGCCCGCACACCATCAGCGTGCCGCGATTGGAGCCGGCAGTGGGCTCGGCCACGGCGAGTCATCCGCCGCATGCCGTCTCGGATCAGGATTTCAAGAAAATCGTGGCTATCCTGCGGCTGGCGGTGCCGTACACCGGCATCATCATGTCCACGCGCGAAAATGCCGCCACGCGCCGCGCCACCTTTGCGCTGGGCGTGTCGCAGATTTCCGGCGGCAGCCGGACCAATCCCGGCGGCTATGCGGAATCCTGCAACGGCCACAACGCCGAGCAATTCCAGGTGGGCGACCACCGGCCGCTGGATGAGGTGATTCGGGACATTGCGACGCTGGGCTACACGCCGTCGTTCTGCACCGCGTGCTACCGGTTGGGCCGTACGGGTGCAGATTTCATGGACCTCGCCAAGCCCGGCCTGATCAAGGAGCACTGCGGACCGAATGCACTTTCGAGCTGCATGGAGTACCTGATGAATTACGCGTCGCCCCAGACGCGTCAGACCGGCGAGAAACTGGTGGACCATGAACTCGCCACGTTGCCGGGAACGGTGGGCCAGACCGCCCGGGAGTTGGTAACGCGGGTACGCGCCCGCGAACGGGATGTGTTTGTTTAGGAGGTCATGTGGCTGCCGCCTTCCGCATTGAACGGGATTTTCTGGGTGAACTGCCGGTGCCGGCGGCGGCGTTGCATGGCATCCATACCCTGCGCGCGTTGGATAACTTTCCGCTGACGGGCCGCCCGGTGCACCCGGAACTGGCCCGCGCTTATGGCACGGTAAAGCTCGCCTGCGCACAGACCAACCGTGCGCTCGGTCTCTGGGCGGGACAGCCGGACAAGGCGGACGCCATCGAGCGCGCCTGCCGCGAGCTGAGCGAAGGCCGGCTCGTAAAGCACATCATCGTGGACGCGCTTCAGGGTGGGGCGGGAACCAGCACCAACCTGAACGTAAACGAGGTTCTGGCCAACCGTGCGCTGGAACTTCTGGGCCTGCCTCATGGCACTTACGACGAGGTGTCGCCGTTGGACGACTTAAACCGGCACCAGTCCACGAACGATACCTATCCCACGGCGTTGAAGCTGGCTGCGATCCGGCTGTTGCACACGTTGGAACAAAATGTGGTGGCGCTACAGGAAGCCTTTCAGGTCGCGGAAAAACGGTTTGCCCACGTGGTCAAGGTGGGCCGGACCCAGTTGCAGGATGCGGTGCTTACCACCGTGGGCCGGGAAATGGGCGCCTATGCCGAGGCCATCAACCGCGATCGCTGGCGCATTTACAAGTGCGAGGAGCGGATGCGGGTGATGAACCTGGGCGGCACGGCCATTGGCACCGGGCTGGCGGCGCCGCGGGAATTCATTTTTTCGGTGGTGGACCATTTGCGCGACCTGACGGGCATTGGCTTGGCGCGCTCGGAAAATTTGGTGGATACCACCCAAAATGCCGATGTGTTCGTGGAAGTGTCCGGCATCCTCAAAGCGCACGCCGTATCCCTGTTAAAAATTTGTGGCGACTTGCGGCTGCTGGCTTCCGGACCGGAAGCTGGCCTCGGAGAAATCCGCCTGCCTGCCCGTCAGGCGGGATCGTCCATCATGCCCGGCAAGGTGAACCCGGTGATCCCCGAGGCCGTCAGTCAGATCGCGATGCTGGTGCTGGGACACGACGCGGTCATTGCCAACGCCTGCGCCGCCGGTTCGCTGGAATTGAATCCGTTTTTGCCGCTCGTGGCGCATTGCCTGTTGGAAAGCATCGAATTATTGGCGCAGGCAAATGACATCCTGAGCCGGCATTGCATTGTCGGATTGGAAGTGGACGAGGCGCGGTGCCGCCGGTATGTCGAAAACTCCACGGCTGTGGCCACCGCGCTGCTGCCCTTGCTGGGCTACGAGCAGGCCTGCGCGGCGGTCAAATTGGCCCAGGCCGGCGGTATCACCGTGCGCGAAACCGTGGTGGGCCAGGGATGGCTGACGCATCGGGAATTTGACACGTTGATCAGCCCGGAGGCGGTTTGCCGGCTGGGCACGCCCCGGACCGGCCGGGAGCGAAAGCTTCCGGAACCGCCGGTGAAATTGGATGTGCCCCGGGCCCGGACGGAAAATCTCGTGGGAGATGCCGCATGACTTCCACGCCCAAAAGCCTGCGGTTGCACATCGCTTTCTTCGGCCGGCGCAATGTGGGGAAGTCATCGTTGTTGAACGCTATCACGCACCAGCAGGTTTCCATTGTGTCACCGGTCGCAGGAACCACCACCGATCCGGTGGAAAAGCCCATGGAATTGCTGCCGCTGGGGCCGGTGGTATTCATTGACACGGCCGGCATTGATGACATCGGCGAACTGGGTGCGTTGCGGGTGCGAAAAACCCGGCAGGTGCTGGATCGCACGGATGTGGCGGTGCTGGTGACGGAAGCCGGAAAATGGGGAAGCTTTGAGGACGACATCCTGCGGGAACTGGAAGGGCGCAAGACGCCGACGGTGGTAGTGTGCAACAAGGCCGACGCGGGCGAGCCCGACGCGGCGGTGCTGGCGCGGCTGGCGGCGGCGAAGCTGCGGGTGGTGCGAACTTCGGCGGTGCGAGGTGAAGGACTTTTGGAACTCAGGCAGGCGCTGCTGGATTCCGCCCCGGAAGATTTTATCGACAGCCCGGCATTGCTCGGCGATTTGGTTGGGCCCGGTGAATTGGCGGTGCTGGTAGTGCCGATTGACAAGGAAGCCCCCAAAGGCCGGTTGATTTTGCCCCAGGTGCAGGCCATCCGGGATTTGCTGGACAGCGACGCCATGAGTCTGGTGGTGAAGGAGCGGGAGTTGCGCAGTGCGTTGGCGCGGCTGGTCCGGCCGCCGAAGCTGGTGGTCACCGATTCACAGGCCTTCCTCAAAGTGGCCGCTGACACGCCGCGCGAGGTGCCATTGACAGGTTTTTCGATTTTAATGTCGCGGTTCAAAGGCGACCTGCTGGCGCAGGTGCAAGGGGCGCTGGCAATTGATTCCCTGCGCGGGGGCGACCGCGTTTTGGTGGCCGAAGCGTGCGCGCACCATCCCATCGGCGAGGACATTGGCCGCGTAAAAATTCCCCGGTGGCTGACGCAATACGTCGGCGCCAAGGTGGAGTTTGACCACGTGCAGGGGCGGGATTTTCCCGAGGATTTGGCGCCGTACAAACTGGTCATTCACTGTGGCGCCTGCATGTGGAACCGCCGGCAGATGCTCAGCCGCATTATGCGCTGCCAACAGGCGGGCGTGCCCATTACCAACTATGGGCTGACCATTGCTTACAGTCTGGGGATTTTTGAGCGGGCACTGGAACCGTTTCCTGCGGCACTGCTGGCATACCGGAGCGCGACGCGAAAGGCGCGGGCGGCATGAGCACATCGCCGGACAGGAGGGAAATTCTCGGCTGGCTGCGCGAGGAAAATCCGCGGCGGCTGGAGGAATTGTGGCGGCGGGCGGATGCCACCCGCCGTGAATACGTGGGCGATGCCGTCCATCTGCGGGGTTTGGTGGAAATCTCCAACCATTGCGTGCGGCAATGCGCTTATTGCGGTTTGCGGGCGGACCACCGGGAGTTGATCCGGTACCGGATGACAGCGGAAGAAATTCTGGCCGCAGCGCGCGAGGCAGTAAGCCTCGGCTATGGCACCGTGGTTTTGCAAGGCGGCGAAGACCCGGGCCTCACCAGCACTGGCATCACTGACATCATCCGGCAAATCAAAGCCGAGACGCCACTGGCGGTCACCTTGAGCCTGGGAGAGCGTTCCGAGACGGAATTGGCAGCCTGGCGCACAGCGGGCGCGGACCGATATTTGTTGCGGTTTGAAACATCGGATCGCGCTCTTTTTGATGCCATCCATCCGCCATTGGGCCGGCAGCCCTGTGACCGAATTGCATTGCTGCGCCGGCTGAAAGCGCTGGGATACGAGACCGGAAGCGGCATCATGGTGGGCCTGCCCGGCCAAACTTACACGAGTGTGGCCGATGATATCCTGCTGTTTCGTGACCTGGACTTGGACATGATTGGCATTGGACCATTTATCCCACACCCGACAACGCCCTTGGGTAACAGTATCCCGCCGGAATCCATCACCGATCAAATTCCCAACTCGGAAATTACGGTTTACAAGGCGGTGGCGTTGACGCGGTTGGTGCGGCCGGATGCTAATATTCCCGCGACGACCGCACTGGCTACCATCAATAAACACAACGGCCGCGAACTGGGATTGCAGCGCGGGGCAAATGTTTTCATGCCCAATCTGACGCCGGTGAAATACCGGCAATTGTACGAGATTTACCCGGCCAAGGCCTGTATCAGTGAGACCGGTGCAACCTGTGGCGGATGTCTGGCGACGCGTATTGCCAGCATTGGGCGGCGGGTGGGTCGGGGTACCGGAGGCCGCCGGACCCCAAACGGTCAAGGCAGATATGTTTTGCAGGACACCGGAGTGTTATGAATGCTGAACCACTGACCAGCATCACGATTTGCATGGGCAGTTCATGTTTCGCGCGCGGGAATAATCGCAACATCGAGGTTATCCAGAACCATCTGGCAGGGCAGACCTTGCCGCCGGGCGTGGAACTGAGGGGACATCTTTGCCAGGGCCATTGCAAATCCGGACCCAATGTGACTATCAACGGTCAGATGTATCATGAAGTGAATCCGGTCAGCATCACCGGCTTGTTGCACCGGTTTCTGCCCCGCTCCGGCGCATGAATTTCCTCAATCCCATTTATACGGAAAAGCGCGAGTGCCAGGACTGCTACAAATGCGTGCGGAACTGTCCGGTCAAAGCGATCAAGGTGGAGGGCGGCTATGCCTCAGTGATTCCGGAACTGTGCATCGTCTGCGGCCAGTGCGTGGAAGTCTGCCCGAACGGCGCCAAAAAGGTGCGCGACGACCTGGCGCAGGCCCGCCAGTTGTTGCAGCAAAAATCTCAGGTTCTGGTTTCTTTGGCGCCGTCGTTTGTCAGTGAATTCCCGGATCTTCAGCCCGGGCAACTGGTGGCGGCGCTGCGCCGGCTGGGTTTTGCCGGGGTATCGGAGACGGCGTTGGGCGCCCAACAGGTTTCCGCCCAGGCGGCGGCCCTGGTGGGGGCGGAAAGGAATCGCGTGTGGTTTTCGTCGGCCTGCCCCACGGTGGTCAGTTATCTGCAAAAACACCGGCCTGAAAGCGCGTCGCGGCTTACCGGCCTGCTTTCGCCATTGTTGACCCACTGCAAAATGCTGCGCCAGGCCTATGGGCCGGACATTGGCGTGGTTTTCTTTGGGCCATGTATTGCCAAAAAACTTGAGGCCGCGTGGCACCCGGAATTGCTGGATGTGGTGCTTACCTTTGCGGATCTGCGTTCGTGGTTGGAGCAGGAAAAAATCCACCCCGAAACCCTGGCTCCCACGGCGCAGGATTGTTTTGTTCCCGAAGCCGCAGCCGAGGGCGCGTGGTATCCGGTGGATGGGGGCATGATTGCCGGGATGAAATCCGTCTGTGCAGTGAATGACTGCGCCTTCATGGCGTTTTCCGGAATTGGCGCCATTGGTCGGGCGATCACCGGATTGGACGAAAGTGAAATTGAAGGCGGCATGTTTCTGGAACTGCTGGCCTGCGAGGGCGGTTGTGTGAACGGGCCGCGGTCAGCCGGGCGCAAGGGCACGGCCGCCAAGCGAAATCGTGTGCTCCGGGGCGGACACGTCTCCGAAGTCCAGCTTCCACGCTCACCGACGTTGGACATCGGCGCCAAGTGGAATGTGCCCGCGCCAATGGTGGAACCCCAGGCCGAGTCGCAAATCCGGGAAGCCTTGCGGTCGGTCGGCAAGTTTTCGCCGGACGACGAGATGAACTGTGGCGGTTGTGGCTACGATTCCTGCCGGGAGTTTGCGGGGGCGTTGCTCCGGCAAAAAGCGGAGCGGACCATGTGTGTTACCTACATGCGCAAGCTGGCGCAGAAGAAGGCCAACGCCCTCATCCAAAAAATGCCCTCCGCAGTGGTCATTGTAAATGACGCGATGAAGATCGTGGAATTCAATGCCGCGTTCACCGGTCTGTTTGCGCAGGCGCAGCCGACGAATGGCGACGGCTCCCCCAAAATCGAGGGGCTGGCACTGGCGGAAGTGATGCCATTTGCCAGCCTGTTTCACAGCGTCCTGAAATCTGGCGAGGAAATCCTGGAACGCGACCTGCGGTTTCAAAACACCATCCTGCACGCCACCATTTTCACGATTGAAAAGCACTGTCTCGTGGGCGGCATCATCCAGGACATCACCAAGCCCGCGGTGCAGAAGGCGCAGGTCATCCGCAAAGCGCAGGAGGTGATTCAGAAACAGTTGGCCACCACGCAGCAGATCGCCTATCTGCTGGGCGAAAACGCCGCGGAATCGGAAATCACGCTCAATTCGATCATCGAATCATTTTCGCCCCCGCACCCGGACGAGCCGAAGGAGGAGCATGACTGGCGAAAGCTTTATCGACATTGATTTTTGCCAGCGGTCCAAGCACGGCCAGGTGGTTTCGGGCGACGTCTTTCTCTCGCGGAAAATCAAGGAAGAGGGCCGGATCATTTCGGTGTTGTCCGACGGCTTGGGCAGTGGGGTGAAGGCCAGCGTGCTCGCAAATCTTACCGCGACCATGGCCTTGCGCTATACCTCGGCCTTTGTGGATGTGCGTAAAAGTGCGCGGATCATCATGGACACGCTGCCCATTTGCGACCTGCGCAAAATCAGTTATTCCACCTTCACCATTGTGGATCTGGATCCGGACGGCCGGACGCGGGTCATTGAGCATGGCAATCCGCCGCTCGTGGTGCTGCGGGATAACCGGCCGCTGCCGTTGGAACGGGTCAGCATTACCTTGGAGCAATGGAAAGACCGCACCATCCATTATAGCGAGTTTGACACCCGTTTGGGCGACCGGATCATTTGCTGTTCGGACGGCGTAACCCAGTCGGGTCTGGGCCGGGTCGGATTGCCGTTGGGCTGGGGGCCGGAGCGGGCTGTCCGGTTTCTCTGCGAACAAATCGCGGGCGAAGGCGAAATTTCCGCACATGCCCTGTCGCAACGGCTGGTGGCCGCGGCGCTGGCCAACGACGGCCGGCAACCCAAAGACGACATCACTTGCGGCGTCGTCTATTATCGCCGGCCCCGGCGGTTGCTGGTGATTACCGGCCCGCCATTTGCGAAGGAACGGGATGGTGAACTCGCCGAGCTGGTGCAGGAGTTCGATGGCCGCAAAGCCATTTGTGGCGGCACCACCGCCGGCATTGTGGCGCGCCAACTCCAGCGGCCGGTAAAAATGTCGCTGGCTCACCTGGATCCCGAGATTCCGCCCGGCGCGGAAATGGAAGGGGTGGATTTGATCACGGAAGGCACGGTGACCCTGGCTCGCGTGGCGGAATTGCTGGAGCGACCAGCGGGGGCCGAAGCCGGGCCCAAAAACCCGGCCCGCGACCTGGTCGCCTTGATGCTGGAGAGTGACATTGTCCAATTTGTAGTGGGTACGCGCATTAATGAAGCGCATCAAGATCCGGCCATGCCGGTGGAACTGGGCTTGCGCCGGAATATTGTCCGCAAAATCGCCGCTCTGCTGGAGACCCGGTTCTTGAAAGAGGCCACGGTCAGTTTTCTTTGAACTGCTGGCCTGCGCAATGATCTTCAAGGCTGGCGGGGGACGGAACTCAGTGCCTCCAGTGCCCGAAGTGTGGCTGCGCTACGCGTTTCTACTCCGAGCTTTGCGAAAATTTCCAGCAGATGTTTTTTCACCGTGGATTCGCTAATGTTCAGGATGGTGGCGATGTCGGCATTGGTCTTGCCTTGCGCCACCCACAATAGAACTTCAGCCACACGTGGGGTGAGGCCAAGGGCCAGCAACGGGGCGGGGGAGGTGAAATCGGGTTTGAACTCCCGGGCCTGCTGGTCGGCGCGCCGGAGCCGGGCAGTAATGGCAGCCAGCAGTTCCGCCCGCGGTACCGGTTTGGTCAGGTAATCGTCAGCGCCGCAATTCATACCGCTGCGTAAATCCTCTTTCTCACCCTTGGCCGTCAGGAAAATGAACGGGATGGAACGGGTGGCGGCATCTTTCCGCAGTGCGGTCAACACCCCGTGGCCGTCCAATTCCGGCATCATCACGTCGCACAGGATGAGGTCCGGCTGTTCGCGCCGGGCGGCTTCCAGGCCGAGCCGGCCATTCTCCGCGCCGATGGACAAATATTTTTCCAGTTTGAGAATGGTCAGCAAATTTCGCCGCATCTCGGGTTCATCTTCAATAACCAGGATCTTCTTCACGTTCAGTTCCTTTCACAGCATTGGGGGTGGCGGCGGGGGCAAACAGGGGCAGGGTGACAGTCACCGTGGTGCCCCGACCCACTGAGCTTTCGATTTTAATCTGACCGCGATGCAATTCCACGCAACGTTTGACGATGGTCAGGCCGAGGCCGGTGCCCGGGAGATGGCCGGCGTTGCCGCCCCGGTGGAAGGCCTGGAAAAGTTGCGCCAAGTCGGCGGCGGGGATGCCAATGCCATGATCGCGAACGCGGCAGATGGCCTGATCCCCGGCGCGTTCGATTTCGAGATGCACCGGGGTTCCGGCCGGGGAATATTTAACGGCGTTCGCGAGCAAGTTGGCGAGCACATGGTGCAGCAGGCGTTCATCAGCGAAGGCATTTGCCATTTCCCCGGTCACGGCGAAATGTACCGGACATTTGCCGCCGGTGGCGGCCAGCAATTCGTCCAGCCGCCGCCGGCAAAATGCAGGAAAGTCCAGGGGGGTGGGTTTGAAATCCAGCCTCCCGGCTTCGACCAACCCCAGCAACAAAACCTCCTCCATGAGCTCAGCCATACGTCTGGAGTTTTTCTGAATGGACTGGAGTTGCTCGCGGCGTTCGGCCGGTTCGAGCTGTTCCAGGTAATGGTCAAGAATTTCCGCCGAGGACATGATGACTCCCAGCGGAGTGCGGAATTCGTGGGAGACCATGGAAACAAAATTGCTTTTGAGCTGGCTCAGCTCCTTTTCCTGCGCGAGCGCCCGGAGCAGTTCAGCCTCGGCCCGTTTACGCTCGGTGATGTTTTCCACGATACCCCACAACTGGCCGATGCCATCCGGCGTTTCCACCAGCATGCCGTATAACACCACGGGCACGCGGTGTCCGTCGCGATGGAAATATTCCTTCTCGTGCGGTCCAAATCGGCCCACCGCGCGCAACTGGGCCAGCACAGCCAATTCGGCCTCCTCGTATTCGGGCGGGGTGACATCCCAATACGTCAGTTTGGCGATTTCCTCGCGGGTGTAACCGATGAGGTTGGCGAACGCGGAATTGACCTGCACGAATGAGCCATCCCAGTTTACCTGCGCCATGCCCAGCGGAGATAACTCATAGAGTTGCTTGAACTTTTCCTCCGACTGGCGCAGGGCTTCCTCCGCCGCCTTGCGGCGGGAAATATCGGTGATGTACGCCTGAATGATTTGGCGGCCGCCCCATTCAATCCGGGTCAGCACCACATCCAGTGGAATATCCCGCCCACTCTGGTGCCGGGCGGTCCATTCAAAACGGGTGCTGCCATGATTGAGGCAGTCGGCGATGTGCCGCCGGGCGAGGGTATCCGAGGGTTCGCCGTTGGGCTGGAATGGCGGGGCCACATTGCTCGGATGTTTGCCAATCAAGTCCGCCTGGCTGGAGCAGCCGAGAATTTGCACGGCGGCCGGATTGACCTCGAGAAATTGCTGTTCGTCGTGCAACATCACGCCCTGGCTGGAAGCTTCAAACAGGGCGCGGAATTTTTCCGCCGATTCGTGCAGGGCCTGTTCCGCCTGCTTGCGTGCGGTATTATCAATGATGCTGGCGCGGATCAGATCCCGGCCTTCGGCGGGCAGGCGCACCAGCCGGACCTCGGTGGAAATGAGCCGGCCGCTGGAATGGCGATGCATCCATTCAAACACCGGAGTCTTGCCCGCCAACGCCTCCTGGATGTTGGCCCGGGCGGCGGCCTCCGACCGGCGGCCATCGGGTTGAAATTCCGGGCTGACATCCAGCGGCGTCAATTGGGTCAATTCTTCAGCGGCCCGACCGTATAACCGGCAGGCATGGAGGTTGCCGCTAAGAAACCGGCCGGTGGCCCCGTCAAAAACCACAATGGCTTCCGGGGCGTGTTCCACGAGCGTGTGCAATCGGGCTTCGCTCGCGCTCAGTTCGGCGGTGCGTTCCGCAATGCGTTGTTCCAGTTGCGCGTTGAGCTGCCGGATTTCCTCCGTGGCTTTTTTTTGCTCGGTAATATCCCGGGAAACGGAAAGCAGCAACGGCCGGTCGCCGCCCCGGATGAGCGTGAGCACAATTTCCACCGGCAACTGCGTGCCATCGAAGCGGTTGATCATCCACTCAAACCGGTGGCTGCCTTCCTCCATGGTGCGGCGGATAACTTCCTGAACTTTTTCCGAGGATAATTCGCCATCGGGCTGGCGTTCCGGGGAGATGAGGAGGGGATTGCTGCCGAGCAATGCGGCCTTGCTGGGCGCGCCGGTGATGCGGACTGACGCGGCATTCACGTCGAGAAATTTTCCCGTCACCGGATCCTGCAGCGTAATGGCATCCGCGCTGCGCTCGAACAACAAGCGGAACATGGATTCATCTTCCATGATTCCGCCCTCCGGGGCACTGGGCCTTTCGGTCCATTTACCATCCACGCAAGGTTCGTTATTCATGCCGTTAGTCAAACTGAACATGAAATTATCACCGACTTCAAACGAAACGCAACGCCGCAATGGTCCCGGAATTCACCGGTGGTGGTCCGGAGTGCTGGCCTTGGGGCTGGCTCTCATCCTCACGTCTGCCCGGGCGGAACAGACCTGCCTCTGGCAGAATGTTGCTTTCGGCAAATGGACGGATGCCTGGAATTGGTTGCCAGCAACGACCTACCCCGCCAATGTGGAAACGAACCTGTATTCGGCCACGGTGGATTTTGCCGGGGCGACCGTGCTGCTCAATACCAACATCACGCTGGAGCGCTTGCAACTCGGTCACGGCACTATCCAAGGCACCAATGACCCGGTGTTGACCGTGAATCAGGCCTTGGATTTTGGCAATGGTTACCTGACGGGCGCCGGCACTTTGCTGGCGGGGAGTCTGAGCGTCACCGGGACGGTCCATGTGTTACACGGCTGGCGCGTGGAGAATCGCGGGATGGGCCACTGGTCCGAAGGCGACTGGCATACCGGTGATGGCTTTCATTTTGTCAACACCGCCACCGGGGAATTTGAAGCCACCGGGGACGGCAATATTGCGGCGGATGTTGGCGGGCCCAGTTTATTCGAAAATAACGGGGTTTTCCGCAAATCTGACGGCACGAACCAAACCCAGATTTCGATCCCCGTGCGCAATGCCGGGAAGATTGAAGCGGCGGCGGGACAGTTGGTTTTTTCCGGCAATACCACCAATGTGGGCGGACAGTACGAGGTGCAGCCGGGGGCGACCTTGAAATTTATGGGTATCCGACACGAGTTTGACGCGGCTTCGGCGATCACCGGCGCCGGCCAGTTGAATTTGGACAATGGCACGCTGGATATTTCCGGCGGGGTGGACGTACAGGGGCCGGTGGTGCTCAATCTGGCCAGGGTGAATCTCAATCCCGCCGGTACGGTCACCCAATTGGGCAGCACACTCACCTTTGCCGGCAGTGGCACGCTTGGTGCCAACAGCGGCGAAGTGCTGCACTGGAATTCGCTGGTCATGTCCAATGGCCTGGTTACCGGCAGTGACACGTTGCAATGTCTGGGCGATTTCCAATGGCAGCGTGGCACCTTTCAAGGCACGGGACAATTGCAGCTGTCCGGCAATTCGCTCTGGACGACCGGCAGCAAATCGGTGCGCGGTTGGGAAGTGATCAATGGTGGGACGATTCAATGGCAGGCCGGTGATGTGACCGGGGGCGAGGGTGGCCGGTTTGTCAATCTGGCTGGCGGCAGCTTGAATCTGAGTTATGCCGGGAATTGGCAGACGGGCTGGAGTGGCGGCTGGTATTTTGACAATCACGGGGCCTTTCTAAAATCCGCGGGCTCCGGCACGAGCCTGATGAGCGCAATTGTTTTCAACGACGGCCTGGCCGAGGTGGCCAGCGGCGCGTTGCAATTTAACGGGGTGGTGACCAACCAGGGGACCTTGGCCGTGGATGCCGGGGCCACGATGATCTTTTCCGCTGGAAATCATCAACTCACCGCTTTGGGATCGCTGGATGGCGAGGGAGCGGTCATTTTGGAAAATGGTACCATCACCAATGCGGGCGCTTTTCGGGCGGCGGCCGGGGTAACGCTGAAAGGCGGTGCCCTCCGGTTTATCACCACCACCAGCCGACCGCACCTTGGAGCCGCGGTTCAATTCAACGGCGCCGGGACGCTGGATTTGAGCAGCGGTTATACTGTGGCGCTGGACGTATTGCGGCAAACCAACGGCCTGCTCACCGGCAGCGACGCCATCGTCATTTCCAATCAGTGGATTTGTGTGAACGGCGACCTCAATGGTCCGGGGACACTGGAACTGCGCGGTGATTCGTGGATCAACGGCGGGCATCGCTGGGCCAGCCGGCAGATTGTCAATTACGGCAACTTTACCTGGGCTGGGGGAGATCTGGATGGCGGTTCCGGATTGATATTTGAAAATGGGCCGGGAGGCGATGTGGACATCACCAGTTCCAACCGGTTCACCCTCTCCCAACCCAACGGCGCCGCGTTGCGGAATCTGGGGCACTGGCAAAAATCCGGGGCGGGAACAACCACCCTGTCGCCCGCGCTGACCAATTATAGCACCATGGTACTGTGGAACGGTCTGTTGCAGTGCAATGGCGGCTACACCCAACTCGGCGGCACGCTGTTTCTTTCCGGCGGCGACCTGGGGTCCACCCAGCCGATGCAGTTTCATATCGGCAATATTTTGGGAAATGGCAATTTGTTTGGGAGCGTGGTGAATGACGCCAATTTCATTCCCAACGCGGATAACAGCCGGATTACGGTCACAGGCAATTACACCCAGACCGCTGCCGGAACGTTACAACTGCACCTAAAAGCGCTGGACCAGTTTTGCTCCCTCGCAGTTGGCGGCAACGCTACGCTGGATGGCACCCTGGCCTTGGTGGTGGCCCCGGAATATGTGCCGCATGCGGGCGACAGTTTTCTCATCCTGCCCAGCAGCGGTTGCAGCGGCAAATTTGCCACGGTCACCGGGGCCGATTTGGGCAACGGGTTGCGGTTGGTGCCCGCATATCAGCCCAATGGCGTGGTGTTACAGGTAATTGATACCACCGTTCCGCCGCCGGTGAGCATCCAGCCCGTCCCGGGCACAAACGCCGTGACGATTAGCTGGCCCGATGGTTATGCCGATTACACATTGCAAACCTGCACCAACCTGCAGCATCCGGTTTGGACCGATCTGCCATTTACCAATGTCACCTCCGCAATTTTGCCGGTGACTGCTCCGGTCCAGTTCTTTCGGGTCATGCGTCCGGCTGCCCCGTAACTCATGCTTTGTTCCCCACCCATAACCAAATACAATTATGAAAATGAAATACATTATTCCGCTCCTTTTGATCGCTGCCGGAGGTACGTGGCTGCTCACCGCCAATCCCACCACCCCGCGCCCCGCCGAAGCGGCGGGACAGTTGGAGCGAGGTAAATATCTGGTGTTATTTGGCGGCTGTATGGATTGCCATACGCCGCTGAAAATGACCGATCACGGTCCCGAGCCGGATCTGAGCCGGATGTTGTCCGGCCATCCCGAAAACCTGAAATTGCCACCTCCAGATTTGAAACCTGGCCCATGGTTTGCCGCCACCGCCGGGATGACGGCGTGGGCCGGCCCGTGGGGTATCAGTTACGCAGCGAATCTCACGCCCGACGCCAATACCGGGCTGGGCATCTGGACCGAAGACATGTTCATTCAAGCCATGCGCACGGGCAAACACATGGGCAGCGGACGCGACATCCTGCCGCCCATGCCCTGGCGGGGTCTGGCCGGTTTGAGCGATGACGATCTTCGCGCCATTTTTGCCTATCTCCGGAGCATTCCGCCCATCGCCAATCATGTGCCGGACCCTGTGGCGCCAGGGACGTCGCCGCTGGCCGCCAAGCCGCATGAATAACCATCGCCAGGAGTCCGATAACTGAAAACAGGGGATTGTGGCAGGCTTCGGCCTGCCGCAATTTCTTTTAAGAATTTTCCACCCTAATGAACGCTGGAGGGGTACTGCTTGTCTCATCTTAACGGCGGCTGGGGCCGCCCGGAGGAAAACTCGTTTAACCATCAAATTCATTCTTATGGCTGTATCCGGACCTGATTTAACCAAGCAACCACCCCGCAGCCCGCGTGTGCGGCTCGGCGGTTTTGTCATTCTCCCGCGCATTCTTGACAAGGGGCGGGCCACCATCGCCGGCAAGGCGGGCGAATATCATTATAATTGTCCCCAGGACCAGCGGTTCCTGAACTTTATGGGCATTGACGCCGAAGCCTTGAAACAGGAACTCGCCACCGGCAAAGGCGACTGGGAAATCCTGGAATGGATCCAGGCCCACGCTAAGCATAAACGGACCGAGGTGGAGATTGTGGCGTGGTCCGCCTGGGCCGAACAACGCGCGCCGGCGGATTTGGAATCCCGCGAATACTTCAACGAACTTCAACAAAAGTGCGCCCCGAAGCGGGAGGACATTGTCACCTGGTTTGACGTGCTGGACGTGGACGATTTTGTGAGCTTCGGTGGCAAGACTTAAAAACGATACCGCCGCGTTCTCTGGAACGCGGCGGATATTTTGACGGTCACCGGCGGCGGCTTGCGGGGCGCCGCTTTTTTGTCGTTCAGACCGTGGCTTCCGGCTGGGCTGCGGGAGCAACGGTGGCAGGCGTAATGGCATCAATGCGATAACGCTTTTTGGTGTGTTCCATTTCCAGTTCCACCTCGTCGCCCACCTTGTGGTTCAGGAGGGCCTGCGCGATGGGGGTGAGGTAGCTGATGATGCCCTGTTCGGGTTCGGAATCCCAGGCGCCGAGCACGGTGAATTTTTCCGGATGGCCCGCAGCGAGGTCGGTGACGTTGACTTGCGTGCCAATGCTCACCACATCCGTGCGGACATTGGCAAAGTCCGTGCCGCGGGCACGCACGAGTTGGGCTTCCAGTTCGGCTTTGCGGCGCATGAGCAGCTTCTGCATTTCCTTGGCGGCCTTGTATTCGTGGTTTTCGCGGAGGTCGCCGTAGCTGCGGGCGATGGCAATTTCCTTGGAGTTGGCCGGAATCTTTTTGTGTACCAGGTCGTGATACTCGTCCTTGCGCCGTTCCAGGCTCTGCCAGGAAACCACCAGGTGACTCTCCTGCTTGGTCTGTTCGCCGGAAATGAGAGATTGCACGGCGGGATAGCTCTTGACAATGCGCGCGAGCAGAGAGCGCTTGTCCATGTCGTCAAAGCTCGGCGAGAGTTGCAGGGCGCGGGTGAGGTCTTTGATGACCTCAAAGTCGGCCGAGCCAATCAGTTCCACCAGCAGCGCCTGATCATCGAGGATGAAATCACGCAGCCGGTTGGAGCGTTTCTCGTTGAACTGATCGCGTTCCATGGCTGTGAGCATGGCGCGGAACACTTCCGGGCCCAGGATGTCGGCGAAAACATCGCTGCGTTCCTTGGCCAGCCAGAGCAGCAGTTCGCTGCTGGCGGTGTGCTGGCTGATGAGCCGGGCCAGGGTTTCCTTGAGGTCGTTGATTTTGCCCTCGTGAATGAGAATCTGGGCGAACTCGCGGCAGAGCTTGGCGGAAACGTTGTTGAGGTTGTTCTGGACCGCTTCGTGCCAGGTGTCGGGGTTGGCCGCCTTGAAAGAATCAAGTGCGCGCCGATGTTTGGCCGCCGGGAGCAGTTCCAGCAACGGGCCAAACTTGACGGTATCCTGCGACCAGATGCCGGCGGCGTTCAGTTCACCTTCGCCCGCCGGCAGGTCGCCGGCGGTGCGGATGTCATCCCGCACAAAAATGGCTTCCAAAGCGACGGCGGGCTGGGTGCGCTGATGCGTGCCGATTTCAGTGTTCAGCACCCCGAGCACTTCGGTTCCGGCGGCTTTCTTGTCGCTCAAATCCGCCATGTTTTTCAGTACTTCGGCAGCAGCGGTGAGCCGGGCCTTGAGGCCTTTGGCGCTGCGAAATTCGCCGAGCAAGCGGTCCTGCAGCGAAACTTCCGCCGCCTGGTAAGCCACCGGTTCGGTCTTTTTTACCGGCACCTGGAAGTGGCCATCCTTTTTGAGTTCGCGCTTGGCCATCTCCCACCATTTTTTCCAGTCGTCGCGGATGACGTCCGGCACGAGCGCGTGTTGGATTTGGTCCACTGTGGCATGGCCATCGAAACTCTTGAGCACGACCTTGATGAGTTCGAGATGATTGGTGGCGGCGAGCTGGCGCAGGCTTTCCAAATCGGAGGCTTTGCGGGCGAGGATGTGATCCTTGGGGATCGGCTTGAGCAGTTCCGCGGCAAACCCGAGGTCCATCGTATGGCCCGGCTTGCCCGGGAAATCAATGGTGAACCGGGCAAACACCGTGTCCACCGTGGTGATCCGGCCAAACCCCCAGCTGCGGTGCATGCAGAAGCCACTGGCGGTCAATTGCGTCAGTTGTTCCACATGGCGACCTTCCAGCTTCCCGGCCGCAGCCATTTTTTCAAATTCTTCTCTCATATAAAAAAGATCGTAAAACCTCGCGTCGAAAAAAACGGCTGTCATATTAGGCCCGTACGTGAAAAAACCAAGAGAAATTGCCAGTAACGTCCTGCTAGAACGGTTGAAGGGTGAAGATTACACCGAAAATCTGTTGGAAAGCGCCCTGGCGGGGACGCGGCTTTCCGCCCCCGATCGCGCCCTGTGCCAGGAATTGGTGTATGGCGTCGTCCGGCAGCAGGCCGCCTTGGACTGGCTCATCGTCCGCAAAACCGCCGGTCGGCCCCAGAAAACGGCGCTGCAAATTCTCCTGCAACTCGGCCTCTACCAGATTTTTTTCCTGGACCGCATCCCCGGCCACGCCGCCGTGAATGAAACCGTGGAACTGGCCAAACGCCACGGTTTCAATACCCAGGCCGGTTTCGTGAATGCCGTGCTGCGCGGGTATTTGCGCGAGCAGGAAGCCACCCGGGCGCTGCTGGTGGATTTGAAATCCACCCGGCCCGCACTCGGCTGGTCGCAGCCCGAATGGCTGGTGGAAAAATGGTTCCGTCAGTTTGGGGCTGATCCGGCCCGGCTGCTGCTGGAGTGGAATAACCAGCCTCCAAAAACTTATGCGCGGGTGAACCTGCTCAAGTTCCACCAGGCTGGCCCGGAAGGCGAAGGCGTGGCGGCGACCACTGCTGATGCCGCTGCGGCGGCCCTATTGGAACGCTGGCGGGCCGAAGGGGTGGGCTATGACTTTTTTACCCGCGACTGGACCGGCGAAAACCTGGTCTTTGAACTGAAATCGCATCCGCCACTCACCCAGTTGGGCAGTTTCCTGGACGGCTGGTTTTATCTGCAGGACCCCAGCACGCTGCTGGCGGTGCGGGAACTCAACCCGCAACCGGGCGAAACGGTGCTCGACCTCTGTGCCGCGCCCGGCGGCAAAACCACTTTTATCGCGCAACTCTTGCAGAACCGGGGAAACATCGAAGCGAGGGATGTGTCCGCGGCGCGATTGGAACTTGTCCGGGAGAACTGCACCCGGCTGGGGGTGACCTGTGTGGAGCTCAACATGAATGAGGGCGAGATAAAACTGTTCGACCGCGTACTGGTGGACGCGCCGTGTTCCAACACCGGCGTCATGCGGCGACGGGTGGATTTGCGCTGGCGGATTCAACCCGGCGAAATTACCCGGCTGCGCACCACGCAGTTGGGCCTTCTGCAAACCGCGGCGGTGGCCGTGAAGCTCGGCGGTTGCCTGGTGTACAGCACCTGCAGCCTGGAGCCGGAGGAGAATTTTGAAGTCGTCCGGGAATTTCTCGCCGCGCATCCCGGTTACAAACTGGAAGCCGAACGCCAATTGACGCCTTTTGCCGACGGCGTGGACGGAGCTTACGTGGCGCGGTTCACCCGGATTGCCGGATGAGGTTTCTATCGCGCTAGCGTCGTGGCTTGCAATGGTTCCGCTGCCCGGTATTGTCGCTTTCATGGAACTTGACCTGGAAAAAGAATACGCCGACCGGGCCTACGCCATCCTCGCCAGCCTGGTAACGCCCCGGCCCATCGCTTTGGTGACGAGCCTCAGCCCGGACGGCCGGGTGAACGCCGCGCCGTTCAGCTTCTTCAATGCCATGGGCGCCAATCCGCCCATCGTGGCCTTCGCCCCCGGCGACCGCGATGACGGCACGCCCAAGGACACCGCGCTCAACGTCCGTGCCATGCACGAATTTGTGGTGAACCTGGTGGATGAAAGCATCGCCGAGGCCATGAACCAGTGCGCCGCCTCGCTGCCTTACGGGGAAAATGAACTGACCGCCGCCGGTCTGACCGCCGTGCCGGCGTCGCTGGTCAAACCGCCGCGCATTGCCGAGGCGCCGGTGAGTCTGGAGTGCACCGAGTGGGGCACGCTGAACATCGGGAACAACCGCGTGGTGATCGGCGTGGTCAAACGCGTCCACCTGCGTGATGAATTCTTTGACGCGCAAACCCGCCGGGTCCGCAGCGACCAGTTATTTCTGATCGGCCGCATGGCGTCGCCGCATTGGTACTGCAAAACGCGCGACCGTTTTGAAATGATTCGCCCGAAATAACGCCGGCGCTGCCGGTACTATTTCGGGCGCATAGGGGCGATATTCCCTCGCGGGAATTACATCCCCATGATGGAATAGCCACCGTCCACGTAGATCACCTGGCCGGTGATGCAGGCCGCGCCGTCGCTGGCCAGGAAGGTGCCGGTGGCGCCAAGTTCCTCGGGGATGAGATTGCGTTTCAGCGGGGAGCGCAGTTCGTATTGCTTGAGCATTTCCGAAAATCCCGCGATACCGCGGGCGGCTAGGGTGTTCACCGGGCCGGCGCTGATGCAGTTGACCCGGATTTTCTTGGGGCCGAGATCGTAAGCGAGGTAGCGGGTGCTGGCTTCCAGCGCGGCCTTGGCCACGCCCATTACATTGTAGTGCGGCACCACCTTTTCCGCGCCGTAATAGCTCATGCCAATAATGCTGCCGCCCTCGGGCATCAAGGGTGCGGCGGCCCGGGACAGGGCGACCAGTGAATAGGCGCTCACGTCGTGCGCGATGCGGAACGCTTCGCGGCTGGTGTTCACGAACTTGCCTTCCAGGGCGGCCTTGGGGGCGAACGCCACGGAATGCAGCATCAGGTGCAGCTTGCCAAATTTCTGACCCACCTCGGCAAAAACCCGGTCAATGTCCTCATCCTTGGTGACGTCGCAGGGCATGATGAGGGTGTCGGCGCCGAAAGTGCCGGCGAGTTCCTCCACGTTTTCCTTGACGCGTTCGCCCTGATAGGTGAAGGCCAGTTTGGCGCCTTCCTTGGCCCAAGCCTGGGCGATGGCCCAGGCGATGGAACGCTTGTTCGCAACACCGAAGACGATACCGAGTTTGCCTGCAAGTAATGACATAATTTAATTTCCGTTATCCCTGTCAGAATGAACACACGGCGGGAATTTATCAAGTGTGCAGTCCCGCCGGGGGCGCGGCCTCATTTTTTGAGCCGCAAACCAATCAAACCGCCCAAGCCACACAAGAGCAGGGCGGTGACCGCCAGCACTCCCGCATCGGGCCGGTCCGCAGAAAGTTGCAGAGCCGTGGCGCCCACGCCGGCCCCGGCAAAAATGCCCGCGCCAATGAAAGCTTCATGAATGCCGCCGTGTTCACCCTTCGTCTCGCCCACGTCCATGGAGTAGAAGAGCGAGGAGTAATACAGCAGTCCCAAGGCTGCGCCAAACCCGATCTGGGCGAGCACCAGCACCCACAGGTTTTGCGCGTGCGCCAGGACCACAAACATGGCGATGAGCGTGACAAATGCCGTCAGCAGCCAGCGGAACCGATAGTGCCAGCCGGTCCAAAACCAGAGCAGGAAGAACGTGGCCAGACGCGCAAACAGCCACGTCGAACAAAATAGTCCCGCGAGCGTGACGGAGAGTCCCAGCCGGTGGGCAAGCTGCGGCATGATGGTGAGCAGTGTATAGCTGGCGATGTACCCGAAGGGATTGCCCAGCCAGGCCATCTTGAGAAAGATCGCCGGGCGCACCGGTTGTTTGTAGGCGACGGGATCCGGATGCGGCGCCGCCGGGGCGGCGGGAGCTGGCGCCGGAGTATGCCGCACTTCCCGCCCCCAGCCGGCCACCACCAGGAATTGCACGAAGAACATGACCGCCGGTAGCAGCAACAGGCTCTTAGGTCCAAATTTGTCCAGCAAAGCGCCGCTGACAAAATAGGCCAGCGCGGAAGTGGCCGCCCACACGACATTGTAAATGCCAATCCGGCGCGGCAATGTGCGGGCGTCAGCGCCTTCACTGATCAACCCCTCCAGCGCCGGCCAGGTCAGGCACAACAGAAATGTCCATATTGCCAAGGTGATCAGCAGACCCGGCAGGGAATGGGTGAAAAAGCTCCCGGCCACCATCATTACGGTCATGCCGGCAAACCCCAGCCGCAGCGCGGTGAAGTAGCCGTATTTTTGGGCGAACCGGCCGCCGTAGCCGGCGGCAAAGATGTAAACGAACCCGTGCAGCGCCGTGACCCAGAGATTATTCCGGTTGCCAAAACCAAACTCATTGCGCAACAGGAATGGCAGGTAATAGAAAAAGCACGTGGAAGCGAAGGAGTTGATTCCTTCGAGCACAAAACAGGTGTTGGTGATCCGGCGGTGAAACATACGGCGCTGCTTCCGTTAAAAGCGCAGGAGCATCAGCGAACGCCGTGTGGTAATCAAGCAAGATTAGGAAGCCAAATGGAGAACCGGCCGGGAGTCGTGTCCGCTCAGGCCCGTTCCGGCCACCGTGAAAACACGGAAGGCACGTCCACCGGCGCCCGGCGCGACAGCAGCAAGATGGCGCAGATTTCCAGGTCCGCCACCAGCCCCAGCAGCCCCAGCGCGGGGACAATCCAGGCCGGCCCGCCAAAGCCCAGCAGGGCCACAAACGTGCCGAACAACCCCAGTCCGTAAGCCTTGGCCAGAAACGAGTGGGTGGCCGGAAACGCGCCAAACCGGAGCAAGCTGATGGTGATGCAAGTTGCCTCCGCCACTATCAGCGCGCCGATCCAGGGCCAGCATTGGATGAGGAGGGCGCGATCCAGCGTCCAGGCGGTGGCCAGAATGAACAGGTAATAGATGATGTCCGTGATGCTGTCGTAACGGCGTAGCGTGGGGGTGGCCACCCGCCAGCGCCGGGCAAGGATGCCGTCGAAAATGTCCGACCCCAGTCCCGCCGCCAGCAACGGCACATACCACAGGCGGGGCAGGCCCCAGACCGCCCCGGCGAGCGCCACCGGGCCCAAGGCCAGCCGCAGCGTGGTCAGGAGAAACGGCACATGCTTTTTCAAACTCATGAGCGGGAGAACTTGGGCCAAACGGCTCAATGGGTCAATGCCGCGAGTTCCGAGAGATTCGCACTGGCCATCGCCGGCACCGGCGCGACCGGGCAGGCTGCCGCGCTGGTTGCCACCACCTGCTGGCAATGATGAATGGTCAGCAGCTCGACCCCGGCGAAGAGCCCAATGGTCAAGGAGCACAAGGCCAGTCGCCGCAGTGTCACCCAACCCCGTCCATGTCGTTTCGTTTTCATGGCGGCACTCTAGCCGGTTTGGGGCGTGGGGTGTGAATTGATAAAACCGGGAGGAGCATTGATGCAGTCAATGAACCTCCCGGTGATGGCAAACCGCCCTCCTCACACCCGGATGGGGACGATGAGGAAGGGCAGGCCCTGGCGGAAGAACTCCCGTTGCAATGCAAACACAGTGAAGTTGTGCAGCAACCGGCCCAGCCAGGTTTCCTTGAGGAACACCAGTTGGCCGCCAAAGAACACCGCGTGCGGGAACCTCCGCGCCACGTCGCCGGCCAGTTGCACGGAGGCCTCCACGGCGTCGGGGCCGATGGCCGTGGCGGTCGCGGCATGCCAGCCCTTGCTGCGGATGTAGGCCGCGTA
>DATJIU010000301.1:0-3696 GCA_035492855.1 Dongiaceae bacterium | reverse complement strand
GCCAGCAGGTTGGCCCGCACCGTGGAGGCAATGTGAATATGCTTCGGCTTCCACCAGTCGGTAAAATAGACGACATAGATGCCGGCCAGGACGACCAGCAGACCAATCAGGAACAGGCTCTTTTTCGTCATAGGTTGAAGCGGCGGCGGGCCATGCAAGTGGTTGTGACCGGTTGAATTGCCCCAACTTTGAGGTTGACCGGGGAAAAGTCAAAGTCTTAATAGAGGTGAAGTCACATATTCACATTCCTCCCGGATCGTTTTTATGAACACCGACAGATCGCAAGGGAGCGGAAGGTTCGCCCCCCGCCCACCCGGCGGGTTTACCCTCATTGAACTCCTCGTCGTCATCGCCATCATTGCCATTCTCGCCGCCATGCTGCTGCCGGCGGTCAACCGCGCCAAGGCGCAGGCCACCAAAATTTCCTGCGTCAACAATCTGCGCCAGCTGGACCTCTCGATAATGATGTATGCCACGGACAACTCCGGCGCCTACCCGCCGCGGCAGAATGTGGACCGCTGGCCCACCTTGTTGCGCGACAGCTATAAGAATCTGAAGTTGCTGCAATGTCCGAACGAACACGGCAACCCGGTGACCTATGGTGAGGATCCGGTGCATTATCCCGCCGAAGCCGCGCCCCGCAGTTACCTCATCAACGCCTGGAACGATTACATGAACGAGACCCTGAGCGCCGCCGAAATGACTGCTTACATGGCCGGGGAGAGCAAGGCGGCAATGAAGGAAAATCAGGTGCTGCATCCGTCCGAAACGGTGATGTTCGGCGAAAAGATTACCTCCGTGGGGGATTTCTACATGGACCTGCTGGAAAAGTATTCCGGGGAAGGGGAGGGCAACGACCTGTTCCGCCTGGACCGCAGCCGCCACAACGGCACCGGCCAGAACGCCGGTTCCGGCGGTTCCAATTATGCTTTTGTGGATGGCAGCGTCCGGTTCATCAAGTATGGCAACATACTTTGGCCGTTGAACCTTTGGGCGGTGCATGATGCCGCCCGCGGGCCCGCGCCGGGTTACGCCGTGCGCTCCGATTGATGCCGATTGAAGCCAATGGATGCCGATTGCGTCCCCGCCGGGAGATGTGTTATCCTTCAGTCAAGCGAGGCACCCTATCTGGGAAAAATCATGAACTGCATCGTCACTGCGGGACCGACGTACGAAAAATTGGACAACGTCCGCCGGCTGACCAACTTCTCCACCGGCAAACTGGGCATTGACCTGGCCAATTTCCTGACCGCCCACGGCCACACCGCCACGCTGTTGATTGGCGAAGGCGCCACGCATCCCGGCGAACGCCAGGCGGCCAAGGTGCTCCCGTTCAATACCACCGCCAACCTCGGCGAACAATTGCAGGCGCTGGGCGGGGACGAGGTCGATGCGGTGTTCCACGTCGCCGCTGTCAGCGATTTCACCTTTGGCAAGGTCTGGCTGCGGTCGCCCACGGGCGAGCTTACGGAAATCAAGTCCGGCAAAATCTCCACCCGGCAGGGCACTCTGCTCGCCGAACTCGTGCCCACGCCCAAACTCATCACCGAACTGCGCGGCTGGTTTCCCCGGGCGCGCCTCGTCGGCTGGAAATACGAGGTGGAGGGCGATCACGAGGATGTTATTCAGAAAGCTGAGGACCAGTTGACGGATTGCGACACCGACGCCTGCGTGGTGAACGGGGCGGCCTACGGCAGCGGTTTCGGGTTGGTCAGCGGCGTGGGCCACTGCACGCATCTGAAGGATGCGGCGGCGCTGTTCGCCTCGCTGGAAAAATTTATCCGCTGACCGCCCGGTTTTTCCGAACGAAACGGGGAAGCAGGCATCAAAACCCTGTGACGTTTCGCCCGCTCAGCCGCCGCAAATTTATCCGTCGCACCCTGCTGTCCGGGGCGCTGGGACTGGCGGCCTACACCCACTGGGTGGAACCCGGCTGGGTGAAGGTGCGCCAACTGCGCGTCGGCAAAACGGCGCCCGCGCATCGCTTCGTCCATTTCACTGACATCCATTACAAGGGCGACCGGGCATATTTGCAATCGGTGGTGGCCACCATCAATTCGCTGCGGCCGGAGTTTGTCTGTTTCACGGGCGACATCATCGAGGAAGGCCGCTATCTGCCGGAGGCGCTGGAACTGCTGGCCGGCATTAAGGCGCCGCTGTTTGGCGTTCCTGGCAATCACGACTATTGGAGCCGCGTGTCATTTGCGCCCATTCAGGAATGCTTTGCCGCCACGGGCGGCGGCTGGCTGCTGGACGAAACCCGGTTGGTTGCCCAGGACACCATCAACCTCATCGGTATCACCTGCCGCTATTTTGTTCAGCCCCGGGTGGCGGTGCAGGCGGGGGGCAAAAATATTTTGCTGATGCACTACCCGGCCTGGGTCAAGCGGCTGGGCGACCAGCAATTCGACCTCATGCTCGCCGGCCATTCGCATGGCGGCCAGGTGCGGATTCCGTTTTACGGTGCGCCCTTCGTGCCTTTTCTGGTGGATGAATATGACCTCGGACGGTTTGAGCTTCCGCAAGGGCCGCTGTATGTGAACCCCGGTATCGGCTGGTATCCTCTGCCGGTGCGGTTCAACTGCCGGCCGGAAATTACGCTCATCGAAATTTGAATTGGCCGATGCGACGGCTTACTGCAGGGGGGACCGTTCCCGCAACGTACCAATTAACTCCAGCGCGTAACCGGCCAGTCCGGCCAGGATTCCAATGCTGATAAAGCGCAGGTTATTGGTAAACAGGTAAACCAGGATGACGGCCCCCACACCCAGGCAAGCCAGCATTACCTTCTTCTGCATGGGCCCATTCAGGTTGGTGGCAAAGAAGGGCAGGATGGCGGCGGCAATACCCAACAGCAACACCCACCAGCCCAGGCCATGGCCGATGTCGCCGCCGGTAACCCGAGTGGTGCTGGCCAACTGCGGGACGTTGAATTGCATATTCGGCATTTGTGGCAATTGCTGTTGAATGACTTCCTGTGCCGCGGTGACTTCGGCATTGAGATTGATACTGAACCACGGCAGAAAAAATCCGATTAACAACAGTGCCGCTCCCAGCAGCACGAGTTTTCGCTGCGGCGTCATTTCCATTTCCTTTGGCGCCGGCGGCCGGGCCGGCACGCTCTGGCCAAGGGCATTCAGCAATTCCGCGCTTTCCTCCGCCGTGATCCGGCCCGACTCCAACAATTGCAGCACCTTTTCCCGTTCGTGCGACAGGTCTTCACCCGGTGCCGCCGGGGTGGTCGCGGCGGGATCGGTCGCCAGCATCAAGAGCGGATAGATGAGTAACAAGCCAAAGGTCAGGGTGGTCGCTGCCAGAAAGCTCACGCCGAACAACTGATTTAGGCAGATGGCCAGCAACGCGGCGCAGATGATATTGCCCGCGCCCAGCCAGGCCCGTACGCCGGCACTGCCCGGCAGCTTTTCTGCCTCCGTCACCTGGCCACCAATCCATTTGCGGTGCAATCGCACGAGAAATGGCAGCCCCAGCAACGGCAATCCGATGGCACACGCCAGGCAACTCAACGAGATGGGGCCGCCAAATATATTGCGGTAATTGTGGGTTTCGTTTTGTTGCTGCTCATAGATGACAAATCCCACGGTCAGCGCCACTCCCAGCAACCAGAGCAGCGCCGCCTTGCCCTGACTCAGGCCGGTGTAGCGGCGGTACAGAATGATGCCGGTCATGGCGACGGCG
>DATJIU010000300.1:0-12944 GCA_035492855.1 Dongiaceae bacterium | reverse complement strand
TTTTGCTTGGGCGCCAGATCCGCCGGGATGTACCGGCCGGGCAGCAAAATCTCCCCGAGTTCGCCCCCCTCCAAATAGAGTCCGGGCGTGGCGGCCCTCACGATGGAGAGCAGGTTGCGTTGGCCAATGATTGCCATGTGGCGGCAGCATAGCCGCGTTCCGTCAGGGCGGGGAGGAAAAACGCCGGGTCTTACACCGCCGCCGGCTGCAACCGCGTCAGCACTTCCTGGGCGAGCAACTCGTACGCCGCCGCGCCGGGCCCGGACCGGTCGTAATAGATGATGGGCTTGCCAAAGCTGGGCGCCTCGGCCAGCCGGGTGGTACGGGGAATCAGCGTTTCAAAAATCGTCGTGCCAAAATGCTGGCGCACCTCGTCCACCACCTGCTGCGAAAGCTTGGTGCGGCCGTCGTACATCGTCATCACAATGCCGAACAATGCCAGGTGCGGGTTCGCGCCGGCATCGTGGATTTGGGCGATGATGCGGTTGAGCATGGAGATGCCTTCCAGCGCATAATACTCGCACTGTAACGGCACCAGCACCGAATCCGCGGCGGCAAAGGCGTTCAGCGTGAGAATGCCCAGCGACGGCGGGCAATCAATGAGCACCAGGTCGTAACCATGGTTGTCGCGGACGGGTTGCAGTGCGTTCCGCAGGCGGTGCAGATGATTGTCCAGCCGCGCCAGTTCGATGTCCGCGCCGCACAAATCCACTTCGCTGGGGATAATCTCCAGCCGTTCGTAAGCTGTGGGTTTGATCTTTTCCGCCAAACTGCCCTCGCCCATCAAGGGCCGGTAGGCGCTGCCGCCCTCCAGCTTTTCCAGGCCCAGGCCGCTGGTGGCATTGGCCTGCGGGTCCAAATCCAGCAACAGGACTTTCTGGCCCATGGCCGCGAGGCAGGCGGCGAGGTTGATGGTGGTCGTGGTTTTACCCACGCCCCCTTTCTGGTTGGCAACGGCAATGACTTTGGTCGGCACGCGTTTGATGTAAGCCAAGCCACCGGCAAGTTCAAGGATGCAGATGCGGAAACCGCCGGCTACTCCCCGCGATAAACCGCCCGGGCGGTGCAGGTTTCGGCCACCACAATTTCCGTGAGCAACGGCAGGGCGGGCTTGAGGCGCTTCCAGATCCACGCGGCCAGCACTTCGCTGGTGGGGTTTTTCAGTCCGGGCACTTCATTGAGATAGCGGTGGTCGAGCTTTTCCCAGATGGGTTTGAACGCCGCCGAGATGTCCGCGTAATCCATCAACCAGCCCAGCTTGGCGTCGCATTCTCCCGCCACCACCACTTCCACCACGAAGCTGTGACCGTGCAGCCGCCGGCATTTGTGCGCCTTGGGCAACAGCGGCAACAAATGCGCCGCCTCAAATTGAAAGGTCTTCCGTAATTCCATTTTCATAAAAAATCGGGGGAGGCTTCACACCTCCAAATCGGTCCACGTGATGAGGTCACCCAACGCGGGGCGGCCATCGTGCCGCCAGGCCAGCGGCGGGTGCTGCATTTTCCCCAGCGGGCAAACCCGGCTCACGCCCCAGCGCGCCAGTTCTGGCGCCAACTCCGCCGCCTGGGCGGCAGGGGCTGCGAGGCCCACGGTGGAAACCTGCCCTTGCACCGGATCCGCCGCCTGCAAGGCCTCGGTCAAATTCTTTACGCCCTTCACGTAGATGAAGCGGTTCAGGCACGACGGCTGGAAGCGCGGGTCGGATTCAAAAACCACCGTCCACGCCGTGGAGCCGGTGCTGCACCAGTGTTTCGTATCTTCCGGGGCGTGGGCGGACCGGACTTCGTACAGGCTGCGCCGCGACGCGATGGTTGCCGCAACTTCGGGGGACAATGTACCGCGCGGCATCACAGCTTCGCGCCGTTCCAACGCTTCTGCCAGCAGCGCGGCGAAACGTTCCGGCATCACATTGCCGCCAGTCTCCACGTAGATGACGTGCGGCGAAAGGCAGCCCTGCTGGTCCCACGCCGCCACATCCACCGCCGCCTGCTCCACGGTGTTCGCCAGCCGCCCGCCGGCAAACGCCGCCGCGGTGATGTAAGCGAAACTGAGCTGGTGGCCGTAACCCAAGAAACGCACGTCAGCCGGCAGCCGGGAACGGATTTCGGCCAGCGCCGCATCGCCGCCGGTGGCCGTTACACAATCCGCCTCGGCAAACAGCGCCGCCTCCACGGCCAAATTGCCGCCGCGCCATTCGGCGATTTCCAGGCACGCGCCCAGTTTCTTGTCCATTTCATACAATGAATGAGCGAACAGGCGTGGCAGATACGACGCCCCGCTGGCGCATTTCATAAATTGTGCGGACCGGGTCAGCACGCCCAGAACCAGGCTCATCCAGGCGGGATTGGGCAGGTTGCCCGCCGCAACATGCGCCAGCAGTTCCGGGCCCCGGGCCAGCGCCTGGCGGCGTGCCCCGGACTCCGCCTCGGCGGCGGCAAATTTGTCCAGCCGGCTGCCCTCGCCCAGTTCCTGCACGAGCAACGCTTCCAGATTGTCGGCGGTGAGTTCTTGAAAAAATGCGTCCAGGCCGTGCTCCAACGTGGCGGAGGAAAAACCGGTCAGGGCCGGCCCCTGTTCGAGCGCCAGCTTGCGATAGGGAAAATCCGGCAGCCGCCATTCCGCCCCGAGTTCGCCGAGCAGGTTCACCAGGCTGGGCGTGGAACGCGCCGCCAGATACTTCTCGCGGTTGCGCTTCAACGCCTGGCACGCCTCGGTGATCATGGTGGGCGTGAGTTCGGCCTCGGGCGGCAGGTCGGCAAAAAAATAGCTCGGCAGGTTCATGGCGAATAATTTAAGCAGCGGGCATTAATGAGCAACCCCGCGATTCGGCCAATTGCGCCCGGCCCAAAAGTTTAAATCCGCCGGGGTGGCGCACCCCCAGGTCCTCGGTTTGAATGGCCAGGACCGAAACCGCATTCGCCAGATCCACGATACGGATGAGCCCGGTTTCGCCAACCGCCACTGCGCGCCCGGTTTCCGGCGAGATGAGTTGGGCCCGCGCCCACGGCGGGAAATGAAAACTGCGCTCCCCGTACGTTGGCTCGCCGAGTTTCCCCGTATCGTACGCTTGGGAACTCAGCTCGCTCATGCCGTATTCGCAGCCGATGTGCGCCGGCGGCACGCCGAGCCGGTCGGAGATGAGCGCGTGCAACTCCGCTTTGGGCAGGGTGCGGGAACGCCCCTTGTAACCACCCGTCTCCATCACGCGCGAGCCAGTCGGCAGGCGAAACTTGAGATTTTGTTCCGCCAAGGCATCCAGCAGATGAACGAACGAAAAGGCCGTGCCGAGCAGCAGCAGCGGAGTATCATCGCAAATGGCCTGTGCCAGGTCCGCCTGGGCCCGTTCCAAATTCAACACCCACGAGCCGTCAGCCGCGAGCGCGCCGACAAAGGCGCTGGCCGGCTGGTTGCGGTCGCGCCGGATCATCTCAAACATGTGTACCAGCGATGAATGCGGAGTCTGCTCCGGCGGAGGTGTCAGGATCAACGGGCGTAGCTCCGGCGCATAATGCGCGTTGAAAAAGCCCCGGGCGGAGGTCTCGTACAAAGCGAGCGATTCCGCACAATGAAAATGCCGACTGGGACGCTGCTCCGTGGTGCCGCTGGAGTGAAACACCGCAGTACGTTGCTCCGGCGCCAGGCAGGTCAGTTCCAACTCCTTGAACGCGGCGGTTGGCACGGCGGGAATTTGCGTCCAGTGCGTCACGGTCGCCAACGCCACCCCGCGCGCCTCACAGATTTTCCGGTAAGCGGGATTGTGCGCGAATTGCAATGCAAAGAGCTCCAGGGCCAAGGTGGCAAAAGCCACTTCATCTTGTGCGTGAAGCGGCGAAGCGGCTCCAAAACGGCCAGCCGTAGCGGCAATGAATTCGCGCAAACGCGCGGCGAAATTATACAAAGAATCGGTCATGCGGTTTTTGATGAATCGGCTGGTTTTCCGCTACAGCCTGATAAGATTTTGGATTTTACCCGTCAAAAGTCGAGCAAAACTGGAGCGCGCGTTCAATGGCGCGGAGGGTCGTGTGCCCGGAGAAAAGTCAGTTTTATAGCCCGCCCTCACCTTAAGTCCTCTCCCTCGGGAGAGGATTTTTTACCTTGGTACGTTTTAAGACATCCAAAGCAACGGGAACCTTTCCCGCGATATGTTTGTCCAAAAAAGCGGCGCGCGTTGCACTCCCTCTCCCGGGGAGAGGGCCGGGGTGAGGGCGGGCATAACCACTGAAAAACTAGCCGCGCAGTTTTGAAATTAGTGGTGATGATGGCACCCGCAACCGCAGCCGGCGGGCTTCACCCGCGGCGAGCGCCGCAGGCCGTTTTGCAGCCACAACCGCCAGACCATCCAGAATGCTTCGCGGATGATTTGGCCGGTGATCTTGGACTGCCCGTGCACCCGGTCGGTGAAGATGATGGGCACTTCCACAATCTTCGCTCCGGTGCGCCAGAGCCGGTGGGTCATTTCAATTTGAAAGCCGTAGCCATCCGACCGGACGGCATCCAGGTCCATGGATTGCAGCGCGCGGCGGCGGAAGCATTTGTACCCGCCCGTGGGATCGGTGAAAGGCATGCCGGTGACGACTTTTACATACTTGCCGGCAAAGCGGCTGAGCATGAGCCGGCCCAGTGGCCAGTTGATGACGCGAATGCCATTCACGTAGCGCGAGCCCAGAACGAGGTCGGCATCCTGATCGGTGGCCGCCTGGAGGAAGGCCGGGATGTCGTCAGGGTTATGGGAAATGTCCGCGTCCATCTCGAAGATGAACTCGTAGTTGCATTGCAGCGCCCATTTGAACCCGGCCAGGTAGGCGCGGCCCAACCCGCTCTTTTTCTTTTCGTGGAGCACCTGCACCTGCGAATGCTGGCCGGCCAGTTCATCGGCGACCTGGCCCGTGCCATCGGTGGAGTTGCCGTCCACGATGAGCAGGTCCACCGTCACCGGCAGTGCCAACAGCCGCTGCACCACGCGCGGAAGGTTTTCCCGCTCATTGTAGGTGGGTACGATGACAAGCGTTTTTTGCATGGACGCAGAGTCGCGGGAGAATACCGGCAAACCGGCCAAAAACAAGGTGGGATTTCGCCATCGGCCGGAACCATTATCCGGCGCTGCCAAATTTTCGGTTGCCGCCCTCCGGCGCATTGCCTACGGTGGCAGTCATGGCCAGCCTGGGATTTCTGGAACTCTTAAATGCCGATAGTTGGGGAGACCTGGTGTGGATGGTACCCTTTGCCCTGTTCCAGTTGTGGATGCTGGTGCATGCCATCCGCAACGGCTCGTGGGGTTGGGCCGTAATCATCTTCCTTTTGCCCGGCCTCGGTTCCGTCTGGTATTTTTTCTATGAATACCGGGCCTCGGGCTCGCTCACCCGGGGATTCGAACTGCCCGGCAAGCACAGCCGCAAACGCATCCGCGAATTGCAGGAGAAGATTCACCACGTGGACAACGCGGTGCATCATTATCAACTGGGCGACATCTATTTCCAGAAGGGCAAACTCGTCCTGGCCGAGGCCTGCTACCGCGCCGCGCTGGAACGGGATCCCCAGGACATTGATGCCCGGGCGCATCTGGGGCAATGCCTGCTGCGGCAGAAGAAGTTTGCCGAGGCCCGGCCCCTGCTGGAAGGCGTGATGCGGGAAAAGCCCGACCATGATTATGGTCACAGCATGATGGCACTTGCGGAAACACTCACCGCCCTGGGCGAGCCGGACAATGCCCTGCTCTACTGGCAGCATCTGGTCGAGCAACATTCCTATCCCCGCGCCAAGGTGCAACTGGCGGAGCTGTACCTCACCAAAAACCAGCCGGACCTGGCCCGGGTGCAATTGCTGGAAGTCATCAAGGATGACCAGTTCGCCCCGCCCTATCAGCGCCGGCGCGACCGGGTGTGGATTCGCCGCGCCAAGCGCGATCTGCGACGGGCCAACCCGTAGCCGGACGCTTTTGCCTTTCACCGCCGCGCAAACTGCGCCATCCTGCCGGAATGTCAGGTTTAATCGCCATCGTGGGCCGGCCCAATGTCGGCAAATCCGCGCTGTTTAATCGCATCGTCGGCAAACGCATCGCCATCGTCCATGACGAACCGGGCGTCACCCGCGACCGCGTGAGCGCCGAGGCGGAGTGGCGGGGCCGGCCGTTCACCCTGGTGGACACCGGCGGCATCGGCCTGCTCCGGCGCGAGAAATCCGACGACGTCATCATCAAGGCGGCGCTCGAACAGGTGGAACTGGCCCTGGCCGCCGCCAGCAGCATCATCTTCGTCGTCAATGTGCAGGATGGCATTTCGCCGCTGGACCGCGAGGTGGCACAGCGGCTGCACCGCGGCGGCAAACCGGTGCTGGTGGCGGTGAACAAGGCCGACACCTATGCCGCCGAAAAGCACATGGATGAGTTTGCCGCGCTGGGCTTCGAACAACTTTTCCCGGTCAGCGCCATCCATGGATTGGGCATCGAGCCTTTGATGAACGCGGCCGTGGCGTTGCTCCCGGAAGTTGCCCCCGAAAGTTTGCCGGCGGTCGACCCGGAGCAGTCTGGTGATGTCCCCCCAGCCGCCGGCAACCGCCCGCCCGCCCCCTTGAAGATTGCCATCGTGGGCCGGCCCAACGTGGGCAAATCCTCCATCATCAACGCGCTCACGCAATCGGAACGCGTGATCGTCAGCCCCATTCCCGGTACCACACGCGACGCGGTGGATGTGCCGTTTGAGGTGGAAACCGACGGCGTGCGGCAGCAATACATTTTGATTGATACCGCCGGCATGCGCAAAGCGCGGCGGGTGGACAACTCCATCGAATTTTTCAGCGTCAACCGGTCGCAGGAATCCGTGGCGCGGTGCGATATCGCCGTGCTGGTGCTGGACGCGGAGGCCGGCATTCTGGAGCAGGATAAGAAGGTGGCGGATTGCATTGTGGAGAACCACAAGGCCTGCATCGTGGTGGTCAACAAGTGGGACCTCGTGGCCGAAAATGTCCGGACCGCCCGTGAGGAGGAAATTGAGCGGCGCGTCCAGAAACAGCGCACCGAAGGCACGGCCAAGCGGCTGACCACCCTCGGCGAATTCGGCGCATGGGTGCAGGAGCGGCTGTTCTTCCTCGACTACGCCCCGGTGATTTTCACCTCGGCCCAATCCGGGTTTCATCTGGAGCGGCTGCTGGAGGCGGTGCGTTACGTGGCGGCGCAGTTGCAACAGAAAATCCCGACCGGCATTCTCAACCGCACCATTAATGACGCGGTGGAACGGCGGCAACCCGTCAGTGCCGCCGGGCATCGCCTCAAATTTTTCTACGCCACGCAGGTCCGGCTCGCGCCCCCCACGTTCTTGCTGTTCGTCAACCGCGACGAATTGTTCTCCGATGGCTACAAGAAGTATCTCGGCGGCGAAATGCGGCGCGCCTTCGGCTACGAAGGCTGCCCGCTGATCCTCGTGCCCAAGGCCCGGCCCAAAACCGTGGAACCCATCCGCAAATTCAAGCCCAATGCCGGCAAAGTCGGAGCGAGAAAAAACCGTTCCGCGACCGAGCGTCCGGCTTCCCGGCAGCGAAATCAGCGCGTTTCGGGACGTCAAAAAGGACGTCGCTGAGCCGTTTTTATTCCGAACCCGCTGCGGCTCAATTTGTACCAGAAAAACCCCTCCGGGAGGGTCGCTTTTTTTGTTCACCGCGGGATATTTTGCCGTTGGGAACAGGTTACAAAAATGTGACATTTTTGGCCTGATTTTGGGGGATTTTCTTAGGGAACAACCGGCGATTAACTTTTTTTGGAGAATTATCTTGTCACCACAATAGGTTGGGTCTAGGGTTGCGCTGTTGTCCATTTAATGGTGGTTTTGTTCGATTTCAATTCAGGGTAAAAACCGCCAATTTTGGGCAAAAATGGCTTTTTTCCCGACTGGTCTTATGTTCTATGAGGCGGTCGGGACTTTGCTCTAAATTTAAATCTCAACGTCCGAAAGGTAACTCCATGATTGATGCCCGCGACCCCTTGCTGTCTGCGTCCCCCAAAAGCGCCCGGCGCACCTCCTCGGCGGCCCGTTCCCGTACCACCCGGCCCGGCGGCCGGACGTCCCGGAAATCTCTGCCCGTCGAACGCGTGTTCAGCAACCCGCGGGTCAAGCCGTTTGACCAGATGGAATGGGACCGCCGCACCGCCGAAATCACCGACGACGCCGGCAAGGTGATCTTCAAGCAGGACAACGTGGAAGTGCCCAAGTCCTGGTCGGTGCTCGCCACCAAGGTGGTGGTTTCCAAGTATTTTTACGGCGAACAAAACACCCCCGAGCGCGAAACCTCGGTGCGCCAGCTCATCCACCGCATCTGCCGCACCATGGCCGACTGGGGCGTGAAGGACGGTTATTTTAGCAAGGCCGACGGCGAGGTGTTTTACGATGAACTGACCTGGCTGTGCGTGAACCAATATGGCGCGTTCAATTCACCGGTGTGGTTCAACGTCGGCCTCCACGCCCAATACGGCGTCGGCAACAAATCGTCCAAGGGCAACTGGTTTTACAATCCCAAAACCGGCATGGCCGAACGCGCCAAGACCCAGTACGAATATCCCCAAGGCAGCGCGTGCTTCATCCAGTCCGTCAAGGACGACATGGAATCCATCATGCACCTCGCCCACAGCGAGGCGATGCTCTTCAAATTCGGTTCCGGCACCGGCACGGACCTCACGCCCATCCGCTCCAGCCGCGAGAAATTGAGCGGCGGCGGCCGGCCCAGCGGCCCGATGAGCTTCCTGAAAGTCTATGACCAGGTGGCCAACGTGGTGAAGTCCGGCGGCAAAACCCGCCGCGCCGCCAAGATGAACACCCTGCGCGACTGGCACGGCGACATCGAGGAATTCATTGACGCCAAACAGAAGGAGGAAAAGAAAGCCTGGGCGCTGATCGAACAGGGTTACGACGGCTCCTACAACGGCGACGCCTACGGCAGCGTCATGTACCAGAACGAAAACCTGTCCGTCCGCGTAAGCGACGAATTCATGACCGCCGCCACCACCGGCAAGGAATGGTGGACGCGCACCGTCACCACCGGCAAGCCGCTGGAAAAGAAGGACGCCTCCAAGCTGCTCGACAAGGTGGCCGAAGGCACCTGGATTTGCGGCGACCCCGGCATGCAGTACGATGGCGCCATCCAGAACTGGCACACCTGCCAGGGCACGGAACCCATCCATTCCACCAACCCGTGCAGCGAATACGTGTTCCTCAACAACACCGCCTGCAACCTCGCCTCGCTGAACCTCATGAAGTTCAAGCGCGAGGACGGCCGGTTCGAGGTGGAACGCTTCAAGGCCGCCGTGCGCATCTTCATCACCGCGCAGGAAATCCTGGTGGACAACGCCAGCTATCCTACTCCGGAAATTGCCGAGAACTCGCACATTTTCCGCACCCTCGGCCTCGGCTACGCCAACCTCGGCTCGCTCATCATGAGCTACGGCCTGCCGTACGATTCCGATGAAGGCCGCGCGCTCGCCGGCGCCATCACCGCCATCATGACCGGCCACGCCTACGAACAGTCGGCGGAAATCGCCGGCGCCATGGGGCCGTTCAAGGGTTACACCGATGCCCGCTGCGCCGGCGTCTCCAAGACCGTGGCCGCCGACAACGTGGCGTCCATGCGCGGCGTCATCCGCAAGCATCGCGAGGCGGTGGAACAGATCCAGCCCAGCGCCGAATTCAATTACCTCAAGGAAGAAGCCCGGCACATCTGGGACCGCGCGTTGGAACGCGGCACGGAAAACGGCTACCGCAACGCCCAGGTCAGCGTGCTCGCGCCCACCGGCACCATCGCCTTCCTCATGGATTGCGACACCACCGGCATTGAGCCCGACATCGCCCTGGTGAAATACAAGCTGCTCGCCGGCGGCGGCATGCTCAAGATCGTCAACCGCGGCGTGCCCGACGCCCTGCGCCGGCTCGGTTACGGCGAAGCCGAAATCAAGGGCATCATCGCCCACGTGGAAAAGCATGACACCATTGAAGACGTGACGGAAGATGGCAAGACCATTGCCAGCGGCCTCAAGCCCGAGCACCTGCCGGTGTTTGATTGCGCCTTCAAGGCCTTCAAGGGCAAGCGCAGCATCCATTACATGGCCCACCTGAAGATGATGGGCGCGGCCCAGCCGTTCATCAGCGGCGCCATTTCCAAGACCGTCAATCTGCCCAACGAGGCCACCGTGGCCGACATCCGCAACGCCTACGTGGAAGCCTGGAAGATGGGCCTCAAGTGCGTGGCCATCTACCGCGATGGCTCCAAGCGCTCGCAGCCGCTCAACACCAAGAAGACCAACGAAGGCGGCGACAAGACCGCGACCGAGGCCGCCCCGCAGACCGGCGCCCTCGAAGCCCGCATCAAGGAACTGGAAGGCGAAGTCACCCGGCTCCGCGACGACGCCGGCAAGCCGCTGCGCCGCCGGTTGCAAGACACCCGCACGGCCATCACCCACAAGTTCGACATCGCCGGCCACGAAGGCTACCTGACCGTCGGCCTGTTCGATGACGGCCAGCCCGGCGAGCTGTTCATCACCATGGCCAAGGAAGGTTCCACCATCGGCGGCCTGATGGACAGCATCGGCACGCTCACCAGCATGGCGCTGCAATACGGCGTGCCGCTGGATGCCCTGGCCCGCAAGTTCGCGCACCAGCGGTTTGAGCCCAGCGGCTTCACCAAGAACCCGGACATCCGCAACGCCGCGTCCATCACCGACTACGTGTTCCGCTGGCTGGCCATCCAGTTCATTCCCGGCTACCGCGAACCCAACACCGGCACCCGGCAGCCCGAGCTCGCCATGCCCGGCCTGATTGACGCCATGAAGAAGCAGATCAATCGGCCCGTGCCCGAACTGGCCATTGCCGAGGACACCGAGGTGGTGGAAGTGAAGGTCACCGGCGAAGGCAATGGCAACGGCCATTCGCACAAGGGCGTCCGCGTGGTGAAAAGCCTGAGCGACTCCGTGGCGCACTTCCAACAGGACGCCCCTACCTGCCCCAACTGCGGCCACGTGGCCGTGCGCAACGGCGCGTGCTACAAATGCCTGAACTGCGGCGAAAGCCTCGGGTGCAGCTAAAACCAATCTGAACTCACGAAGGGAGCAAGCGACAGCTTGCTCCCTTTTTTGTTTGCCGGCGGCGCCGGCCGGTCCGGAATTTTGAAGGAAGTTGCGGTGTCGCCCCGCCCCAAGCCGCTCGTGAAGCCCGAACGAAGCCAAACGAACCCATCGGTTTTTGGAAGCCAAATAAACTGTATTATATTGCTGCCGTAATACCTGCACAATTTTTTGCGGCCCGCCAAATTGGGTTCGTTTGGTAATTTCACCTTTTCGCGGCGCGCTGTGAGGGCGGGGAGAGTTCGGCCCGCCCAGACCGCCGGGCCCTCCCGGCAATGAGGCCCTCGCCTTCCCGCCGCAGCGGGACCGGGCAGGAGGCGGAAACTCTGCGGCGGGATTTGGCGCCCTGAAGCCGGGCCGCAGCGGCGCGCAAGTGACGCGCCCCGCCACATCGCAGGCAAGCCAAGGGGCCGCCTCCAGCGCCCGGACGCGAGTCCCGAGCCCCGAATTCCCCCCGGCCCGGAGGCCGGCATTCCCAGTTGCGACGTGCCGCATACCGTCGGGTACTCTGCCACAGGGTCAGGCAAAAAGCGGACCCCAAAATCGTCCCAACTGAAAAAATGCTTAAAACTTTTGCGGCCCGTCAATTTGCCGGACCGCAAATCGCAAAACTCCCCTCCGTTATCAGAATTGTCACGTTTCCGGGCTTGACCCTGCCGGGCTAATAAGCTGCATTATCCCAACACATCAGCGGGAAACGCATGCCGTTTTTCACCGTGCCGGCTCAAGGAGGGCCGGCGCACCGGATTCCGCCGGAGGTCATTGTCACTGTCCCAACCCTAATATCTATGAAATCAACCTTTGCCGGCTTGCTGCTGGTAACGCTGCTCGGAGTCGTTTCCACCCCCGTAATCCGCGCCCAAACCACTAGCTTTACCTACCAGGGCCGGCTCAACGACAACGGCGGCAGCGCCACCGGAATTTACGATTTGCGATTTACGCTTTATGACGCCGCCGGCGGCGGGGCCGTGGTAGCCGGGCCCGTGACCAACAGCGCCGTCAGTGTGACCAACGGCGAGTTCACCGTCAGCCTCGATTTCGGAAACCAATTCCCCGGCGCCAACCGCTGGCTGGAAATTGGCGTCCGCTCCAATGGCGCGGGGAGTTTCAGCACCCTGACGCCCCGGCAGGTGGTGACCGCCACGCCGTATGCCATCATGGCGATAACCGCCAGCAACGCCCTGGCGGCGGCCACGGCCACCAGCGCCACCACGGCGACGTCCGCCACCAGCTTCTCCGGCTCGCTGGCCGGCGACGTGACCGGCACCCAGGGCGCGACGGTGGCGGCCAAGGTCGGCGGGGTGACGGCGGCCAATGTGGCCAGTGGCGCCACCGCCGCCAATGCCGCCACCAGCACCAATACCGCCAGCACCCTGGTCAAACGCGATGCGAGCGGCAATTTCTCCGCCGGCACGGTGACCGGCAGCTTCAGTGGCAACGGCGGCGGACTGACGAACCTGGCGGCGGCGCAATTGTCGGGCACGATCAGCGACGCGCGGCTGAGCAGCAATGTCAGCCTGTTTGGTGCCGCGGTGGATTCCGCCGAAATCACGGACGGCACGATTACCACGAATGATTTGAATACGAGTGTGCTCAACGGCACGTTCTGGAAGCTGGGCGGGAACGCGGGCGCGGACCCGGCAAACGGAATTTTCCTCGGCACCACGGACCAGCAGCCGCTGGAATTCAAGGTTAACGGGCGGCGCGGGCTGCGCCTGGAGCCGGCTACCAGTAGCAGCGATATCACGGTCAACATCATTGGTGGGGCGGATGCCAATTTGGTGGCAGCCGGAGTTGTGGGCGCCACCATTGCCGGGGGTGGCACCACCAATATTGCGGGCTTTGC
>DATJIU010000299.1:0-7205 GCA_035492855.1 Dongiaceae bacterium | reverse complement strand
GGGTTTGTTCGAGCAGCAGTTCGGAATTGCCACCGGCGGCGAGCGCGAGCAGCCGGATCTGGTCCGGCAAATCTTCCGCCACTTTGATGGTGCTGGTGCCGATGCTGCCGGTGGAGCCGAGTAAAACGACGTTCTTCATTTATGAGTTGCGATTTACAATATACGATTTACGACCCGTTTGACGAGCGAACGGTTTTGGCTGAAGCCACCACTTGTGATTCGGGCCCATGGGAATTCATTCGGGTTTCAATGGTTCGTGAGAATGTGTCGCAAATACAGGTACATGATGGGCGCGTTGAACAGGAGGCTGTCCAGCAGGTCCAGAATGCCGCCGATGCCGGGAAAGAGCTTGCCGTAATCCTTCACGCCCGCCTCGCGCTTGAAGAGCGATTCGATGAGGTCGCCCACCACGGCGGTCATGCTCAGGATCACGCCCAGGATTACGGCATGCAGCGGGGTCATGCCCGCCAGATTGTCGCCCGCCAGGTGTGCAAAGAGCAGGCTCGCCCCGGTGGACACCACGATGGCGCCGCCGAAGCCCTCCCACGTTTTGCCCGGGCTGATGCGGGGAATCATTTTGTGCCGGCCGATCAGCGAGCCGACGAGGTACGCGCCCATGTCGCTGAACTTGGTGACCAGGATGAAGTAGAGGACGTAGTATTTGCCGGTGTCGTGGATGGTGGGGAAGAAGTTGATTTTCTGGATGAAGTTCAGCAGCCACGGCACGTACATCAGCCCGAACAGCGTGGTGGAAATGGCCAGGATGCCCGCCGTGTTGCTGCGCGAGAGGAACTGCCGGACACACAGCCCCAGCACAAACAGGATGAGGAAACTGGTTTCAAAATCGTTTACCCGCGCCGGCGAGCCGGAGGTGCCGATGTGTCCGGTGACATTGAGGAACGTGCCCACCATCAGCAGCAGCCCGCCCACCAGCCCCCAGCCCTTGAAGCATTTCAGCGCGCGCTTCTCCATCATGCCGTAGAACTCCACCAGCCCGGAACCGGCGAGCAGAATCATCAGCAGCAGGAAAACGTAGTCCGAGATGAGCTTGTTGCCGGAAAAGACGGCGGTGAGGATAATGGTCCAAAGAATGACCGTGCTGACCAGGCGACGGAAGAAGATGCTGGTCTTGGACAGGGCTGGCGGGGCGGCAACCGGTTCAGACATTGCGGCCAAACTAGCAGCCGCAGGCGGGAAAGCCAATTTCCAATTGGCCAACCCCGGCTGGAATTTGGCCGCGTGGCCGGGGCGTCAATCGCCCAGGCAGGTGCCCACGCGGCGGGCGCTTTGGATCCAGGTGTGGTCCTTGGGCACCATCTTGAGGTTGCCGGCCACGTCGGCGATGGGCACAGGTTTGGCGCCTTCGCCCCGGGCGGCCACCATTACGCCGAAAACGCCGTCTGCAATGAGCTCCACGCACATTGTCCCCAGGCGCGTGGCGAGCAACCGGTCGCCGGGCGACGGCGTGCCGCCGCGCTGCACATAGCCGAGGATGGTGACGCGCGCTTCCAGGTTGGTGAGTTCCTCCAATTCCTTGGCCAGCCGCAGGGTGTTGCCATTGTGGCGGGTGGTCAGGTCCTGCAATTCGCGCTTGGCGTTCTGCTTTTCGAGCTTGTTCTTGGCGTTCTTCTTGCGCCGGGCGGCGGCTTCAAAGGCCAGGCCGGTATCGCCATCCACGGCGCCCTCGGCCACGGCCACGATGCTGAAGTTGGTGCCGTGCTTGCTCCGGGCGCGGATGGCCGCAGCCACCTTGCGCGGGTCGTAGGGAATCTCGGGAATCAGGATCACGTCGGCGCCGCCGGCGATGCCCGCGCCCAGGGTCAGCCAGCCGGCGCGATGGCCCATGATCTCGGCGATGATGATGCGGTGATGGCTGTGCGCGGTGCTGTGCAACCGGTCCACGGCCTCGGTGGCGATGTCCAGCGCGGTGTCGAACCCGATGGTGGCGTCGGTGAGGGCCACGTCGTTATCAATGGTCTTGGGCAGGGTGACGATGTTGAGGCCCTTGTCCACCAGCCGCAGGGCGTTCTTGTGGGTGCCGCCGCCGCCAATGCATACCAGGGCATCGAGCTTGTTCCGGTCGTAATTGCGCAGGATGAGATCGGTCACGTCGCGCAGCTCGCCGTTGATCTCCATGCGGTGCGGCTTGTCGCGGCCGGTGCCGAGGATGGTGCCGCCAATGGTCAGGATGCCCGCCAGCGTGGTTTTGTCCAACGGGTAGCGGAGATTTTCGGCGAGGCCGCGGAAGCCGATGACTTCCATGCCGCTGCTGAGGGCCGCCTTGCCGACGCCGCGGATGGCCGCGTTAAGGCCGGGACTGTCGCCGCCTGCCGTGATGATGCCGATGCGTTTGGTTTTTGCCATAAGCCGGAATGCAACTCCAAGTTATGCGGGAGGGATTACGCGAATCACCGGCAATGCGCAATTCGTATTTCCAAAAAACCGGAAATTTTACACCCCGCCGAAACGGCGGTGACGGCGGGCGTATTCTTCGAGTGCCTCGTAGAACTGCGGCTTGCGGAAGTCCGGCCAGAGGGTGGGGGTGATGACGAGTTCCGCGTAGGAAATCTGCCAGAGCAGAAAGTTGCTGATGCGCATCTCGCCGCTGGTGCGGATGAGCAGGTCCGGATCGGGGATGTGCCGCGTCCAGAGGTGCTCGGAGAATACCCGCTCGGTGATGTCCGCGAGGTCGAGCTTGCCGGCCTGCACTTTGGCGGCAATGCCGCGGACGGCATCCACAATCTCAATGCGGCTGCTGTAACTCAAGGCCATGACCAGCGTGAGCCCGTTGTTTTTGGAAAGCGTGGCGATGGATTTCCGCAGGTGCTCCTGCACGTTCTCCGGCAGCCGGTAAATCTGGCCGATGACTTCCAGCCGGACGTTGTTTTTGTCCAGGTCCTTGGTCTCGGTCTTGAGGTAATGGACGAGGTACTTCATCAGCGCGTCCACTTCGTCCTTGGGCCGGTTCCAGTTCTCGGCGGAAAAGGCATAGAGGGTGAGATATTTGACGCCGAGTTCGCCGGCGGTGCGGATGATTTCCCGCGCCGAGTCCGCGCCCCGCCGATGGCCCTCCACGCGTGGCAGATGCCGGGACTTGGCCCAGCGGCCGTTGCCATCCATGATCACCGCCACATGTTGCGGCAGCGAGGCTTTGGCTTCGGGACTAAGTTGGAGAGCGGCGGCGCTCATGCGGTGGTGCTGCGGGATGCCAGATGCTGGATGTTAGATTCCGCACCCCGCATTCTGTTCACAGAAACATCGTCTGTTCCCGGGCCGGGCCGACGGACACGATGCCCAGCTTGGCGCCGGACAGTTCCACGATGGCCTTCAGATAGGTCCGCGCCTTGGCCGGCAGTTGCTTCCAGGTTTTGCATTTGTCGGTCGGCGTCTGCCAGCCTTCAAATTCGGCATAGATGGGTTCGCACTTCGCCAGGGTCGCGGCGTCGTTGGGCACGTAATCGTACCGCTTCTTGCCCACGCGGTAGCCGATGCACACCTTGATGCTGGCCACGGTGTCGAGACCGTCCACATTCGTCACGGCAAATTCATCAATGCCATTCACCATGGTGGCGTGGCGGGTGGCCACGGAGTCGAACCAGCCGCAGCGGCGGGCGCGGCCGGTGGTGGCGCCAAATTCCCGGCCCATGCCGTGCAGCAGGTCGGAGATTTCGGCGTTCTCGGTGGGCAACGGCCCTTCGCCCACGCGGGTGGTATAAGCCTTCATCACGCCCACCACGCGGTCCATGCGGTTGGGCGCAATGCCCGAACCGGTGCAGGCGCCGCCGGAGGTGGTGTTGGAGGAGGTCACAAATGGATAAGTGCCATGGTCAATGTCCAGGAACGTGCCCTGCGCGCCTTCAAACAGCATGGCATCTCCCCGGCGCATGGCGTCGTGCAGGAGCACGACGGTGTTGGTGACGTAGGGGCGGAGGTAATCGCCGGCGGCCCGGTAATCCTTAAGGACTTTGGCGAACGAAAGCGGCTTGGCACCCAAGGCTCGCAGCACCTCGTTGTTCTCGCGGATGCGCAGCTTCAACAAAGCTTCAAATCGTTCCGGCTGGATGAGGTCGATCATGCGCAATCCCACGCGGGCGGCCTTGTCGCCATAGGCGGGGCCAATGCCGCGCTTGGTGGTGCCGATCTTGTTCTTGCCCTTGAGCACCTCGCGTTGGGCGTCAAGTTCGCGGTGGTAGGGCAGCACCACGTGGGCGGTTTCGCTGACGAAGAGCTGGCCGGCGGCCTTCACGCCGAGTTTGCGCAGGCCCTGGATTTCATCCACCAGGCCGATGGGGTCAATGACCACGCCGTTGCCGATGACGCAGCGCTTGCCTTTGCGGAGGATGCCGGAGGGCACCAGGTGCAACACATATTTCTTGGGGCCGATGAACACGGTATGCCCGGCGTTGTTGCCGCCCTGGGTGCGGACCACCACGTCCGCCGATTCGGTGAGGACGTCAATGATTTTGCCCTTGCCTTCATCGCCCCACTGGGCGCCAACCAGAATTGTATTCGCCATAATTTCTTTCCGAGAGAACGCCCGCGGCGCTCTGTTGCCCACAATAAAAATCCCCGAATGTAACATTCGGGGCAAAGCTTCCTTTCTTTGCCCTGTGAAGCTAGAAAGACCCTCCGCCAGTGTCAACCTTGCTTTCTGCTTGAACCGGGCGAAACGCCGCCGAACGGGCGGTGCTTCGGGCTTGAAAGCGCCGCTGGTCATCCCGACACTGGAGCCATGGCAACTGCGAATGAGACCGTGAAAGTGGCGCTGATTGGCTACGGTTATGTCGGCAAAACATTTCACGCGCCATTGATCGGCGCCGTGCCCCAACTCAAACTGGCCGTGGTCAGCTCCAGTTCACCCGGGAAGGTCCGGGCCGATCTGCCGGAGGCACTCGTGGTGTCGGACCCGCTGGCCGTGGCCGCCCATCCGGATGTGCAATTGGTCGTCATTGCCAGTCCGAACGCCACCCATGCGCCATTGGCAACGGCGGCGTTGCGCGCCGGAAAACACGTGGTGGTGGACAAACCTTTCACCCTTACGCTTGCTGAAGCGCGGGAACTGGCGGCGCTGGCGGCGAGTCAGAACCGGGTGCTCTCAGTATTTCAAAACAGGCGCTGGGACAGTGATTTTCTGGCCTTGCGGGCGGTGCTGGCTGAGGGACGGCTGGGTGAGGTGCTGCATTTTGATTCACACTTCGACCGCTTCCGCCCCGAGGTGCGGGCGCGGTGGCGCGAGCAGGACGGTCCCGGCGCCGGCATCTGGTTCGATCTCGGCCCGCATCTCATTGACCAGGTCCTGCAATTGTTTGGATTGCCGGAAACCGTCTCGGCGAGTTTGATTTCGCAACGGCCCGGAGCCCAGACGACCGACTGGGCGCACGCCGTATTAAACTACGGCCGGCGCCAAGTGGTGCTGCATGCGGCCATGCTGGTGGCTGGAGGTTTCCCGCGGTTTGCCGTCCATGGCACCGCCGGCAGTTGGGTGAAATGGGGATTGGACACGCAGGAAGATCAGTTGAAGGCCGGGACCCGGCCGGGAGCTCCCGGTTGGGGTGTCGACCCGCAAGCGGCGACCTTGCATGTCGGCGCCACCGGAGAGCAAATTGCGATTCCTGGTCCGGCGGGCAATTATCCGGAATACTACCGCGCGGTGCATGCTGCAGTGACCGGGCTGGGGGTAAATCCCGTGCCTCCGGCTCAAGCAGTGGCAGTGATGGCGGTATTGGAGGCGGCCCAGGAATCCGCCGTCAGCGGCCGGGTGCAGCCCCTGGCTCTGAGCGATGGAGAACGGCAGCAGTTTTCCGAATCGCTGCGATAATCATTCCGACAAATGACAGCTATTGGCCGTTCCGCCGATTCCACACTTGAAACCGGGCTGCCGGCCCGCGACACTTCCGGCATGTCGTTGCCTCCGGATTACCACATGCACACGCCGCTCTGCCGGCACGCCGTCGGCGAACCGGTGGAGTATGCCCGCCACGCGCTGTCCCTTGGGTTTACGGAAATCGGATTTTCCGATCATTCGCCGATGGCCCGCGACGATTTTGACGACTGGCGGATGCGGCGGGACCAACTGGACGAATATGTGCTAAAGGTTCGGGCCGCCCAAACCGAGTTTCCGCAGCTTGCCATCAAGCTGGCGTTGGAAGTGGATTACCTGCCCGGTCAGGAGGATTGGATTTGCCAGCTTGCCGCCCGCCATCCGTGGGATTATTTCATCGGCTCAGTGCATTATGTGACTGATTCGTGGGACATTGATAATCCCAACAAGCTTTCCCAATGGAAACACCGCGACCCGGACGAGGTCTGGGTGGCGTATTTTGAACGGCTGAGGCAGGCGGCGGCTTCCGGCCTGTTCGAAATCATCGGTCACGCTGATTTGCCCAAAAAATTTGGTCACCGGCCCACCCAGGATTGTAAGGCGCTTTACACCCGGTTTCTCGCCGCTTGCAAACAAACCGATACTGCCATCGAACTCAACACCGCCGGGTTGCGCAAGGACTGCAAAGAAATCTATCCCAGCCGGCAAATCCTGGAACTGGCCTTCGCCCAAGGGGTGCCAATCACGTTCGGTTCGGATGCCCACGCGCCGGACGAGGTGGGACTGAACTTTGCCGAAGCGATCCAACTCGCCCGAGCCGTGGGGTATCGGGAATCGCGACGTTTTCAGGCCCGCAAACGGTTGGCTGCAATTTTCTAATGCATCCGGCTGGCGCGCTGGCGACCAGCTTTATCATTTGTGTGTCTGCTTAACTTGATGAGATGTAATTTATTATCGCCCGCCAAGCTCACCCGCCCTGCGCCGGATAAAAGACAAAAAAACTCCGCTGGCGGTTTCCGGTTTTTTAAGCCGGAAACGCCGGGCGCAAGCTCAGTCCGACGTTTCTAAAAAATTATTGCTGGGTCACCGAGCGATAAAACCGTTGGGGCGCTCCATTGGTGTCGGCGATCTCAAAATATCCCGTGTCGGCGGCGGCAGTGACCGATCCCAGCGTTTGCCAGTTGGTGCTGCTTAAGTTGTCCAGGTACTGGATTTCATGCGTCCGGGGCTGGGTGTCGGTGCCGCTCACCAACACCGAACCATCGTCCAACAGCTTGATTTGCAATGTAGGCGGCGGGCCGGGAGGGGTCGGTTGGGGCGGCGGCTCGGGCAGGGTAAAGGCGATTTCCGGAGAAGGTTCGCTGGTGTTGGTGGCCGCATCGTA
>DATJIU010000298.1:0-5986 GCA_035492855.1 Dongiaceae bacterium | reverse complement strand
TTGAAATCCTTGTAGAAGATGACCGCCACCGTATTGACCATGACATACGGCAGACCCTCGGCGAGATATAGCGAGGGCACCCAAAACCAGGGGCTGCGGGCGGTGGGAGGGGCGGTTTTGACCGGGCGCACGCGGCTGTTTAGCAGCAACCCTTTCCCCGGGGCAAGTGCTGAAAGCCATTTACGGCATAATTTCGCGGCCCAAAATAAAAACGGGTGCTGAGTTGCACACGGTTTATACTCAACACCCGTTGTCTTGCTGACGCCGCAAAGTTAATGGGTTTGCTTTGCGGCGCAAGCGACATTCTCCGGCGGCCGGCGCCAGGCGGCGGCCACCATCAAAAGGGATTGCACGACAAACACCCCCGGCGCAAAACGTTCCGCCACGGTCATACCCGTGCCGCCCCAGAACGCCAGCCCGTTGGCCAGCGCGTACCAGGCCCAAATATGGCCCAGATGCCGGTTGGGCTGCCGCCACAATTCCAAAAAACCCGGAATGCCGGCAACGCATACTCCCAAGGTGGCGGCGATGGTGCCGAGCTTTGGTCCGCCCTGCCACCAAACCGCCTGGCAGAGCAGCACCAGCAGCAAAATCCCCGTATCAAACCGGCGCCACCCGAACCGGCCTTTGTACAGCAGCGCCAGTGCCATCAAAATCCCGCCGATGGCAAAGCCCAGCACAAGCGGGTAATTGCCATGTTGCTGCCAGAGGGTGATGGTGGCGGTGGTATCCAGTGCCGCCCAAAGCAGCCAGGTGGCAAAGCTTTGCCCCACACCGCCATCGCGCCACACCCCCGCCAATAGCGGCACGAACAGCGCCAAAGCCAGCAAACCGCCGGCGGCTTTTAATGCTACGTGGTAATCCATGGATAAACTGGTTTCTGCGTGAAGTTTGGGCGGTTTGGCTTAATGCCCGGTCATGGTTCGGGCGATTTTTCTGCGCGACGCAGTTTAGGAGCTGCACCCTATGGTGTCGAGAAACCGGACGCAGATTATTGTCGACTTTATCTGGACAACTTTTCCGGTGAGACGCAAATTTTGGCCGTGCAACAAACGAAGCAACAGTGGAATTCCGTGCTCTGGATTGAGGCTTTCGGCTTCTCGGTCATCATCGCGCTGTCCTGGCTGACCGAGGCGGTGCGCATCCCGCACTTCATCTTTGGCGAATCGTTTACCCCGAACTGGCATCGCGCGGCGCTGCGCACTATCGTCATGCTGCTGATCTGGGGCTGGGTCCACGTGGCCACCAACCGGATGCTGAAGCGGCTGCATTACCTGGAGGATTTTCTGCGCATCTGCGGTTGGTGCCGCAAGGTCTGCTACAACGGCGAATGGCTGACCATGGAAGAATTTTTCTCTTCCAAGTTTGCCACCCAAACCACCCACGGCATGTGCCCGGAATGCCTAAACAAGGGCATGACCGACCTCAGCGCCAAACAGGCAACTCCGGAAATCTCCGCCGCCGAAAAAAACTCCCCGGAGAAACCCGGGCACTGAAGCAGCCCCATGGTGGCAGCCGCAGCAGTCGCCTCATTACACAATTTCCACGGGACACGGCGGCAACGCATCCAGAAAAGCCTGGCCGTATTGCTTGGCGAGAATCCGGTTGTCCAGCACCACCACAATGCCGGTATCGGTCTTCGTACGGATCAGCCGGCCCACGCCCTGACGGAATTTCAAAATTGCTTCGGGCAGTGAAAATTCTCCAAAGGAATTTCCTCCGCGCGCTTCGATGGCCTCAATCCGCGCCTCGATGAGCGGATGGTCCGGCACTGCAAACGGCAGCCGGGTGATGATGACGTTGCTCAACGCCGCGCCTGGCACATCCACGCCCTGCCAGAAGCTGTCCGTGCCGAAGAGCACCGAGTCCTCGTCCTCCTTGAACTGTTCGAGCATGGTGGAGCGCGGCACGCCGGTGCCCTGCACCAGGCAGTTCAGCTTCAGCCGGTCAAAGAGCGGCTGCATCAGTTCCGCCACCTCCTGCATGAGTTTGTAACTGGTGAAGAGCACGAAGGCCTTGCCGTGCGTCTGCTCCACGAAATGTTCAATCCAGTGAATCAAGGCATCGCGATAACCGGTATCGCGCGGGTCGGGCATTTTTTTTACCACATACAGTTTCATCTGCCGTTCGTAGTCAAACGGCGTGCCCACCTGGAGCTGCGTGGCGGCTTCCGCGCCCACGCGGCGAACGAAATATTGCAGTCCCGGCAGCTTGCCGGTTGCAGATCCCAGACCGGCTTTGGCTCGGGAAGTCATTTTTTCAGGACTCGCGTTTGTTTCCGCCGGGCGGGACGCCTGCCCCACCTTGGTGGCCAAGGTGGCGCTGGTCATGATCACACTGGTATCGCTGCCAAAAAGGCGTTGCCGCAAAAAATCCGCCACGTCAATGGGCGCGGCGTTGAGCGACAAATTGCGCTGCGTTTTGCCGCCACGTTCCACCCAGTAAACCTGTTCCTCCGCGTGCTGGCCGAGGAACTCCACCACCTCCGCCTTCAACTCGCCCAGCCGGCGGTTGCATTCCAGCAGTTCCTGGCCGATTTCCTTGTCCTCGCTGGTCTTGATGAGGTCGCTCACGGCCTCGCGCAACCGTTGGATGGGCAGCGTGACGTTGTCCGGCACCAGTTCGGCGCGGCGGATGCGCAGCTCGCTCCAGGCGCGCTGGCGGTCGCCGCCGCCAAAGGTATTGCGTTTGGCTTCGCCGGCCAGGGTTTCGCACGCGGTTTCAACATTCAGAAAAAACTTATCCGCCTCTTCGAGAATATCCGCGACGAGTTTCACCGCCTTGCCCTGGCGCAAAGTGGCGAGCAGCCCCTTTTCCGTGCGCGGATTCCACAGCCGGTTCAGCGAATAACGCATCTGCCCGCTGGACACGCTCAGGCCGATGTGCCGCGACGCCACAGATTCCATGGTGTGCGCCTCGTCGAAGATGACAAAGTCGTTCTTGAAGAGGATCCCGCCCTCCTGTTCCTCGTCCACGCCGCCGAGCAACGTGAAGAACAGCGTGTGGTTGAGCACGAGCACATCGGAGGACAGAATGCGATTGCGGGCGCGCTGAAAAAAACAGACGCCGTGGTCCTTGGCAAAGTCGGAGGGAAAGCCACACACCTTGGGCGAACACAGGCCGCGTTCGGAACACACCTGCGCCCAAACCTTGGGATCCGGCTCGATTTCAAAATCCGAAAGGCTGCCGTCCTTGGTTTCGCGCGACCACTCGTAAATACGCTGCAATTCCGCGGCCTCGGATTTGGTAAAGAGGTTGCCGCTTTGCTGCATGGCCTTTTGCAGCCGGCGCGTGCAGAGATAATTGGCCCGGCCCTTGAGCATGGTGTAGTTGAACTTCACCGGCTCGGGCAACGTGCCCAGTACGCTGGCAAGCATGGGCAGGTCTTTCTCGCTGAGCTGCTCCTGCAAGTTGATGGTGTGGGTGGAGACCACGGCTTTCTTCCGCTGCGCGACCGCGAACAGGATGGCCGGAATAAGATACGCGAGCGATTTGCCCACGCCGGTGCCGGCCTCCACGGCAAGATGCTCCCGATTTTGCAATGCCCGGGCCACCGCCACGGCCATCTCCTGCTGCTGCGGCCGGAACTCAAAATTTTTGGCGCGCGACAGGATGCCCGTCGGCGAAAAAATTTGTTCCACCTGCGCGACGAAGTCCGGCCCGCCGGGGTGAGGCTCAACAACGGAAATCATGGGGCAGGGTAAATAAGCGCGCGGCCATTGGCGGTCAACCTTCGCGCGGCCGGCGCACGGCCACTTCCACCGGGGCGCGGTTTTTGGCGATGCTGTTGGCCGGGAGGATGCCCCGCCAGTTGATGCCAGGGTAGATCACCGCGCCGCGGCCAATGATACTGCCGGGGTTGAGTACGCTGTTGCAGCCCACCTCGGCGTGGTCGCCGATGAGCGCGCCGAACTTGCGCAGGCCGGTGTCGAACGGCACACCGTCCTTTTCCACCGTCACATTGCCGGGCAGCGATTTGAGGTTGGAAGCGATGACGCCGGCGCCGACGTGCGCCTTGTAGCCGAGGATGGAATCGCCGAGATAGTTGAAATGCGGCACCTGGCAGCCGTTGAACAGCAGCACGTTCTTCAACTCGCAGGAATTGCCCACCACACAGCCGTCACCAACGATGACGTGGTCGCGGATGTAGGCGTTGTGCCGGATCTGGCAGTTTTTGCCAATGATAGCCGGACCTTTGATCATGGCGCCGTCCTCGACCACGGTGCCTTCGCCGATGAACACCAAGTCGCCGATGTAGGCGCGGCCTTCGCACCGGTTTTTCAGCACGGGTTTTGCCTGGGCGGCCACGTACGCCTTGATTTTGGCCAGCACTTCCCACGCAAACTCCACCCCTTCGAAGAGGGCAGCGTGCTCGGTCTGGGCAAGATCAAACAAATCGGCAGGTTTGAACATGGAACGAAGCTAGTTTCGCGCCCGGTAAAATCCAATACTTTTTGCCAACGAAAGCAGGGCGCCACCTGTGTTCGGTTGCTTCTTGGGGCTTGATGCCTCATGCTGCTGCCGGGTTTTTACGGGCCGGACCCACAACGGATGCAGACGATTTATTTTGATTACAATGCCACCACGCCGCTGGATCCCGCGGTGCGGGAGGCCATGTTGCCGTATCTCGACGGCATTTGGGGCAATCCCTCCAGCGTGCATCACGTGGGCCAGCAGGCGCGGGCGGCCTTGGACGAATTTCGCGACCGGGTGGCACATCTGCTGAAAGCCAAGCCCAGCGAAATCATTTTTACCAGCGGCGGCACGGAAGCGAACAATCTGGCCATTTTTGGGACGGCACGGTTGCTGGCAAGCAAAGGCAAGCATCTCATCACCTCGGCGGTGGAACATCATGCGGTGCTGCATTGTTTTCGATATCTGGTCCAAAAAGAGGGCTTCACCCTGACCGTGCTGCCGGTGGACCGGGAGGGGCGGGTGACGCCGGACTCGTTGCGCCGGGCTTTGCGTCCCGATACCACGCTGGTTTCGGTGATGGCAGCCAATAATGAGATTGGTACCATTCAACCGGTAGCGGAGTTGGGGGCGATTTGCCGGGAAAAGGGCGTCATTTTCCATACCGATGCGGTGCAATGGTTCGGCAAGCAGCCGGTAACGGAGCTCGCGCAATTCAATGCGGATTTGGTTTCGGTTTGCGCCCACAAATTTCACGGTCCAAAAGGCGCCGGTTTACTCTATATCCGTTCGCCGCTGCATCCGGATCCCATTTTGTTTGGTGGCGGCCACGAGAACGAACGCCGCGCCGGTACGGAAAATCTGGCGGCAATCGCCGGTTTGGTGGCGGCGTTGACGCGATTTGTGCCGCAGCCGGTTTTTAATCCGGAAACTTTGCTGCCACTGACAAATCGGCTGACCGATTGCCTGAAGGGCGTTCCGGGCGTGCAATTGATCAGCCCCCAAGAAAACCGGTTGCCCAATACGCTCGCTTTCGTGGTGGAACGGGCGGACAGTATTTCGCTGCTGGCGGGTTTGGACATGGAAGGCGTTTGTGCCAGCAGCGGCTCGGCCTGTTCGGCGGGGTCGCTGGAGCCGTCGCACGTGGTGGCGGCACTGGGGGTGGCGCCACAACTGGCCAATGCGCTGGTCCGGTTCTCCTTGGGCCGGGAAAATAGCTTGGAAGAAGTGGAGCAGGTGATTCAATGGCTGCCGAATGTCCTCGGCAGGGCACAACACCCCTAATAATATGCCAGCAACCCGGTGAATGAATTGGGAGTACTGTGAATATTTTGGAGTTTCGGCCGGAACGGGTTTCCCGTTTCAGCTTATACACAGTCGCGGGGATCGGCTTTTGGGGGCATTTATCGTGGGCTGCGCCTTGACACCCCGGGTTGTTTGGCTTATTCACACCCCTTAATAATAAGAATGTTTGGTTCCCAAAAAGAAATTACTATAAGCGAATGAACCTCACCATTTCCAAAGAGCAAATCATCAGCGGGCTCCAGGCGGTTCAAAATGTGGTCGGCTCCCG
>DATJIU010000297.1:0-2683 GCA_035492855.1 Dongiaceae bacterium | reverse complement strand
AGTGCTCTACCTGGAAGACGCCCGGCAAATTCTGCTGCGGCTCGACAGCGCCGGCGGCGCGGCGCGGCGGGCCGCCTCGGGCGAAATTTCCCGGCTGCGCCTGGCCTTTGTCGGCGCCCTGCTGGATGAAAAACTGGTGCGTCTGTTGAAAGCTTTCCGCCAGACCCATCCCGAGTGCCAGATGCACCTCACCGACCTTTCGCCCGCCGAGCAATGGGAAGCGGTGCGAACCGGCACAGTGGACGGCGCCTTCATCGGCGCACCGCCCCGCAAGCCGGGCCGGGGGATGACCCTGGTGATCTGGAAGCGGGAACCGCTGCGGCTGGCCCTGCCCGCGGCGCATCCCCTGGTAACGCGACCGCGCCTCCGCCTGCCGGACCTGAAGGAAAACTGGGTGATGGTGTCCCGCACCGCCGCTCCGGCATTTCGCCGGCAGTTCGACCAGTTGTGCGCCGCGGCTTCGTTGCGTCCCCGCATCGTGCAGGAATCCGATCGCGCCGCCGCCGTGCTGACCATGGTGGCGGCGGAACAGGGTATCAGCCTGCTGCCGGAGTCCGTTTCGTCATGGCTCCCGCAGGACGTCGTGTTCCGGCGGTTGCACGGCAGGCAACCCCTGTTGGAACATGCCTTCGCGTGCCGTACCGACCCGGCCAACCCGTCGCTGGCGGCGTTCCTCAAAATACTTCCGGGCCAGAACTGAGCGGCTTCTAACCGCCGCCTTCCTGCATCCGCCGGCACAATAGCCGCTCGCCTATTTGGGCCGGTGATTTTGCCTTGAAATAATGGCCGTGACCGCCGGGTGCGTGAGTTTGCGCTCCGGGGTGATGGCATAGAATTGCTGCTGGCACTCCTCGGTGCGGCCGATGACCCGCATGGCGAACTGACGCACCACATCCGCCGCCACGATCGTGGGCACCACCATGAAACCCCGCCCGTGCATGGCGAGGATATTCACCAGGGCGGGATCGTAAAACTCTCCCACCAACCGGGGGCGCACGCTCACCGCATGAAACCATTTTTCCAGCGAACGGCGAAGGCCGGTATCAGACATCGGCAACAACGCTGGCGCGCCATTCAACGATGCCGGAAAATTTCGGCGCAGTTTGGCGGCCAGCGTGGGCGCGGCGCAAAAAGTGACCCCGGATTCGCCGAGCAGATGATTGAACACCTTGGTGGTCACGCCGCTGGACGCCGGCTCGTCGGCCAGTACCAGGTCCAGCCGGTACGACGCCAGTTCCATCAGCATGTCCGAAACATTCGTTTCCCAGCAGGACACCTGCACCGGATGCGGGAGGTGAAAGATGGGGTCAATGAGCCGGTAGGTCACCAGCTTGGGCAAGGCATCGGCCACGCCGAGATTCAGGCGCACCGGCCGGGAGGTGGGCCGTTGCCGGATCGAATTCACCAGGTCCGTGCCGAGGGAGAATATTTCTTCCGCATAGCTGAACACATTTTGGCCGGCGTCGGTGAGCGCCAGTTTCCGGCCGGAGCGGTGAAACAGCTTCTCGCCCAACCCGGCTTCCAGGGCGGCAATCTGCGCGCTGATGGTGGGTTGGGAAACGTGCAGTTTCTCCGCGGCCCGCCGTAACCCGCCCTCCTTGGCGACCATCCAGAAATACCGCAGATGATGATAATTCAAGAATTCCATGCCTCCAGCCTATTAGTTTAAACCTATCAGTCCATTTCAAAAGTCGTAATAGTCGAAGTATCTCTACCGGGGTATAGGTCAAGGCATGAAAACGATCAAATCATTGAACCTGTCATCCCGGAAGCCGAAGCTGGAACTTCTGGCCATTGAAAAACTCCTGACCGGGCCCGGCCCGGCCGCACCCCGGCCTTATGTCTGCCCGGGCGAAACGTACCGCCAAAACCTGGAGCGGCGGGCCACGGCGCCTCTGGCGCTGGAAAGTCCCTGGTCCCGCGGTGGATTGAACGAATAAGCCCGGTGCAGCCATGAAAACATTCAGGCGCATTGCGATAGCCGTAGCCGGGGGCACGGTGCTCGCCCTCGGGGTGGCCCTGCTGGTGCTGCCGGGTCCGGCGTTTATCATCATCCCGCTTGGCCTGGCCATCCTGGCTGTGGAATTCGCGTGGGCGCGCCGCTGGCTGCACCAGGTTCGGGACCGGTTCTCCCGCCGGAAGAAAACCATCAACCCGAAGGAGGTCGTATGATTCTGTTAATATTCGGTTTTACCGTGGTTATTGCGTTGCTGGCGCAATGGCATGTCAAACGCGCTTACCAGCAGCACAGCCGCACCCCGGTCAGTTCCGGTTACACCGGCGCGGAGGTGGCGGAAATGATTCTGCGCCAGGCGAGCATCACCGGCGTGAGCATTGTGGAACACCAGGAACTGCTCGGCGATCACTACGACCCCATGGGCAAACGGCTCGTGCTGTCGCGCGCCAACTACCACGGCACGTCGGCCGCGGCGCTGGGCATTGCCGCGCACGAATGCGGCCATGCGCTGCAACATCACCAGGGCTATGCGCCGCTGCAACTCCGCATGGCGGCTGTGGGCCTAACCACCTTTGCCAGCCAGTTGGTGTTGTGGATTCCCCTGCTCGGCTTGATGACCGGTTTGCTGGCCGCCAAAACCGGCCTGCTCCTCATGGCCGTGGCCTGGGGCATCCTGATGGCCTTCAACCTCATCACGCTGCCGGTGGAATTTGACGCCTCCCGCCG
>DATJIU010000296.1:0-6520 GCA_035492855.1 Dongiaceae bacterium | reverse complement strand
TTGAGCGAACCCGCGCGGACAAACACACGGTAGGTCACGTTGGATTCCAGCGGTTGCGGTTCGGCGCCTTTTACGAATGGTTTCATGCCCCGGATGCCCATGCCGTAGATGAAGCCCTTCACCGGAACGGAATTGGAACTGGATTCCAAATGCCACACGCCGGGGGTATCCTTGTTGGTTTCCCATTCGGGCAGCGCCACAATCTTGAGGTCGGTGATGGCCACCTTCCGGTCAAACCCGAAGGCGACATACGGCTGGTCGGGGTCCAGGCCGCGCCGGGCGCGCGCCGGCAGGGGCCGGTTGTAGGTGATGCGATGAAAAATCTGCAGCGGTTTGCGCTGGAACCAGTCGCGATAGACGTAAGCGTACGTGCCAACCACCGCCAGCCCCAGCAGGATGACCAGAAACTTTTTCATGTCTCCTACCTGAGACGTCCGCCGGGGCAAAAAGTTTCAAAGCCCCGGACAATTTATTTGGCCGCCTGCACGACGGCATTCGGGGCCGGCTTGGTTGCCAGCAGTTGCAGATAGTCCAGCATGATCTGCTCGGTCTCGTTCAGGTCCACATCGGGCGCCGGGGCCGGGGTGTCGGTCACGTCGGCATCCGCCCCGTCCAGCGCGCCGGCGGCATTGGCCACGGTGTTGGTTTCGGTGACGGCGGGCGGCAGCCCGGGTTGCTCGGCCTGCTTGAGGCTGATGTCATAGACGGTGGGCAGCTTTTCCTTGCGGGCGGCGCGTTCGGCCTCGCGGGCCTTTTGCCGGGCGTCATTCTCCTTCAATTCCTTGAGCCGCTGCGCTTCGTTCAGCGACAGGGTCTTGTCGGCCCGGGCTTTTTCGTAAAGAGCAATGTCCTCGCGCACATAATCGAAATCCTTGTCCTTGGCCACGCGCGCGTCGGAACGCTGGCGCAATTCCGCCAGGTAGGGGGTGACGAGGTTCAGGTGGTCAAAGTCGCTGCTGGGAATGGTGTCCCACGGCAACGGATAATCCAGCGCCGTTTCGCCCACGTCGGCCACGTTGTCCACCGACGGCAGCACGATGTCGGACTTCACGCCCTTCAACTGGGTGGAAGAGCCGCTGGGCCGATAGAATTTCTTGATGGTGAATTTCAGGGCGCCGGGGTCGTTGGTCGTCCAGAGCCGGCCTTGCAAATACGGCCCCAACTGATTGAGGGTTTGCACCGTGCCCTTGCCGTGCGTGTTCGTGTCGCCCACGATGAGGGCGCGGCCGTAGTCCTGCAACGCGCCCGCCACAATCTCCGAGGCCGAGGCGCTGAAGCGGCTGGTCAGCACGATAAGCGGGCCCTTGTACAACTGCGCGGGGTCGGTGTCGGCGTCCACTTCGATTTCCCCGTCCGGTCCCGGCGAACGCACCTGCACCACCGGGCCTTTTTTGATGAACAGGCCGGTGAGCCGGATGGCTTCCTCGAGCGAGCCGCCCCCGTTGCGGCGGAGGTCGAGGATGACGCCGCTGACCTTTTCCTCGGCCAGCTTGACGAGCAGCTTGGTGACGTCGTCCGTGGTGCTGCGGGCGGTGGGCTTGTCCGGCGAACTGAGCACGTCGAACGTGGCGTAGAAGGCGGGCAGGTCAATCACGCCCAGGCGGGTGGTGCCGCCCTTGCCGTCCGGCATTTCGATGATCTTGGCCTTGGCCGCCTGGTCGTCGAGCTTGATTTCATCGCGGATGAGCGACACCACCTTGTGGGTGGAAAGATCGGCGTTCGCGGGAATGATGGTGAGCCGCACCTCGGAACCCTTCGGGCCGCGGATCAACTGCACCACCTTGTTGAGCGGCATGTTCACCACATCCACGGGTTCGGCATCGCCCTGCGCCACGGCGATAATCCGGTCGTCGGTCTTGAGCTTGCCGCTCTTCATGGCCGGGCCGGGCTTGATTTCCTTGATCTTGCAGTAGCCGTCGTCATCCGTGGTGAGCAGCGCCCCGATGCCGAACAGCGAGAGGTTCATCTGCATGGAGAATTCCTGCAATTGCTCCTGGTCAAAATAATCGGAGTGCGGGTCGTACACATGGGCCAGCGTGGTCAGGTAAAACTGGAACACCTCCTCGGAGTCCCACTCGGTGAAGAGCCGCATCACCCGGTCGTAACGCTTGGTCAAAGTGGTGACAATCTGGTCGTGAATCTGCTCCGGCGTTTTGGGTGTGGCAGCCGGGGCGTTGGTGCCGGTGGCGGCCGGGCTGTCCTTGGGCTTGGTCGCGGGCGCATTGGTCTTAATCGGGTCATCAATAATCAGCTTTTCCTGGAGGTACTCGAACCGCAGGCGGTCGCGCCACAGCTTTTCCGCCGCGGCCACATCCTTGGGCGCCGGCTGGTCCTTGCGGTTTACCAGCACGCGGTCGTCGTTGGTGAAGGTGAAATCCTCGGTCTGCAACAGGTGTTTGGCGTAGGCGGTGCGCTGCTGCAACCGTTCCAGGAAGCGGTTGAAGATTTCGTATGCCGGCGAAGTATCGCCGTACCGCAGGGTCAGGTCATCCAGCTTGGAGCTGTAATGCGCAAATTCATCCAAGTCGCTCTGGAGAAAGTGCAGGTGCTGCGGGTCCAGGTCGCTGACATACCGGTACAGGAAATTGCTGGAAATGGTGTCGTCGAACGGCTGCTGGCGGTATTCAAACCGTTGCAGCACCCGGGCCACGAGCTGGGAAATGGGCGCGTCGTCCGGTCCCGGCGTGAGATGCCCCACCAGGTTGGAGGTGACCATTTCCGAGGTCAGCAGGGTCTGGTCCACGCTGGGGCCGGTCTTGGGCAGCGTGGCATCAGGCTGGATTTGGGCCACGGGCGGGGCGGCTTGGGCGGTCTCGGCGGCGGCGGCGGGGCGGACCAGCAGCAGTGGCAGGCCCAGAAGTAGTAAAATGATTCGCACAATAATAACGGGTTATCTCAGTCGTCCAACGACGTCCAAGTTTGACCCATTGTAGCGGCGAATGTTCAGAGCGGAAGCAACATTTGCACCGGTTGGACACATTTTTCCAGCCGGAACCGGCCAAAATTGAACATTATTCCATTGCCAGCGGTCCGTTGTTTCGCAAAGAATCAGTGCCGCCCGTTTATTTCTATGAAAAAATATCTGCTTTCTGCGTTTATCGTTGCCGGAATGACCGCTCCGCTCCCGGCGGAAACCGCCGCGCCCGCCGCCACTCCTGCGCCCGCGGCAACCACCAACGCCCCCGTGCTGCATCCCGATCCCGACAAGACCGGTTATGCCCTCGGGTGGAGCCTCGCCTCCGGCTGGAAGCGCAACGGCCTGACCACCGAATGGGCCAATCTCGATGCCGTTGACCGCGGCATCAAGGACGGCCTCACCAGTACCAATTCCGAACTCACCGAGGAGCAGATGAAGGATGTCTTCACCGTCCTCCGCGAAGCCGTCATCGCCAAACGCAAGCAGGAGGCTGATGATAACAAGGCCGCCGGCGAGAAATTTCTGGCCGAAAACAAGGCCAAGCCCGGCGTGATCGCCCTGGCCGACGGCTTGCAGTACAAGGTGCTCAAGGCGGGCGAAGGCGAGAGCCCCAAGGCGGGTGAAATTGTTACCGTGCAATACCGCGGCACGCTGGTGGACGGCACCGAGTTCGACAGTTCCTACAAGCGCGACAAGCCGTTTTCCTTTGCCGTGGGCCGCGGCGTCATCCCCGGCTGGACCGAGGCCGTGCAACTCATGAAGCCCGGCGCCACCTGGCAGTTGTTCATCCCCCCCAACCTCGCTTATGGCGACTACGGCCATCCACCCGCCATCGCCCCCGGTTCGACCCTGATCTTTGAGGTGGAACTGCTCTCCGTCGCACCGGCACCGGCGCCGCAGACCCCGCCGCACCCCATCACCAGCGATATCATCCGCGTGCCCTCCAAGGAGGAACTGGAACACGGCGCCAAGATTGAAACCATCAAGCCCGACCAGATCCCGCAGGCCCAGGCCCAGGAAGCCAAGGCCCAGGAAGCGCCGAAGCCCGAAGACAAGAAATAGCGGCCATGCAAAAGGCCTCCCTCGAATTCCTGCAAAAGCTGGTCAACACGCCCAGCCCCACCGGCCATGAGGCCCGGGGCCAGCGCGTGTGGCTGGATTACGTCAAAACCTTCGCCGAGGAGACCTTCTCCGACGCCTACGGCAACTGCGTGGCCGTTCTGAACAAGGGCGGTTCCCCGCGGCTCATGCTTGCCGCCCATGCCGACGAAATCGCCCTGGCGGTGAACTACATTGACCCCGACGGCTTCGTTTACGTGCGCAAAATCGGCGGCGTGGATGCCGCCATCTCCAAGGCCCAGCGGGTGAACATCCACACCCGTTCCGGTCCCGTGCGCGCCGTGGTCGGCAATGTGGCGCCGCACCTGATGAAACTTGAGGGCGATCCCAAGCCGCCCAAGATTCACGACCTGTTCCTCGACCTCGGCGTCAGCAGCCGCAAGGAGGCCGAAAAACTCGTGGCCATCGGCGACCCCATCACGCTCGTGGACGAATTTGAGCTGTTGCGCAACGACCTCGCCATCGCCCGCGCCTTCGACAACCGCATCGGCACCTTTGCCGTGGCGGAGGCGCTGCGGTTGCTCGCCCAGTCCAAGGGCAAGCTCAACGCCGAAATTTGCGCCGTCTCCAACGTGCAGGAGGAAGTCGGCCTGCTCGGCGCGCGGCAGATTGCCTACTCGTTGCATCCCGACGTCGCCCTGGTGGTGGATGTCACCCACGCCACCGATTACCCCACCGTCAGCAAGGCCCAGCACGGCGACATCAAAATCGGTGGCGGCCCGGCGGTCACCCACGGCGGCTGCAACCATCCCGAGGTGGTGCGGCGCATCGAGGAAATTGCCGCCAAGAAAAAAATCCCCCTCCAGCACGAGGCCATGTCCGCCACCAGCGGCACAGACACCGACGTGATTTTCTGGACGCGGGGCGGCATCGCCAGCGGACTCATCAGCCTGCCGAACCGCTACATGCACTCCCCGGTGGAACTGGTGAATTTGAAAGACCTCGAGCAGATTCCCGAACTGATGGCCGGCTTCGCGCAATCGCTCGCGCCCGGCGAATCGTTCAAGGTGAAGATCTGAACCTTCTCCCGATTGGGAGCGCGCCCGCCCCGGGCGCTGCCGGGCGCGCCCTCGCGTCCGGCAGTGGCGCGTGAATTTGCCTGGCGGCCTGGGATTTTCCAACACCGGATACTTTCCCGTCTCCGGCTTTTCCGCAAGTGCGCGGAAAACATCACCACTGAGGCAAAAAAGTATCAGCGATGTCCTGTCCCTCCCGTGTCAACCATCCTGTCACCGCCCCGGGCGCTGCTGGTCGCACTCCCCAAGACTCCTTACTCAATTAATCCGGTTACGCTGCTGGCGGAGGGACATTTCCAGTCCGGTTCCAAAGCCGGGCGTGTTTGGCTGCAAAGGGCGGTTGCAGGACTTCGCCCCACCACTTCTTCCGGGGCGGAAAGCCGGAAAGGTGGGATCCCAATGCAGTCACAAAATCATCCCACCCCTTCATTTCTTCATTCACTTCACACCATCCGGCGGGTGTTTCCAAGGCAAGGCAGATGCAGTCCACTGCAAAGAGGTCGCGTTTGAAGGTGTCAACTGCCAGGACCGAGTCCCAGGAAAAAGTCATTGAGCCGGGGTTGTTTTCCAGGGTCAGCCAGTCTACCCGGACGTTTTTTTCATCCCAGGTGATCTGGTATTCCGTTGTGCTGCGGCCTTCCCGCCGGCTCTTGATCCGCTCGACCACGTTATGCAGGAACTTCTTCATGCTTCTGCAGATTTGGTAACCATCACGATCTCGTCGCATCCGGCTTTTAGGCGGAATGCGATAACTTACAACGCCAGGCTGCCGGCGGGCAGTTGGGGCAGTTGCAACTGTTGTTTCAACTCGCCGCCGTGCTTGAGCAGGAGCATCAGGCCCACGCCGTAAAGGTCCGCCTCGGTCTTGATGTTGCTGTAAATTTCCTCGCGGACGCCCAGGTTGATTTCCTTGTCGTTGGCCGGGTCCTTCAGATCGGTGTACTTGAGCTTGCCCAGGGTGAGGTTCAGCGTGTCAATGCCGGTGAACGTGAAATCGCCCAGCTTCAATTTGCCGCCGGGTTTCGTTCCCGGCGGCGGCAGTTTCAGATTGCCCGGCAGAAACGCCATATTGGTCCGGCCTGCCAAATCCTTCACAATGTTGACCTCGGCCAGGTTCAGCCGCAGCAGCTTGAGATGCAGTTCCTGCGCCCGCAGCGCGGTGGCATCGTATTCCACATGCAGTTCGCGCAGATTGAGCAGGGGCGAACCGCCAAATTCGGCGGAGTTGTAGAGCTTGAAATCCTCCAGATTTACCACGGGACTCAGCAGGCCCACCTGAAAGCGGCCGATGCGCGCCTCCATGCCCGTCTCGGCGCGAATCTGGTGCTCGGCGACCGTCTTGAGGATCCAGTCCTTGCTGAGCAGCAAGGCCACGACCAGGACGATCGCCAGCAGAATCAACCGGCGCAGCCAGCGGAACAGAAACTTCATGCCCGCGTTATAACGGTTCGGCGCGGCGGGAACAACT
>DATJIU010000295.1:0-3758 GCA_035492855.1 Dongiaceae bacterium | reverse complement strand
GGCGGCCTGCCCAAGCTGGCCATCACCACCCCCTGGAGCACGGCCGAAATTTACCGGCACGGCGGCCAGGTAACGCGGTTTCAGCTCAACGGCCAGCCGCCGTTGCTCTGGCTCAGCGAGAAAAGCCTGTTCACCGCCGGCAAGGCCATTCGCGGCGGCGTGCCGGTGTGTTTTCCGTGGTTCGGCCCCCGACCCGGCAAACCCGCGCACGGCTACGCGCGCATTACGGAATGGGACCTGGCCACCACGGCCACCCTGGCCGATGGCCGCGTGAACGTGCAGTTGCGCCTGCCCAAGTGCGCCGGCGGCGCCGAGGCCTTTGGCGGCGACGTGGAATTGAACGTCACCGTGGGCGAAACGCTGACGCTGGAATTGCGCGCCAGCAATTCCACCAACGCGCCGTTGCAGTTCGAGAACTGCCTGCACAGCTACTTCACCGTGGGCAACATCGCCCAAATCTCCGTTACCGGACTCCAGGGCGGCAACTATTGGGACAAGGTAGGCCAGCCCACCGAACGGCCAGAGACCGCCGCAGCCATCCGCTTCACCTCCGAAGTGGACCGGGTTTATACCAACACCACCGGCCCGGTGGAGATTCACGACCCGGTGTTGCGCCGGATTATCCGGGTGGAAAAAAGCGGTTCGGCCTCCACCGTGGTGTGGAATCCGTGGATTGAAAAATCCCAGGCCCTGGTCGACTTCGGCGACACCGAATACCGCCAAATGGTCTGCGTGGAATCCGGCAACGTGGCGCCCAACGACCTCACTTTGGCCCCCGGCCAGACAGCCGTGTTGCAGGTGGTGCTGGGCAGCCGGGCGGTTTAACCGCCTGACCCGTAGGGTCAGAACATGAATAGCCGCAGGTGCAACCTGCGGTAAGCGCGTGAATAACAATCCCGACCCCGAAGCGGGTCGCACCCTGCAGCCGTGTTTCGAATCCCAAGATGGTACGACCCCTCGCAGGGTCGGGGAATTTATTTGCAGCATACCGTGGGTTGTCACCCACGGCTATCCATGTTGCTGCCCTCCGGGCAGCCGGCAGAAAACCAATGAGCCGAAAAAATTAGCGGAAACGATTTACGCCATGTCACAGCCGGTCGAACTTTTTCGCCAGCGTAAAATCCTTGCGGGTCAGGCCGCCGGCGTCGTGCGTGGTCAGCGTGAGCGTCACGCGATTCCAGCGGATATCAATGTCGGGATGATGCCACGCCTCCTCGGCGAGCCGCGCCACGCGGTTCACAAACCGGATGGCCGCCGGAAAATCTTGGAACTGATATTCGCGGGTGATGGTGGCGTCCTTTTTCCGCCAGTCAGGCACGGACTTTAGCGCCGTCCGAATTTGGGTTGCGTTCAGTTTGATCATAAATTCACTGCGGCGGCAGCTCGGGCGGCAGCTCGGGCGGCAACGCGGGTGGTTGGGGCGGTTGGGAGGGCGGCTGTAACCGGGGTACTGACGCCGGGGGCACTCCCCCGGGCTGGGGCTTCGGCACGGAGCGGATAATCGAGATGCTGGTGACCAGCGACCACAACCAGGCGGCGCCAAAAATCGCCAGGCCCCAGACAAAATATTTCATATGCCCGGAGGCGGTCGGTTCGCTGTTCATGTCTTCCACAATTTGGCTGACGTCGCCAAAGATCTTCCAGGCCCAGGTGCAGAACAGCGCGAAGCCCGTCACCGCCAGCAGCAACTGGCCGCTGCCCGCCATCCAGCGGCGCGCGATCAGGGAGCCCAGCCCGGGCGTGGCAAAGAGGTTGATCAACGCCGCGTTGCGGGCCCGGCTCCGCTGCCGTTCAAGCGGCGTCGGACCGGATGGGTTTGGTGCCAAAGATGGTTTCATAAGCATACATCAACGCCATCCCGAGGATGGGAAAAATCAGGGCTTGCACCACATAACCGAGCACCGTCCCCGTGACCTGGAGCCACGATGGTTGGGTGGGAAAGGCGGCAAACGCGAACCCCAAGCCGGCTTCAATCAGGCCCAGGCCCATGATAAAGATGAAGACCATGAGCCAGCGCCGGGTGACGACCTGGCGGCTGAACTCCAGGGCCTCCCAAAATCCAAGTCCCCGATCCACCAGCAGGGGAACGGCAAAGGCCCAGGCCACGATCAGGTAAATGCCCGGCACCAGACAAAAGCAGGCGCCCAAGGTGCTCAGGAAACTGCTCACCAGCCCCAGCAACAGCAAGGGGCCCGCCGCCTGGGTGAGGCCATAAAACGCCTCGCCAAACCGGGGCGTCTCGTGGCGGATCAGTTTCAAAAAAAACTGGTACAGGCCGCCATTGAGCACCGCATATACAGGCGAACTCAGGATGAAGGAGAGCGCAATCAGCAGCATCCCGCGCGGAGAAATTTTGTCCTCGGAGTATTCCTTCAACGCCGGCGCGATCAACTGCGCCATGCCCCAGCTGAACAGGGCTTGCAGCGCAAAGATGGGCAGGGCGACGCCCATCACGCGCCAGAAATGTTTCCGCATTATGTGCAGGCTGAAGGCCAGGCACTCGCCCAAATGGAGGCGATAATCGCGTTCCAAGATGGCTTCCAATGTCCCCGGAAGCGGGGGCGGCGTCAGGGTCGGCGGCTCCGGCGGGGCCAGCGTTTCCAGATGGGCCTGCAATTGGGCTTCCAGTAACGCGGTGAATTCCGGGAACGCGGACAAGGGCTGCCACGCGGCGGTGGGTTCGGTGCGCGCCAGGGTTTGGGCGTTGACCCGGCCGTCTTCCAGCCAGCGGGCCAGTTGTTCCGCGTTGACCGGGCCGTATTCCTGCCGGTCGCCGCCGATGATGGTGTACATTAAACTCAAAGGGTCTCCATTTCTCTCTTCTCTATTTCCGCTGCCACTCCGCTACGGCGAAAGCCAAGCAAAGCCGGGCAGATTCCGTATCACCGCAAAGCCCACCGTTACGGCCAGCAAAATCCACCAGCCGCCGGTGGGCAAATCCAGCAATCGCAGGGGCCGGCCCCGCCAGCATTGCCAGCCGAGGCGCGCAGCCGCGGCGGCGAGCAACACCAGCAGCAGCAGGTTGTCGTGCCCCGCCTGGCGCCAGTGTCCGTGCAACAGCGCATAGACGGCCCGCGTGCCGCCGCAACCGGGGCAGTTCCAGCCGGTGATTTTGTGAAACCAGCATTGCGGAAAAAAGCCATGCGTCCCCGGGTCGAACAAAAACAACGCCACCACCCCGGCCGCCGGCAACAACCACAGCCAGCGCGGCGTTCGTGAGGGGGTGCTTACTTCGGCTGGCACAATTCGGTCAGTTTGGCTGCCGCCGCGCCCTGGTCAATGGTTTCCGCCGCGAGGTCCCAGCCGGCGGCCAGCGACTTCACCTTGTCTGCGACCAGCAAGGCCGCCGCGGCGTTCAATATCACGGCATCGCGTTTGGGCCCGCGTTCGCGGCCTTGCAGGATGCTGCGGGTGATTTCCGCGTTGGCGGCGCGGTCGCCGCCGCGCAAATCCGCCAGCGTGGCCGGTTGCAGGGGAAACTGTTCGGCCAGCAGGACGGACATGCTGAAACCGCGTTCCTGGTAAAATTCGGCAATGACATTGTCGCCCAAGGTGGAGAGTTCGTCCAGCCGGTGGGTCGGCGGCCGGCCCACCGCGCCGCAGACCACCATGCCACGGCGGATGCCCAGGGACTGCAACACGTGCGCGAGCGGCTCGCAGAGTTCGGGCCGGGGCACGCCGATGAGTTGGGCGCTGGGCCGGGCGGGATTGAGCAGCGGCCCGAGGATGTTGAAAATGGTGCGCTGGCCGCGTTGGGC
>DATJIU010000294.1:0-5119 GCA_035492855.1 Dongiaceae bacterium | reverse complement strand
AGGCCGTCCGCTTGCATCCGCACGCCTCGGGTTCGCACGCCGCGGCTTTTCAGGATGTCCAGGTACACGAAATAGGTGGGGTCTTCCACCAGCACAAGGTCGCCCTCGTCGCACAACGCTTCGGTGATGAGATACAGCAGTTGTTGCGAGCCACTGGTGATGGCGGTGCGCGCCACGGCATAGGCCGGATCGTTATCCGCCGCACCATCCAGATGCCGCAGCCGCGCGAGCGTGAGTTCGCGCAAGGTCGCATCACCTACGGTGGAACCGTACTGCAAGGCCGCGCGGCCGGATTTGTTGGCGGCCAGGAGTTCCCCGGCCAGTTCGCGCACGGCGGGCAGCGGTAGTGAAGGGTTGTCCGTAAACCCGGCGGCCAGGGAAATCAATTTGGGGCGCGCCAAGGCGGCGTGCATGAGCCAGGAAATCGGCGGGGCGTGGGTGCGCCGGCCCAAGGCGGACAATCCGGAATGTTTCATTCTCACTCAAGGAAATGAAGCCGACTTGCGTTTGTCAAACCAACACAAACCGACTCTTACATACCTTATGAACAAATGCATTGACTTGGGAAAATTAGAAGGTCTATAAATAAGCTAATCCCATTATTAGCCCATATCTATCGGGCCAAACCCGGCGGAAGCCTTTGCCGGCCCGGTAAAACGGCGAATGCAACCTGAAATGCCGGCCTGCTGGCATGCCGGCGCACGAAAGTGTCGCGGACTCCTATGAAGGCCGTTCCGCAGCCAAGTCAAAAGGTACCGCCGGCGATGCGGGGTCCCATCGCCCAGGGGGTCATTTTACTGCCGAAAGCCGGCAGTTGCGCTGAATTCAACCCCAACCCCACTCCGGTATGAAAACCCATTCTTGGTACCTGATGTTAACCTCCCTGCTCGTATTGACGGGCCGCTCACTCCAGGCCCAGGTTCCGGCGGATCTGGCAAGTTCGTTTGCGGCTTCGGGAGAAGCCTGGCGCCCCAGCACCAACTCCGCCACGGTGACATGGCAGGCAACCGGCGGCACCCCGGACGGTTATTTACAGGGCACGGGTCCCGCGGGCACCAATGTGTGGTATCTGGTCTCACCCACGAATTGGGCGGGCGACTGGTCCGGCTTCAAGGTGCTCAAGTTTGATTTCTTCATTCCCAGCCGGCATTACCCGGACGCTGGCGAGGCCGGCCTGGTGGTGATCGTGGGCACCAACGGCGAGACCATGACCTGGACCGGCTCCACCCCCCTCTGGACCTGGACGCATTACGAGATGGATTTGACGCCGGCGGCCTTCGGGGTAACCCCGGAGGTTTTTGACCGCATCATCACCAACGTGGTCGAACTCCGGATCCTGGCGGAATTTTCCGCCGCCCGGGAAACCGTGGGCCTGGACAATGTCCTGGTCACCGCCACCCCGCCGGAGGCTTACCAGACGGATTTGGCGAGCCGGTTTAGCGAGGGCACAATCCAGGGTTGGCGGCCGGTGGACGATGTGACTCTCTCGGCGACGCAACTGGGCCAGCCCAGCCTGGGGCTTTTGGCCGACGACTGGATGGACGGGCGGTTGTACAAGATCGCCACCCCCACCAATTGGGCGGGAGACTGGCGCCAGTTTCAGCAACTCCATTTTGACATGCGCTGGACCGGCGAGGCCGCCTTCCACGACAATGTTGAGTTAGTCCGCATCTTCGGCGCCAACGGCCACACGCTGCACTGGTCGAATTCGTTGACAAGCGGAGTTTGGACGCACCGTTCCATTCCGCTCCGGCCGGAAACCTTTGGGGTTGATGCCGCCGAACTCACGGGTGTCCTGGAGCATGTGAGCGAGATGTGGGTTTTTGGGGAATTCGGCGGCGCCAACGATCTGACCTACCTCGACAATATCGTTCTCACCACCAGCACCAACGGACCGGTCCGCCGGACCCAAAACCAGGTGTCGCGCTTTGACGCCGGCGCCGAGGGGTGGTGGGGCTATGATGGCGTGACCCTGACTTGGAGCGCAACCAACGGCATTTCCGGCGGGGGATTGCAATCGGTGGATGCCGGCAACGGCACAGCCCGCTTCCAGTCGCCGGATGCCTGGATGGGCGACTGGCGGGACTACCAGGCCGTGCGGTTCCTGCTCCGGCCCAAGGTCGGCAGCCGGACCGATTTCAACACTGCCCTGCAAATTGCCACCTGGAGCGGCAGCAATTTGAGCGTCATGCTGCCCCGGCCCTATGGCGCATGGACGCCTTACACGGTGGACCTCACGCCAGCAACCTTCGGCGTCAGCGCGGAGGACTTTGCCGCCATCATGGCGGATGTGGCGTGCCTGTGGATTACCGCGGATTTGGTGAGCGGCACCGGCGGGGCCGACACAACCATGCTGGACAATGTCATGCTGCTGACCGATGCCTCCGCGGGGCTGCCGCCCGACCATACCTCGGCCTTTGAGAGCGGCAACGCCGACTGGCGTTTTGGCGGCTGGGATACCTCGCCCGGGGACTGGAGTTTTGGCGGTTTGGCGCCTTACGCCAGCACGGAGGGCAATCCCGGAGGTTTTCTCCGCAACACAGATGCGGCTGAATGGACCTACTGGTTTACTCCGGAAACCTGGGCCGGAGATTGGCGGGGGTTGGAATCGGCCTCGTTCGACTTCAAGATCATCAGTGGCGCGCCCGCCGATTTGTTCGGCACCCGCATGATTTCGCTGTGTTCGCCCTGGACCAATCTGCATGCCGACGTGCTCAGCCTGCCGGTGCCCGGCCAGTGGGATCACTATGAATTCGCCCTGACGCCGGCCACCTTTGGCGTGTCTCCGGAGACCTTTGCCCAAGTCATGCGCGACGTGGTGCTCCTGGGCATTCGCAGTGAATGGATTGATGGCGGTGAGGTTGAGGGTTTGGATAACTTCCGCATTTCCAAAGCCCCGGATGCCTATTGGAGCTGGATGGGCTGTTACTGCACCGCGGAAGAACTTGGGGACGAAAACATTTCCGGCAAAGCCGCCGACCGGGACGGTGATGGCACGGACAACTGGAGCGAATATGTCGCCGGCACGAATCCCACGAACCAACTGGACCGCTTTTATATCGTGTCAGTCACGCCAGTCACCCATGGTTGTGTGATCCGGCTGCCGGCCAAAGCCGGCCGCGAGTACGGGCTGGAAGCTTGCGCCGAACTCAATGCCACCCCCACCTGGGCCGTGGTGACCAATGGCGTTCCCGGAGGGGACGGTCCGCTCGATCTGCCACTGACGCTGGAACCCATGCCGCGGTTTTTCCGGGCCACGGTCCAGCTTCCCGATTAGGCCATCCCGCCGGACCTGGCCTGCAACATTACCGGCAGGCGGTGAAGGACCACCGTCTTTCCCGCGGGCCTGAACCTGAAATCCTCCGGTGCGGTCAGTCCGGGAAAGCGGCTCCGGTTTCTTCCCTTGCCCCCAAACCCGGGTCCGGGTAAATCATCCGCATGGCGGCGGAATCACTCCCGGAAAAAACACCCGAGGCGGCGGCGTGTCCGCTGCCGGCGGAGGCGACCGGGGTCACCGGCGAATATTGGCGGTGGTGTCCCCGGTGCGGTCACGAGTTGCACAACGAAAAGTGCAAGCTCCGCTGCCCGCGCTGCCATTACTTCATGAGTTGTTCGGATTTTGACTGAGCCCGGCGGAATCGCCGCGTCAGGAACGGATCCGGTTTTCGGGAAGCTCAGGTTTATCCCGGCGGGACAAGGTGAAAATAGCCCGCCGTTGAACCGCCAGGGCGCGACCAAACCATTACAAGTTCCACCGGGAAGGCTGAAACTTCCATCTCCCGGCTTCAGCCGTTCCTGCGGAACTTGATCCGCGCTCCCCGGTCCCGGCGTTAAAAACGCCGGGCTATTGCCGTTTCGTCCCGGCGGGACGGGGGCGGTCGGCGGGCCGCAAAAAATCTATCCACGTTCTGACCCTATGGGTCAGGGGACGGTGATTCTAAGTCGAGGTCCCAGTCTTGGGTGCGGCGCCCTTGTTCCGCCGGCCGTTGGGTTTGGGCGGTTCCTGCTGCCGCAATTTCTCCAGCGCCTGCAGGGCGGCATCGCTTTCCGCCTCTTTCTTGCTCTTGCCGCGGCCCCGCGCCAGCTCCACGCCCTCATGTTGCACGGTGCATTCAAACACGCGGTCGTGATCCGGGCCGGTGATGGACACCATCTGGTACTGCGGCGCCTGGGGCGACCGGGCCTGCAACAGTTCCTGGAGTTCGCCCTTGGGGTTTTCGATCTGCGGCACTTCCGCGGCGGGCGCGGCAAATTCCGGGGCGAATTCCCGGTGCACAAATTCCACTGCCGCCACCACGCCGCCATCCAGGTAAATGGCGCCGAGCACGGCTTCAAAGGCATCGGCCAACGCGGAGGGCCGCTCGCGGCCGCCGTGCAATTCCTCGCCCCGGCCCAAAATCAGGTGCGGCCCCAGGTCCAAGGCCCGGCCATGCACGGCGAGGGAGCGGCGGTTGACGAGGCGGGCGCGGGTCTTGGTCAGCGGGCCTTCGCCAAACGCGGGGAACTGCTCATAAAGCTGGTGGGAGAGCACGAGTTGCAACACGGAATCGCCGAGGAATTCCAGCCGCTGATTGGTTTGCAGGGGCGCGCCCTGCTCATGCGCCACGGAGGGATGCGTGAGCGCGAGCCGCAACAGGGCCAGGTTGCGGAACTTGTACCCGAGACGTTGTTGCAATGCAGTGAATTCGGCCACGGCAAATCAATATTAAAAGTGAACCCGACGCGCAACAACCGGCGGACGGGAAGCTTTCATGGCGCGCCACCTCAGTTGCCGGCCGGAACGACCACGGCTTCCGGACCGGCGGGGGCCGGTGCTGCGGCGGCTGCCGCCTCGACCGGGGCCGCTTCAGCCGGTGCGCCCGCAGCTTCCGCCGCCGGGGGCGGATTCAACCCATGTTCGAGCAAATCGGCGACGTCGTGCTGCACTTCGGCAAGCTGGTCCAGGTGCAATTGCGGGTCGATAATGGTGAACAGGTCACCGGTCTTGGGCTGCTCGTACACGAACACCCGCTGGCCGTCGCGCTGCAACTGTTCCTTGACCTTCAAAATGCGTTTGCGCTCCAGCATCACGGCCAGGATGTACCCCGCCGGCATGTGCTTGGGATCGTTCAGTTCAATG
>DATJIU010000293.1:0-5480 GCA_035492855.1 Dongiaceae bacterium | reverse complement strand
TGGAAGCCATCGGCCAGCTCGCCGCCGGCATCGCCCATGAAATCAACACCCCCACCCAGTACGTGGGCGATAACACCCGCTTTTTCAAGGACTCCTTCGAGAGTCTGGTGCCGCTGTTGCAAAATCACGAGCAGCTGCTCCAGGCCATCAAGACCAACACCCTGACCCCGGAACTCGTGGCCCGGGCCGAGCAGACGCTCGCGGCCGGCGACCTGCCTTATCTCTTCGAACAAATTCCCACCGCCATCCGCGAGACGTTGGAAGGCATTGAGCGCGTGACCAAGATTGTCCGCGCCATGAAGGAATTTTCCCATCCAGGCAACCGGGAGAAATCTCTTGCCGACCTCAACAAGGCCATTGAGAGCACCGTCACCGTGGCGCGTAACGAATGGAAATATGTGGCCGATTTGGAACTGGACCTCGACCCGGCCCTGCCGCTCGTGCCCTGTTTCCTCGGCGAATTCAACCAGGCCATCCTCAACCTGGTCATCAACGCCGCCCATGCCATTGGCGACGTGGTCAAGCAAACCTCCGGCCCCAAGGGCAAAATCACCGTGCGCACCCGGGGCGAAGGCGATGCGGTGGAGGTGCGCGTCACCGACACCGGCACCGGCATTCCCGAGGCCATCCGGCCCCGGATTTTTGAACCGTTCTTCACCACGAAAGACGTGGGCAAAGGGACCGGACAGGGACTGTCCATCGCCTATGCCACCATCGTCAAGAAGCACGGCGGGGCCATCAGTTTTGAAACGGTAGTGGGCCGGGGCACCACCTTCATCGTCCGGCTGCCGGTCAAATCGTCCGGGGCCGAACCCGAACCTGTCATCCTATGAAAACCCTTTTGTTTGTTGATGATGAACCCCGGGTGCTGCAGGGCCTGCAGCGGCAGTTGCGCAGCGCCCGGAACGAATGGAACATGCACTTCATCAGCACCGGCCGCGAGGCCCTGGAGTTCATGGCCGGCACCCCGGTGGATGTGGTGGTCACCGACATGATGATGCCGGGCATGGACGGCGCCGAATTTCTCAACGAGGTGGCGCAACAGCATCCCAATACCGTGCGCATCGTGCTCTCCGGCCATGCCGACCGCGAATGCATTCTCCGGCTGGTGGGGCCCGCGCACCAATACCTGTCCAAGCCGTGCGACACGGATGAACTGCGCATCGCCGTATCCCGGGCCTTCGCCCTGCGCGACCTGCTCTCCAATGACCAGCTCAAGCAACTGGCCACGCGCGCCAAATCCCTGCCCAGCCTGCCGGCGCTGCACTCGCAACTGAACCAGGAATTGAACCGGGAATGTCCGTCGCTGGACCGGGTGGCGGAAATCATTTCCAAGGATATCGCCATGACCACCCGGATTTTGCAGCTGGTCAATTCTGCTTTCTTCGGCCTGCCCCAGCACATTTCGAAGCCCGTTGACGCGGTCACCTATCTGGGACTTTCGACGGTACGCTCACTGGCGCTCTCGTTGCAGGTCTTTTCCCAGTTTCACCAGGAAGCCATCCCGGGCTTTTCCATTGAGGCGCTGACCAGCCATTGCTGGGCCACGGCGGTGCTGGCCCGGCAGATTGCCACGGCGGAACATTGCGATACCAAAACCGCGGATCTGTGTTTCCTGGCGGGAATGTTGCACGACGTGGGCCAGCTCATCCTGGGATCCGGAGTGCCGGAGGCTTATGCCCGGGTGCTGCATACCGCGCGCGAAACCAACCGCGCCATCTGGCAGGTGGAACAGGCCGAGTTTGGCGCCACCCACGCCGAACTGGGCGCCTACCTGCTCGGCTTGTGGGGTCTGCCCAACATCATTGTGGAAGCCGTGGCCCTGCATCACCGGCCGGCGGCCGCAGCGGCGCGGGGCTTTTCCCCGCTCATCGCCGTGCATGTCGCCGATGCCTTTGCTCACGACCAGACGGGCAATCACGCCCAGTTTCCCGGCAATCAGATTGACCGGGATTACCTGACCGAATTGGGATTGGGCGAACGACTCGAGGAATGGAAAAAACTTTATCGGGAAGGTGAATCGGGTTTTAGTGGGGAAAATCCGACACTCCGGCCCCACCCGGCGAACTCCCATTGATTTATGAACGAACGCATTTTATTTGTGGATGACGACCCGAACCTGCTGGCGGCGTGCGAACGGAATTTCCGCCGGCAGTTCCCGCTGGACACCGCCGCCGGCGGTGAAGCCGGGCTCGCCCGGCTGGCCGAACGCGGTCCCTACGCCGTGGTCATCAGCGACCGGCAAATGCCGGGGATGGATGGCATCCAATTTCTGACCACCGTCAAGGAACGCGCGCCTGATACGGTGCGCATCATGCTCACCGGCAATGTGGATCTGGAAGCTGCCGTGCGGGTGGTCAACGAAGGCAACATTTTCCGGTTTCTGCTCAAACCCTGTCCGCTGGAAACGCTCGCCAAGGCGGTGGAAGACGCGCGCGCCCAATACCGGCTCGTCATCGCCGAGCGGGAATTGCTCAACAAAACGCTCAATGGCAGCATCAAACTGCTCACCGACATCCTGGCCAGCATGGACGCGCATTCGTTTGGTCATGCCGACGAGTTGCGCCCCCTGCTGGCCGATTTGGGTGACCACCTGGCCACGGATACCGCCTGGGAAATTCAGTTGGCCGCCATGCTCGCGCCCATCGGTCTGGTAACCCTGCCGCCGGAAACCCTGCTGCGGTTTCGCGACCGCCAGCCGCTTTCCCGCGTGGAGGAACAACTGGTCACCACCGCCCCGGAAATTGCCGCGCGACTGCTGGGTAACATTCCGCGGCTGGATGGCGTGGCCAAAATTGTGCGGTACCAACAGAAAAAATTTGATGGCACCGGGTTTCCGCCGGATAGCTGCAAGTGCGATGCCATTCCTCGCGGCGCCCGGCTGTTGAAAATCCTTGCCGATTTCCTGCAATTGCGCACCCACGGCTATAACCGGCGCGATGCCTTTGAGGAAATGCAGCAGCGCCTGGGCTGGTACGACCCCCATTTGCTGGCGATGATCCGTGAACATTTCTGCGGGCCGGAGGTACACCCCACCGAGACCGTGCCCACCCTGTCGGTGACCGTGAAGGACCTGACGGTGGGCATGCGCCTGCATTCCGATGTGGTGACGAAGGAGGGCACTCTGGTGCTCAAGGCCGGACATCTCATCAACGAGATGACCCTGGAAAAGATCCAGAACTTCGAGAGCGTATCAGGGATTCAGGACCCCATTTTCGTGGAATGCCCCGAGACTGCGGCCGCCACGTGAGGGTTGCGGTTCCGCTATGGGCCCGGCTGTCCCGGCGGCAGCTTCGAACGGAAGCGGAGTTTAACCGACGGAATTCGGGGCGAGCAATTGCCGGACGGCGAACAGCAGTTCTTCGGCGGTGAATGGCTTGCTGAGCACCACATCCGAACCGGCGGCCTTGGCCTCGGAGATGCGTCCTTCCTCGCCCAGCCCGGTAACGGTGATGGTTTTGAGTCCCGGTTTCATCTGGCGGAGTTGCTGGATCAGCGCCGGGCCGTCCAATCGGGGCATCATCAGGTCGGAGATGACCAGTTGGATGGCATCCTGGTTGGCGCGAAAAACCGTCAGCGCCTCCTGGCCGTCTACGGCGAGCAATGGCTGGTAGCCGTTGCGTTGCAAAATCACATTGGCGATCTGGCGGATGGCCGGTTCATCATCCACCACCAGCACCACCTCGTTGTGCCCTTTGGGCAGCTTCAGCTGGGTCAGGCCGTTGAACTCGCTTTCCTGGTCCGTGGCCGCGGCTGGCAAATACACATGAAAGGTGGTGCCCTGGCCGGGTTCCGAATCTACATGCACGAAACCGCCATGGCTCTCGGCGATACCCAGTACCGTGGGCAGCCCCAGTCCCGTCCCATGTCCCAGCGGTTTGGTGGTGAAGAACGGGTCAAAAATCTTGTCCATCAGTTCCGGCGGAATGCCCACGCCGGTATCCGTGACCCGGATTACGACATAGTTCGCGGCCTTGGCCTTGGGATGCAGCCGGGTTTGATCGCCCTGCAATTCCGCTTTGTCCAACTGGATTTTAAGCAATCCTCCCTGGGGCATGGCGTCCCGGGCGTTGACGCACAGGTTCATGAGCACCTGCTGAATCTGGGTGGCATCGCCCGTGACGGCGCCGGGCTGCTTGCAGAGGTGAATCTCGATGCGGATGGAGCGCGGAAAGGTTTCGCTGATGATGCGCTCAATTTCCTGGATCAGATGCTTGGGTTGCAGGAGCACCCGGGTGCCCTCCACCCCGCGGGCAAAGGTCAACACCTGCCGGATGATGTTCGCGCCGCGCTGGGAACACGTTTCCAGGGTCTCCACCCAGGTGCGGGTGTTTTCATCCCGGGCGTCCTCCTTGAGGAAATTCACCGCCATCATGATGGGCGCGAGCACATTGTTCAAATCATGCGCCAGCCCGCTGGCGAGCGTGCCAATGCTTTCCAGCCGCTGCGTCCGCAGCAACCGGGCTTCGAGCTGTTTCTTCTCGGTGATGTCGGTATTAACCACCAGGATGGCCTTGGGCGCCCCGGTGGCTTCCCGCACAAGCGTCCAGCGGCTCTGCACGATCAACTCGCGGCCATCGCGGGTTTTCTGCCGGATTTCGCCGATCCACTCGGATTTTTGCTGCACCGCTTGAAAGGCCTCCCCAACCTGCGTTTCGCCGGCGGGCAGCAACAATTCGCTGGTGGTCCGGCCCCGCACTTCGGCGGCCGTCCAGCCATAGAGTTGCTGGGCCCCCTCATTCCAATAGGTGATGCGGTCGGAAAAATCGCGAACATAAATGGCGTCGCGCGTAACATCCAACAGCGCGGCCTGGGCGGCAATCTGCTCGTTGGCCCGGACGCTGGCGGTGATGTCTTCCAAACTCATCAGCACGCGAGCCATGCCATCCACCTGGATGCGCTCAGTGGATACGAGCAGCACCACTTCGTACTCCTGGCCGTGCCGCAGCAATTTTTTCTCTACGCGGACGCGCTGCCAGTTCCGGGCGGAGGTGAAGGTTTCGGTGACCGCCCGGCGCAAGCTGCAATTGGAACAATGGGGCGAGGTGCCGCATTCCACATCCGCTTCGGCGCAATTCGGACATTCCAGGAACTTGCCCGCCCGCAGGGTGAGCAGTTCGGCGGGCGGGCGGCCGGTGAACTCCGCCGCGGCCCGGTTGGCCCGGACGATGCGCAGTTGCTCGTCAAACAGGCACATGATGCTCGGGGCGCGATCATATACCACGGCCAGTTCCGCCTCGCCCCGGCGGACGGCATCGCGCGCCAGCAGGCGGCCAAACAGCGTGGCCAGATAATTGGCGAGGCTGATGACCTGGGTGACCACCCGGGGTTCCACCACGGTGCGCTCGGGATGCGAGAGGCTCAGGGTGCCAATGACCTTGCCATCCACTTTGATGGGCACGCACAGGCAGGTTTCCACCCGCAATTGCCGCAGGATGGGGGCGGCATATTCGCGGCGCCCGGACACTTCCGTTTCCAGC
>DATJIU010000292.1:0-8096 GCA_035492855.1 Dongiaceae bacterium | reverse complement strand
ACTGGCGCAATATCACTTCCCGCACCATTTTCAGTTATGGGCGTTCCCGCTGGTATTTGTGGGTTTCGCCATTCTCGCCGGCATGTGGCCCTTCCACACCTGGGCGCCTACCGGTCACGTGGCGGCTCCCACCGCCGCCTCTATGTTACTCGCCGGGGTGGTGATGAAGCTCGGCGCTTACGGCTGCCTGCGCGTGGCCATGACCCTGTTCCCCGAGGGATTGCTGGCCTGGAAATATGCGGTGGCGGTGCTGGCGGTCATTGGCATCGTCTATGGCGCCCTGGTGGCGCTGGTGCAACGCGACTTCAAATTTGTCATCGGCTACTCCAGTGTGAGTCACATGGGTTTTGTGCTGCTGGGCCTGGTGACGCTGAACACCATCGGCCTGAGTGGCGCGGTGCTGCAGATGTTTTCGCACGGCATTATCGCCGGCCTGCTGTTCGCCGTGGTGGGCCGGATGGTGTATGAACGTACGCACACCCGTGAGCTCTCCCGGTTGGAAGGCATGAATCTGGTCAAGGCCATGCCGTTTGCGGCGGTGACGTTTGTGATTGCCGGGGCGGCTTCAATGGGTCTGCCGGGTTTTAGCGGATTTGTCGCGGAATTGCAGGTGTTGATTGGCGCCTGGAAGGCCTTCCCGACGCTGGCGGTCATCTCCGGTGTGGGGGTGGTGATCGGCGTGGCCTACACGCTGCGTGCCATGCAAAAGGCATTTTTCGGCGATGTACCGGCGGAGGCGGAGACTGCGGTCACCGCCGCCCCGATCCATGAAGCGCATGAACTGCCGCCGATCTCCGTGCCCGAACGGTTGGGCGCCGTGTTGTTGATCGGAGTCTCGCTGGTTATCGGCCTCTACCCGCGTTTGCTAATGGATGTGATTCTTCCAAGTTTCAATTCGCCTTTGTTTGACTGGCTCCGGACGGGAGGTGCCCGATGAGCCCGGTGAATTATCCGGAGTTGCTGAAGCTCGCACTGCCCGAAATCATCGTCGTGCTGGTGGCGCTGCTGGTGCTGGCGGTGGATGTGCTCACCATGCGGGGGGTGCCGGTGCGGATGCGCTTTGGTATCGGCGCAATGATCGCCGCGGCCGGATGCGCGGCGGCGATCGTCTGGATGCTGCTGTTTCCCGAACATGCCTCGGCCTTGCAGGGCATGCTCGTCGTGGATCCGCTCACGCAACTGGTGAAAATGGTCGTGCTCGCCTTGGCCGCATTCACGGTATGGTTGTCGGTGGATGCGGATTTCACCGAGCATGTCGGCGAGTATCTCGCCCTGATTTTGCTGGCCACTGTAGGCATGCTGTTCCTGGTAAGCGCGGAAGACCTCCTGATGGTTTTCGTGGCGCTCGAACTGACCAGCCTTTCGCTTTACATCCTGACCGCGTTTAACAAGCACAGCATTCGCTCGGCCGAGGCGGCGTTGAAGTATTTCCTTTTCGGCGGCATGTCTGCGGCGTTTTTGCTGTTCGGCTTCAGTCTCGTCTACGGAGCGACCGGAACGACCAGTCTGCGCCAGATTGCGCTAGCGCTGGCGGACCGGGGACTGGATCCGCTGCTCGTGGTGGCGTTGGTCATGGTGATCGTGGGTTTCGGCTTCAAGGTGGCGGCGGTGCCATTTCATCTTTGGGCGCCGGATGCCTACGAAGGCGCGCCTACCCCGAGTGCGGCATTCATCGCCTCGGGCTCCAAGGTGGCCAGCTTCTTCATCTTGGCCAAACTGATGCTCCTGAGTTTTGCCGGCGTGGCGGGCAGCGGCGCGTGGCATCATTACGTCGGCGGGTGGGTCCCGGTGGTTGCGATTGCTGCCGGGCTTTCCATGATTCTGGGCAACCTCGGAGCGCTGGCGCAAACCAGTGTCAAACGATTGCTGGCGTATTCCGCCATTGCCCATGCCGGCTACATGCTGGTGGCCGTGCTGGCACACGACCCGCAGGCGCTGGCCGCGCTGGTGTTTTACGCCGCGACTTATGGCGTGACCATCATCGGGGCTTTCGGCGTGGTGGCGGTGGTGGAGCGGGGGATGGGCGACGACCGCCTGACCAGCTTCGCCGGGTTGAGCCGGCGGTCACCGCTGGTGGCCTTCTGCATGTTTATCTTTATGCTGTCCCTCGCAGGCATTCCGCCGTTGGCAGGTTTCTTCGGGAAGTTTTATGTGTTTGCCGCCGCGGTCCAGAATGGTGCAGCCAACCTCGGGTTGCTCTGGCTGGTCATCCTGGCCATCGCGCTGAGCGCGGTGTCCCTTTATTACTACCTGCAGGTGTTGAAGCAAATCTATGTGGTTGCGGTGCCGGAAAGCACGCAACCTTTGCCGGTGTCCGCGGCCACCAAGATTGTGCTCGCCATACTGGCAGGGCTGACGCTGCTGTTCGGCTGCTTCCCGGACCTTCTGGTGGGCCGGTTGGTGGACGCCCTCAAACTATCCGGCTTTTAAGCTTCAAAATGGCGCGGACCGCCCGGATCAATGCGGCGGCTTCCGCCGGGGTGCCGATAGTGATGCGCAGGTAATCTTTGATCTCCGGAGCGCTGAACCAGCGCACCAGCACTTTTCGCCGGCGCAATTCCTCCAACCATTGTGCGGCCGGAAACCGCGGTGGCCGGGCCAGGATGAAATTGGTGGCGCTGGGCAGGACGGTGAAACCGAGTTCCGTCAGTTCCCGGCTCAAGCGGGTGCGGGTGGCGATGATTTTTTGAAAATTGGCGCGGTAATAACCCAGGTGCTCCAGTGTGGCGGCAGCAGCCACCTGTCCCAGCCCGTTGACGTTGTAACTGTCCCGGATTTTGTGGAGCGCGGCGATCAGGGCGGGGTGTCCTACGAGGTAGCCGACCCGTTGAAAACAAAGTGAGTACGCCTTGGAAAAAGTTCTCGCCACCACAACATGCGGGTGTTTCAAGGCCAACGCCATCGCATTTTCCGGGGCAAAATCCACATAGGCCTCATCCAAGATGACGACGCCCTTTTGGGCCCGACACAGCTGTTCCAGCTCCTTCGTGACATAACCGCGACCGCTCGGAGCATTGGGGGTGGTGACGAATGTCAGCGCTGCCTGAAAATCCCATTGTCCGCCACGTTTCAGGGCGGCCACATTGGGCAGGGAGAAATCAGCAAGCAACGGCACTGCATTGCGCGCGGCACCGTGAATGTCCGCCAGCACCGGATACAACGAATAACTCGGCGTAAAATATTGCACCGTGGCAGCGGACGTCTTGCGTTTGCCTTTCGGTTCGACAAATCCCCGCACCGCCAGGGCCAGCACCTCGTCCGAGCCGTTGCCCACAATAATGTTCTCCGGCCGGCACCGATGCAGGCGCGCCAGTTTTTGCCGCAGCAGTTCTGCCGTGGGATTGGGATACAACCGCAGCCGGCCATCCACCGCCTCCCGGATCACGCGCACCACCTGCGGGGTCGGCGGGTAGGGGTTTTCATTCGTATTAAGTTTGATCAACCCTTTGATCTTCGGTTGTTCGCCCGGGACATAGGCATGCAACTTCTGCACCAACGGGCGGATGAGCCGGGAAATATGTTGTGCCGAGCGTGACATGAAATTAGTAATGAAAAAATCAGATCACCTGCAGGTTGGTGGATTTTGCCGGGCGTACTGCCGAAAGGGAAATGCCCTGATCAAACGTAGCGAGTCGGCCGCTGTGTTTGACCGCCAGCGCCAGCAGGTAGAAATCGGTGAGTAGCCGCGAACTGTGAATCCGTTCTGCCACAAAGAGTTTTTCATTTCGCAACGAAACGTCGTCCGGCCAAAATTCATGATTGGTCTGGCTGGCAAAGGCACGCAGCCGGGAAATGAGGTTTCCTGGGGCGAATTGGATTTTTTCACTGTATCCGGGGTGAGCCATGATGCGTACCACGCCGTTTTCCACAATCGGGCAACTGGCCCATCCGCCGGAGGCATTGGCCGCCCACCAGTCATGAGCCCGGTCATGAAAGGCATGGTCGGGGTCCAGCAGGGCGATGACGACGTTGACATCCAGCAGGGCGCGCATGGCCTATACGCCCTCCTGATCTCGAAGCTTTTGGACGCGTTCCAAGGTGATGACTTCGCCGCGCGAAGGCAGCACGGGCACGCCGCCTCGGTTGCCGGATTTGGGCTTGCGCCCGCCCGGCGGGTTTGTCAATCCCCGACGCGCCAGTTCGGAAAGCACCTTGCCAGCCGTGTTGCCCTGACGTTCCGCCAGTTCCTTGGCGGCTTGTAACACGTCATCTTCAATATCCAGCGTCGTCCTCATGCATCAGATGCTATCGCATCACTGCATCAATGTCAAATCTTTCCCGCAAAGCCGGCTGACCATTTGTTAACACGCAAATATTTGGTATCAAAATGATTGGGTGGTCGGGTCAGGTGAACCGGATGTCGGCACTGGCCCCGTGTGCTCCCAGTCCTTCGAATTCGGCGAAAAGTTTCACCGTGGCCCGGGCCTTTTTCAAGGCGGCCCGGTTGTATTCCACTATGCTCGTACGGCGCTGGAACTGGTCCACTGTTAGGCCGGCGAAGGAAGCCCCGGCGCCGTCGGTAGGCAGGACATGGCTCGGTCCGGCCACATAATCGCCAAGAGCGGTCGGGGAATAGTTGCCCAGAAAAATAGCCCCGGCTGTTACAATACCGTCACTAATACGCCGGGCGTTTTTGGTGATGACTTCGCAATGTTCTGGGGCAATCCGGTTGGTCAGAGCCAGGGCTTCCGTCAGCGTTTTTACCTGGATGAGCCACACATTCCGATCCAGCACGCGCTGGATCAATCCCCGACGCGCGAGTTTGGGTAATTGCCGGGCGATTTCCTTTTCCACCCCCTTGAGCACTTTGGTCGAAGTGGTGACGAGCCAGACGCGCTCGTGTCCGGAGCCGTGTTCCGCCTGGGCCAGCATGTCGGCAGCTACATATTTGGGATTGGCAGTATCATCCGCCACGACCAGCAAGTCGCTGGGACCGGCCAGCAAGTCGATGGCGACGCGACCAACCAGCAGGCGCTTGGCCATGCTTACGTAGGCGTTGCCCGGGCCGAAAATCTTTTGCACCCGACGAATCGTCGGCGTGCCGTAAGCCAGGGCTGCAACCGCCTGAGCGCCACCCACACGGTAAATTTCGGTGGCCCCGGCATTGCGGGCGGCAAACAGGATGGCGGGATTGACCGCGCCGTCTTTGCCGCATGGGGTGGTTACTACAATTTCCCGGCAGCCGGCGACCTTGGCCAGTGTGATGGTCATCAACGCGGTGGAAACCAGCGGTGCCGTGCCACCGGGCACATACACGCCGACGCGTTGAAACGGGTCAAACTTTTCTCCCACGCTGGCGCCGTGGCTGTTGCGGGCCGACCAGTTGCGCCGCTTCGATTTCCGGGCAAACAACGCGATGTTTTTGGAGGCTTCGGCCACCGCCGCCCGCAAGGACGGACTGGCCTGCAGTGACGCGGTAAGCAATTCCGCCTGCGTGAGGGCCAATTGCTCAACCGCCAGCTTGGCGCCATCAAATTTTTCCGTGAGCTCCAGCAAGGCCGCGTCGCCGCGGGTCCGGACAGCCTCCAGAATGGCCCGGGTGCGTTCCTCAATGACCGGATCAAACAGACTGGTGGGTGCGGCGGCCGCATCCAGCTGGCAGGCAAAATCGGCGTCGGTATGACGGACTATCTTCATGCCCTCAGCTTAGGCGAAACCTGCGCCTGAAGAAAGAATGAAGAGAGGCCTTCATTTGCCAAATGCCGGCTGGCAGTGACTCTAGGTTTATACGAAGCTTCGTTGCGAGGATTACGGTGCCGCGATGGCCCGATTCTGGAAGAACCGGTTTGAAACGGCAGTGTAGGGAACGAACCATTCGGTTTCTGGGAAGTGACCGGGCACGTTGGTCCGAAACACCAGTGCTGCGGGACTTTCGCCTTCAAAGAGGTCGTAATTGTAGGCCGAATTCCCGGGCCAGCTCAGCCGGGACAGGGTAGAACTCCATTTTGAAAGCACGAGCTGGAGCGGATCGTTGGGCACGGTAGGGTCTGTTCCCATAAGCTGTTCCCGGGCATTGGAATATCCATCGAAATCCGGATCGTCTTTCGGCCCTTGATCGGTGAGTTGATGGCCGGGGAAATGAAGATTCTCCCAGGCATCATCCAGTCCATCGTGATCTTGGTCGACAATGGGAACTCCGGAAATCATCAGGCTGACGCTGAGAACGGAACCGGTATTGCCGGCGCCTTCGTCACTGAAATCGGCGGTCCAAGTGCCAGCGCTGCTTTCAAAAAAGCAGTGGGTGGTGTAATACGTCCAATCCACCGGACCCGGCGAAGAGTCCAAATTGAGCCGTTGCAAAACGCTGCGGGTGCCTGATGGGGAAACGAGCGTAATGCGCAAGTTGCCCCGCAGGGGATGGTCAGTTTGCACGCGCAGCCCCACATGTTCACAAGTCAAGGTATTGGTTACTGCAAAGACATAATTGGTGCTTTGTAAATGAATTTGCGCCCGGGCCGAGGCATTGGTTTGGAACAACGCCTTCAGCGCCTCTCCGTCCGTGTGGCCAATGAAAACAGCGGGGATGGGGACGAAATCGGTATTGCCCAATATCGCCAGTTCATCGCCTCCGGCGGGGCCGCTGCCGCTGGTATTGGTGGCGAAGTTATAGATGATGGCAAACCGAGCCCCGCCTTGAGCTGCCAGTTGAATGGTGGGGGCGCTGGCGCCGCCATACCTTTGGATTAACGCCGCCCGGTTGGTCAGGTCAAATCCAGTCAGATTGGTGCCGTAGCCAAAATCCACCAAGGGCACCGTCAGAGTAGGGGTATCCGCCTGGGGACCGACGCTGGGCAGGCAGCGAATGGATGTCAAATTTGTCGGGATGTTGCTCCCGGTAATCAGCACTCGCAGACCGTCATCCGGAATGGCGGAAATATTAGTGGCGGTAAAGGTCAGATTGGTTTGCGGCAGGCGGTTGGTCCAATTTTTTGCGAGTTTGACGGCAGCCCCGGCATCGGGTACTCCGAAACCGTCATTATGGCTGACGACAAAGCCGGCGCCATTTGTGGTGAGGTCCGGATCCGCCAGATCAAAATGGCGTGAGGCCAGGATGAGAATTTGTTGCACATCCCGATAACCCAAATTCGGGTTTGCCCCCAGCATCAACGCCGCTACGCCGGCAACATGCGGGGCGGCGGCGGAAGTTCCGGAAAAACCCAAGGCGTCAAATACGTAATCAGAATAGCTTTTATTGGGACAGTCGGGACTTTGTGGTGGGCAATAACTCAGTTGATTGTAGCCATCTGTCCCGAGCAGGTCGGTCGTCATTACCCCATTAAAGCCGCTGGAAATGTCACCGCTGGGAGCCGCGACCAACACGCACGCTCCAGGCTCGCTATAGCTGGCCACGCGGCCATCTAATCGCACCGCGGCAACGGTGATGACTCGGGGATCATTGGGATAGCCATCATCGTCGGCATTGCCGTAAGAGGTCCGGTCGTTGCCGCCAGCCCGCACCATGATTACGCCGCGACCAAACCGTCCCGCGCTAATGGCGTTGGACAGGCCCACCTGCTCCAGCAAACTGGGCCCCTGCTGGGTCAATCCCACATTGCCCCAACTATAATTCTGTACGCTCACAGTATTGGAACCATATTGGTACACATCCATTAAGAGGTCGTCTGCTGCGAGCAACGAATTGGTATCAAAAACCACCCAGCTTGCCAAATGTGCATCCGGGGCCACCCCAACCATGCGGCCGTTGTTCATTTGGGCGGCGATCAGCCCGGCGACTTCTGTGCCGTGAGCGCCACCGGATCCGCGATTAATGGGCATCGCATTGGTACTCTGATCGGCGAAATTATAATTCTCAGCGCTGACAATATTCTGGGCCAGTTCAGGATGGTTTAATTCCACTCCCGTGTCGGCCACTGCCACCGTAACTCCCTGGCCGGTGGAATAGGGCCAGGCGGCCCGAACATTTAAATCGACTCCCGCGCTGGCGCCGTTGGCCATGCGATGTTCCAAGGGCCATTGAAAAGGAAACGAGGTATCCGTTGGGGCGGGGGCGTAAGGGCCGTCCAAATCAGCTTGCCGGCGCATGATGGGGCAGCTGGCCCGGACGCCTGGCACATCGGCCAGCCGTTGGGCTTCCC
>DATJIU010000291.1:0-13141 GCA_035492855.1 Dongiaceae bacterium | reverse complement strand
GCGCTTTTTTCATGGCATTGTTATGTGTCATCGGCGGCACTGGTGCATGGTACGGATCCCGCTATTGGACCGGGGCGGAACACCCCAACTCCGCCCGTGCCGGCCGGATGTGGTGGAGCGTTTTGCTGCTGAGTCTGGGCAACGTGTTACTAACCGCCAACGGACTGCATTTTCTCATCGCCTGGGAAATTTTCGCAATTAGCGCGTACTTCCTGATCACCTTGAACCGCCAGCAATCCGAAGTACGGGCCGCCGGCTGGTTGTATTTGGTCGCCTCGCATGCGGCCACGCTGGCGCTGTTTGCTTTCTTCGCCTCGCTGGCGGCCCAAACGGGAAGCTGGGAACTAGGGCCCATGAAAGGTCATCCGGAACTGACACCGCTTTTTTGGTTCGCACTGTTTGGGTTTGGCGTCAAAGCCGGTCTGTTTCCGCTCCACATCTGGCTGCCGTCAGCCCACGCCAATGCGCCCAGTCACGTTTCGGCCCTCATGTCCGGGGTGGCCATCAAAATGGGTTTGTACGGCCTGATTCGTTTCACCGGCTGGCTGCCCACGCCCCCGGCCGCCGGCTGGGTGGTGGCAACCCTGGGGGTGGTGAGCGCGGTGCTCGGTGTGGCCTTTGCCCTCGGCCAGCATGACCTGAAACGGCTGCTGGCGTATCACAGCGTGGAAAATGTCGGCATCATTCTGATCGGGATTGGATTTGCGCTGGTGGCCGCCCAACAGGGCCACCCGGCGTGGGGCGGGCTGGTACTGGCGGGCGGGTTGTTGCACGTGTGGAATCACGGCGTGTTCAAGGCGTTGCTTTTCTTTGGCGCCGGCTCAGTTTTGCATGCCACCGGCACGCGGGAAATGAGCCGGCTGGGCGGGCTCTGGCGGTTGATGCCGTGGACCACCGGCTTGTTTGCCCTCGGTGCGGCTGCCATTGCCGGGCTGCCGCCGCTCAATGGATTCGTCAGTGAATGGCTGGTGTATCTCGGCCTGTTCGATGCCACCATCTCCCACACCTCGGCGGCCTGGGCGGCCATTCCCGCCGCCATCCTGTTGGGCGTCACCGGCGCCCTCGCCCTGGCCTGTTTCGTGAAAGTATGCGGCGTGGTTTTTCTGGGCGCCCCGCGTTCCCGCGCCGCAGCCCGGGCGCAGGAGTGCGCTCCGGCGATGCGTGGGGCCATGCTGGTGCTGGCCCTGGCCTGCGTGGCCATCGGGTTGGCTCCCGTCATCTTTTGGCCCTTTGTGGCCCGGGCGGCAGCCGCATGGCAGCCGACATTGACGGACTTGGAACCACCGGCCTCGCTGCAAACGCTCGGATGGGTTCACCTGGCACTGGCCGGGACAGCTCTGGCGGGCGCGGCCTGGTTGTGGCGGCGCGTGGTCCGCCGGCGGTTCACCCGCGCCCTGACGTGGGATTGCGCCTATGCCGCGCCGACATCGCGCATGCAATACACCGCCGGATCGTTTGCCGCCACGATTAATGAATGGTTTGCCTGGGGCCTGCGTCCGGAACGCCACGCCCAACTGCCTGTGACCATTTTTCCCGCCAGCGCCAGCCTGAACGAGCACACCCCGGAAACCGTTTTGGAAAAAATTGTCCAACCTGTGGCCTGGCTGATCCTGCGCGGAGCGCATGTCGTGCGCCGCCTGCAACACGGCCGGGTACAGTTCTATCTGTTATACCTGTTGACCGCATTGGGCGCGCTCGCGGCGCTGGTGCTCTGGAGCGGCCCGGCCTGACGATGATTGCACCACCAATATTTTAACCGTCATGTATCTGAATCTCACCCAAATCGCGGAATCCTTCGGCGTCTCGGAAAAGACTGTCGAAGATTGGATCCGCAACGAGGGCCTGCCCCACACCCCGGATCGCGGCCGGCTGCTGTTCGACCACGCGCAGGTGACCGACTGGGCCGCGCAGCATGGCCTGACCGCCCGGGCCGGATATCTCGCTCCCAACCGCTCGGTACTGGCGGCGCACCTGCAAATCGCACCGCTGTTGCGGGCCGGAGGCATCTGGCGCGCGGTGGCGGCCCCGGACCTGCCGCAAATTTTTGAACGCATTGTCACCGCGCTCCCCGGCGCCACACCACCCGTGCAGAAGATGCTGGGGCAGCGGGTGCGCGCCGATGGCGGAGTAACGCTCTCGCCCATCGGCGGCGGCTTTGCCCTGCCCCATCCCACCACACGCATCACCCTGGGCCGCGATGCCGGCACGGTGGCTCTGTTGTTGTTGCGCGAAGCCCTGCCGGTCGCCGAACCGCCACCGGATGGGGTGCCAGTTACCCGGCTGTTCTTTTTTATCGCGCCTTCGCCCCGCGCGCATCTGGATCTGTTGGGCCGGCTCAGCCGCAACCTGGCTGCCGGACCGTTGCGGGAACTGATTATCAACGAGGCGGCCGATGCTGAAATTTTTGCGGCGGTCGCCGCGGCAGATGCCGCCGTTTCCAACCCTCAACCGGAGTCTCCGCTGTGACCCCGGGAATACTTTTGCTGATTGCCGGGCTCGCCCTGGGTTTCAATCTGGTGCTGGCGCGCCGGTTTCCCGCCATCTGGCTGGGCCTAAGCGTCGTCGCGGCCGGCGCCGGACTGGGCGCCGCCCTGGAAGTGCTGACCGGTGGAACTGCCTGGGAGTGGCGGAGCGCTTTTTCGCTGGGCGGCGAGCCGTTGCATTTCCGGTTGGATGGGCTAAGCGCCTTGTTTTTGACGCTGGTCGCGGTGGCCAGTGGAGCAGGCGCGGTCTATGTCCGCGACTATTGGTGGGATGGCGAGCAAAAGCGTTCCGCCCCGCGGAGCCGGCTGTGGTCCAGCATCCTGACCCTGAGCATGGGCCTGATTTTGCTGGCTGCCAACGGCCTGCATTTTCTCATTGCCTGGGAAGCCTTCGCCATTGCCGGATATTTTTTGATTACCCTGGACCGCGACCGTCCTGCCGTGCGCCAGGCCGGCTGGCTTTATCTCGGCGCTTCGCACGCGGGCACGATGGGCCTGTTCGCGTTCTTCGCCCTGCTGGCCGCCAAAACCGGCAGTTGGGAGCTGGGCCCGCTGCGGGATCATCCCGAGCTGGCGCCGCTGTTCTGGCTGGCCCTGTTTGGATTTGGCGTGAAAGCCGGATTCTTTCCGCTGCACATCTGGTTGCCCTCCGCCCATGCCAATGCGCCCAGCCATGTTTCCGCTGTCATGTCCGGAGTCGCCATCAAAATGGGCCTGTACGGCATCGTGCGCTTCAGCGGCTGGTTGCCGGTGCCGGCCGCCGCCGGCTGGGTGGTGACGGGACTGGGCGCCACGAGCGCGCTGGTGGGCATCGCCTTCGCGTTTGCCCAAAATGATTACAAACGACTGCTCGCATATTGCTCGGTGGAGAACATGGGCATCATCCTCACCGGCGTCGGCATCGCCTTGCTGGCCGTGACGCATGGCAATGCCCTGTGGGGCCGGCTGGCGCTGGCCGGGGCGCTGTTGCACGTGTGGAATCATGGCGCGTTCAAATCGCTGTTGTTCTTCGGCGCCGGCTCGGTGTTGCACGGCACCGGCACGCGGGAGATGAGCCGGCTCGGCGGACTCTGGAAACGGCTGCCGGTCACCGCCGGACTGTTTGCCCTCGGCTCGGTGGCCGTGGCCGGGCTGCCCCCGTTCAACGGGTTTGTGAGCGAATGGTTGATTTATCTTGGCCTGCTGGAAACCACCACCGCCAAGGGACCGGCGGCCTGGGCCGCCATGCCGGCCATGATTTTCCTGGCCGTGGCGGGCGCCCTGGCCGTGGCGGCGTTTGCCAAGGCCAATGCCCTGATTTTCCTCGGCGCGGCGCGGACACAACCGGCAGCCCGCGCGCACGAATGCGGTCCCTGGATGCGCGCCCCGATGTGGCTGCTCGCCGGGTTGTGCTTGGCACTGGGGCTGGCGCCGGTGCTGGTTTGGCCGGCCATTGCGCACGCGGTGGGGACCTGGCAGCCGGAATGGAACTCACCGGAACTTCCCGCCCCCCTGCTCCGGCTCGGCACCGTACAAATTGCGCTGGTGGTGCTCATCGCCATCGCCGCCCTAATGCTGTGGCGGCGGGCGCACCGGGAAGCGGCACAGCGGGGTCTGACATGGGATTGTGGCTATGCCACCCCCACTGCGCGGATGCAATATTCCGGCGGCTCCTTTGCCGGCATTGCCACCGGCTGGTTTCGCGGGGTGCTGCAACCGGAACGCAAATTGCGCCGGCCCCACGGTCAGTTTCCCAGCGCCGCTCTCCGTTTGGAGCGCATCCCGGAAACCGTGCTCGAATACGCGCTCACGCCGGCGGCAAATCTCATTTTGCAGATTTCCACCACGGTACGACGGTTGCAACACGGGCGGCTGCAATTCTATCTGCTGTATGTCGTGGCCGGTTTGGTGGCCATGGGTTTTCTGGTATGGTGGGGAGGTTCGCTATGATTGAGTTATTGGAGAGCATCATCCGGCTGGCGCTCTGGCTGGCGTTGGCGCCGCTGCTGCCTGGCCTGATCAACAAGGTCAAGGCCTGGGTGGCGGGACGGCAGGGCCCGCCCGTGCTGCAACTTTATTACGACCTCGCCAAACTCTGGCAGAAGCAGGTGGTGCTCAGCACCCTCGCCTCCCCCGGATTTCTCATCGGCCCGGCGGTGGCGTGGGTGGCGCTGGCCGGGGTGGCGCTGCTGATGCCCCTGGGGCCGGCCGGGTCGGGCCTGAGCTTTCGCGGCGACGTGCTGCTGTTGATTTATTTGCTGGCGCTGGCGCGGTTCGGCACCGCCTGGGCGGCCATGGAAACCGGGTCGGCCTTTGAAGGCATGGGTTCCGTGCGCGAAGTCAGCTATGCCGTGCTGACGGAAGCGGCGCTGGTCGCGGCCGTGCTGACCCTGTGCCTGCAGAGCGGCACGGTTTCGCTGGTCACCATGCTCTCGCCTGCCGCCGGCGCAGGTGCGGCGTTGCTGGCGGCGGGACTTTTTACCGTGCTGCTGGCGGAAAACTGCCGGGTCCCTTTCGATGATCCCAATACCCACCTGGAACTTACCATGATCCACGAAGCCATGATTCTCGACCACAGCGGCCCGCCCCTCGCGGTCATCTTGCACGGCGCTTCCCTGAAGCTGCTGCTGTTTGCCGCGCTGCTCACGCAAGCCGTGCTGCCGCTGGGCGGTTTGCCGGCGCCGGCCGGAATGGCCATGTTGCTGGCGGGCATTTTGGCCGTCACCGTCGGCGTGGGCCTGGTGGAATCGCTCCTGGCGCGCTTTGCCTTCCGCCGGGTGCCGTTGTTGCTGACCACGGCGTTCCTGCTCTGCCTGTTCGCCCTCCTGGTGGCGTGGAAAGGCAGGGTGGCATGAACAGCAGCAGCCTGAATCTGTTGATCGGCCTGGCCATGGGCCTGAACCTGCTGGCGCTGGGGAGCAGCCGCCTGCCCTCGCTCATCCGCACCATGTCCTTGCAGGGCGTGGTGCTGGGCCTCATGCCGTTGCTGGTGGAAGCCCACGCCGGGTGGGCGGTGTGGCTCATCGTCGCGGCCACTGTCGTGGGCAAGGGCATGATCATCCCGGGGTTTTTGCAGCGGGCCATGCGCACGGCGAACATTGACCGCGAGCTGGCCCCGTTCATTGGCTTCGTGCCGTCGCTGCTGCTCGGCGCGGGCGGCACCATCGCCGCCGTGGCGCTGGCGCAAAATCTGCCGCTGCTGCCGGAGCATGCCGGCTCCCTGTTGGTACCGGGCTCACTCGCCTCGGTGCTCACCGGATTCATCCTGCTGATTGGCCGGACCAAGGCCATCTCCCAGGTCTGCGGCTACCTGATCCTGGAAAATGGCATTTATCTGTTCGGCCTGCTGCTGCTGCACTCCACCCCGCTGTTGGTGGAATCGGGCATCCTGTTGGACCTCACCGTGGGGGTGTTCATCATCGGCATCATCGTGGACCGCATCCAACGGGCCTTTGATTCGCTCGACACCCGCAAACTTACCGTGCTGCACGAATGAAAGAACTGGCGCTCATTTTGATTCCCCTGGCGGGGGCAGGGCTGGCGGCCCTCTGGCCCGGCAATCGGACCCGGCCCTTTTTCCTGCCGGCGGTGGGGCTCGTCCATACGATCCTCACCGGCTGGCTGTTCTTCAACCCGCCGGAGATGACCCCCGGGGCGTGGTTTGGATTCGACCCGCTCGCCCGTGCGGTGCTGCCGGCAGTGTCGCTCCTGTTCCTCGTTTGTTCCGTATACGGGGTGTTCTATCTGCGAATCCGGGAGGAACGGCCCAACCGCGTCTTTGTGGCGGCTTTGCTGGCGGTGCTCGGGTTGTTGAGCGCCGGCCATCAGGCGCGGCACCTGGGGTTGCTCTGGGTTTCCACCGAAGCGGTCACACTCGCCGCCGTGCCCCTGCTCCATTTTAACAACACCCCGCGCGCTTTTGAGGCCACGTGGAAATACCTGCTCGTAGGCGGCACGGGCATCGCGTTGTCGTTGCTGGGGTCGTTCTGCCTGGGCTACGCGTCGCTGCATGGGGGTGGCGCCGGCGACCTGACCTTCGCGGCCCTGACGGCCCAGGGCGCGGCACTTTCACGTCCCTGGGTGCTCACGGCGTGGGTGCTGCTGCTGGTGGGTTACGGCACCAAAATGGGTTTGGCCCCGATGCACACCTGGAAGCCGGACGCCTACGGCGAAGCCCCGGGAATTGTCGGTGCGCTCATGGCGGGCGGCGTCACCACCGTGGCCTACACCGCCATCCTGCGCGTGCGCGCCGTCATCGGCGCGGCAGGCGAAGGCGCGATTGCCGACCGCACACTATTGGTCATCGGCCTGTTCTCCGTGCTGGTGGCCGCGTTATTCCTTTTGGGGACGCGCAATTACAAACGCATGCTCGCCTATTCGAGCGTGGAACACATGGGCATCCTCAGCCTGGGCACGGCCCTGGGCGGCGCGGGCGTGGCGGCCGCCCTATTTCATGTATGGAGCAACGGCCTGACCAAGGGCGCCCTGTTTCTGAGCGCGGGCAATATCCGGCGCGCCGCGGGGTCGGCGGCCCTGGATGATGTCCGGGGCATGAGCCGGGTGACGCCCCGGTCGGCGGCCCTTTTTGTTGCCGGCATGTTTGCCGTTACGGCCTGCCCGCCGTTTGCCCCGTTCTTCAGTGAGCTCCGGGTGGTGCGCGCCGCCCTCGGCACCGGACACTACGCCGCCACGGCCATGTTTCTCGGTTGCCTGTTGCTGGCCTTCTTTGGCCTGACCCGGGTGGTCTTCGCCATTGTGGATGGCCGGCCGCGTCAACAGGCCAAGACCGAAGGCCGGCGCTTTGTGGAAACGGCCGGCGTCATTGCACCGCCGCTGCTCTTGTTGGGCCTCTCCGTGTGGCTGGGGCTGTTTACCCCGGCCATTTTGCAGGATGCCTGGACTGCCGCGACCGCCCAGCTTTTCCCGACGCCATGAACACGTTTACTTCCTTCGCCCTCCTGGCCAACGGCACCAGCCTGCCGTGGGCCGAACTGCCGGAATGGCCGGCAGCCGAATTTGTGGCTGCCGCCGCAACGGAACTGAATCGCGGCGCGCGCCTGAGCGCATGGTTTGGCGTGCCGGACGGCGCTCAGACCCGGCTGGTGGCGGTGCTTGCCTTTGACGCCGACAACACCCTGGCCGTGGCGCGCAGCACCCCGTTTTCCGGCGCCTACCCCGCGCTGACAGTCACGCATCCCCAGGCCCATTTGTTTGAACGCGAAGTCTGGGAACAACATGGCCTCATTCCGGAAAATCATCCGTGGCTCAAGCCCGTGCGCCGGATGGGAGATCAGGCCCCGGCCATGGGCGAATTCTTCCGCGTGGACGGGGCGGAAGTCCATGAAGTCGCCGTCGGCCCAGTTCACGCGGGTATCATTGAGCCGGGCCATTTCCGGTTTCAATGCGCCGGTGAGGAGGTGTTGCATCTGGAGATCGCGCTCGGCTACCAGCATCGCGGCATCGAGGCAGCGCTGGCCGGCGGGCCGCACCACATCACGATGAGCCAGATGGAAACGGTGGCGGGCGACTCCACCATCGCCCACGCCACAGCCTACGCCACGGTGCTGGAGGCGCTGGGCGGAGTGGAAGCGCCGTTGCGCGCGCAATGGCTGCGGGCGGTGGCACTGGAATTGGAACGGCTCGCAAACCATACCGGCGACATCGGCGCGCTGGCCAACGACGTGGCGTTTCTCCCCACTTCCTCGGCCTGCGGCAAAATCCGCGGGGATTATCTCAACCTCACCGCCCTGCTCTGCGGCAACCGGTTTGGCCGGGGCCTGGTACGCCCCGGCGGCTGCCGGCACGAGCTCGAACCGGACCGGGCGAAACAATTGCAAGAGCGCTTGCAAACCGTTCTGGCCGATACCGAACAAGCCGTGGCCTGGTTCTGGGACGCCGCCTCGGTGCGGGTGCGCTTTGAAAATGTGGGCCGGGTGTTCCCCGCGCAGGCGGCCGAGATCGGTTTGGTAGGGCCCGCCGCCCGCGCCTGCGGGCTGGTGCGTGATGTCCGGTATGATCATCCGGCGGGCTGGCACCGCTTTGCGCAGGCGCCGGTATCCGTCTGGCCCGATGGCGATGTCTTTGCCCGGGCCCGGGTGCGCTCGCTGGAAATTCAGCGCTCGGGTGAGTTTCTCACCCAACAACTCGCCGTGCCGGCCGAGGGCGAACTTCGGGACGAAGTGCCGCCTCCGGCGCCGGACACCCTGGCTGTGGCGCTCACCGAAGGCTGGCGGGGCGAGGTCTGCCATGTGGCGCTGACCGACGCCGCGGGCCGCTTCCGCCGGTACAAGATTGTGGACCCGTCGTTTCACAACTGGAACGGACTGGCCCTCGCGCTACGCGGCACCGCCATTTCCGACTTCCCGATTTGCAACAAAAGTTTCAACCTTTCCTACTGCGGCTTTGATCTGTGACGCCGCCCCCCGCTCATGTTTGTCCTTGATACCCTCGCCAATCGCCTGAAACGCGGCTGCCAGACCATGGCGTATCCCGACGGCCCCCCGCCGCCCCTGCCCGACCGCCACGGGGGCGCGTTACGGGTGGACGCCACCAAATGCCTGGAAGGCTGTGACAAGTGTGTGCCGCTCTGCCCGACCCAGGCCATCACGAAAACAGCAGGCGCTCCCGTGGCGCTGGATTTGGGCCGCTGCATCTTTTGCGCGGAATGCGTGGCGGCTTGTCCGACGGGAGCGATTGTCCAGACGGGCGACCACCGCATGGCGGTCCGCCGCCGGGAAGACCTGGTGCTCGGCGCGCCCGGTGCGGAAGAACTGCGTCTGGCCGGCGCCCTGGACGAGAAACTCCGGAAACTGTTCGGTCGCTCCCTGCGGCTGCGGCAGGTGAGTGCCGGCGGTTGCAATGCCTGCGAAGCGGATGTGAACGTGCTGGGGACTATCGGGTGGGACCTGGGCCGTTTCGGCATCCAGTTCGTAGCGTCGCCACGGCATGCCGACGGCGTGCTCGTGACGGGACCGGTGAGCCGGAACATGGAACTGGCGCTGCAGAAAACCTACGACGCCGTGGCCGCACCGAAAATTGTGATTGCCGTGGGCGCCTGTGCGATTGCGGGAGGCCCGTTTGCCGGACACGCCGAGGTTAAGGATGGCGCCGCCGCACTACTGCCGGTGGATTTGTACATCCCGGGCTGCCCGCCACATCCCCTGACGATTCTGGACGGATTGTTGCGGTTGCTGGGCCGGTTGGAAGCCGGGGAACGCCGCTGACCGGAACGTCCGGGGCCTTACGGCTTGGGCAGCTTGACGCGGTATTCCGTGGGGGAAACCCCGCAGAGCTTGCGGAAGACGCGATTGAAATGCGTCAGCGACTGGAAGCCCACTTCATACGCCACCTCGCTCACGCGCAGGTTGGGGTTCAGCAACAAATTCTTGGCCTTCTCAATGCGTACGCGGGAAAGATAATCGGTGAAGTTCAGCCCGGTCGCCTTCTTGAACATCTTGCAGAAATAGAAGCTGCTGGTGTTCACCGCGCGGGCGACATCAGTGAGGGAAATGTCATCCGCCTGGCGTTCCTCGATGAACTGTTTGGCCTTGGTGATCTTGGGCGGCTCGGCGTTGCGCTTCTGCATCAGGATCTGGTTGCACGTCACCGAGAGATGTTGCGCGAAAATGGTGAGCAACCGGACCATGGCCTCGTACTGCTCGGGCCGGAGCACGCGGGTGTGGAAGTAAGCTTCCTCCAGCTCTCGCAAATCAACGTTCATGCCCCACTCGACCAGTTGCTTGGCGGTTTTGGCAAATTGTTTTTGGGAAGGCTTCTTGAGGAACACCTGGCCGGTTTGCAGATAACCTATGATCTGGTTTTCCACCTGCACCGGCACGGCGGTGTCGCACAGCCCGGCGAAACACGTGACGTGCTTGGTGCCCGTCTCCGGAGATTCCGCCAGCTTCTGCTGCACTTCCAAACAGGCGGCGCAGGTGCGGCTCTCCTTGGTCATCAGGGCGCAAAAGGGATTCTCGTTTTTCTTGCTGCGATGAACGGGTTGCCAGACTTCGGCGGGGCGCAACGAAAGCGGCAGGCCGGTGGCCTCCGTAAAGGCGCGTTCGTAATCTTGAAAGATTTGCGTGCGCGAGAACCGCTCGGTCAGTTTTCCATTACGCTCTTGAAACACATCTGTATACTACCCCGCCAAAATCAGGTACGCAAGCAGCAACAAAGGGTGTAAAACAAGATTGCCTTGCCGCCCTTTTTTGCCACCTTTACCACGTGATCCGAAGCACTTACATGCGGGAGGCCATCCGCATTTCCCGGGAAAAAATGCGTTCCCGCCAGGGCGGACCGTTCGGTGCCGTGGTGGTGCGGGCCGGCAAAATCGTGGGGCGTGGCTGGAATCAGGTCACCTCCGCCAACGACCCCACCGCCCATGCGGAGGTGATGGCCATCCGCGCCGCGTGCCGCAAACTCCGGACGTTCCGGCTGGACGACTGCGAGCTGTACACCAGTTGCGAGCCCTGCCCCATGTGCCTGGCCGCCATTTACTGGGCGCGCCTGCGCAAAGTTTACTACGCCAATACCCGCCGCGACGCCGCCAAAATCCGGTTTGATGACGCCTTCCTGTATCACGAAGTGGCGCAACCGGTGTCGCGCCGGAAGCTCCCCATGCAACAGTTGCTCCGCGCCGAGGCGCTGCCGGTATTTGCCGAATGGCACCGCAAGCCGGACAAAATTCCGTACTGAAAATTGCCGCCCTTACAACTTCAAATGTCAAAGTTCAACTCCTCGTACGGTACCGCCGGGCCCGAATTCCGGTCGCGGTCGTAGAAGATGCGGATGTCGCCCTGACCGCGCAACAGTTCCCGCGCCCGCAACAGCGCGCGCTTGGTGGCGATGGTGGGGTTGGCGTCCGCCGGGAAAATATTGGCCTCGCCAATCTGGTCCAGCAGGCCGCTGTTGCGCAGCACCCGCGTCACATCCGGCAGACACCCGCTGATGAGCAGATAGCGGCCGGTTTGTTGCAGGTAATCGTGCAGGGATTCCAAGGCCATCACCGTGGAGGCGTCCAGGTGCCGGGCGTTCTTCATGCGCAGGATGAACACGCGGATGTTTTCATCCTCGGCCTGGTGGCGCACCTGGTCCTGGAACAAATCCGCCGCGCCAAAGAACAGTTCGCCCTCCACGTGGATGATGGAGATTTGTGCGTTGGGCCTCTGCGTGCGGTCCGGCAGTTCCGCGAGCTGGCCGCTGTCATTGAAGGTGTACTCCTGCAAAATGGGCGTGCTGGTCTTGCGCAAAAACAGCGCCAGCGCCACCCCAATGCCCACGTAAATGGCGGTGTCCAGGCGCAGGAACAGCGCGGCGCCGAGCGTGCTGAAAAAAACGACGGCATCCGAGCGCGTGGATTGCGTGGCCACGCGAATCTGGGCGCGGTTGATGAGCTTGTACCCCACGCGCATAAGGTGCGCCGCCAGCGCGGCCACCGGGATGAAATTGAACACCGGCGTCACCAGCCAGAGGATCAGCAGCACCGCCACACTGCTGAGCATGGAGGAGAGCTGCGAGGCCGCGCCGCTCTGGTAGTTCACCGCCGACCGCGTGAACGAGGAGGAACCGGGCGTCACGCCAAACAGGCTCACCGCGATGTTGGCCGCGCCCATGCCCAGCAGTTCCTGGTTGGAATTGAGGTGCTGCCCGCTCTTGGCCGCGAGCGACTTGGTGATGGCCGTGGCTTCCAGCATGCCGATGATGGCCATGGCCACCGCCGTGCTCGCCAATTGATGAATAATCATCATCTGCTGGTCCAACGCCGGCAGCGAACTGAACGTGGGCACCACGGCCGCCAGCGCACCTTCATCCCTCACCAGCTTGAACGGCACGGCGGGATGAAACCGGGCGAACACCCACGCCGCCAATCCCAGAAACACCAGTCCCAGCAGGGCCTCCGGCCAATGGGGTCGGAACCGTTTGATGCCTTCAAAAATCAACAGGGTCAGGATTCCGATGCCGATGGACCATCCGGAAAAACTGCTCACGGCCACGGCATGCGCCAGATGCGACAGCGTATCCACAAAGGATTCCCCCGCCGCGGTGGAAAAGCCGAGGAGATTGTGCAACTGGCTGGTGATGAGCAGCACGCCAATGGCCGCGGTGTAGGCCACCACCACCGACCGGGAAATAAACTTGGTCACTTCGCCGAAATTGCACAGGCCCGCCACAAACTGCGCCATCCCGATCAGGAAGGCCAGGTAGGCCGCCAACTGCAACGGAGTAAGTCCAAGATTGGAATTGGCCGCGATGGTCGCCGCCGTGATGAGGCAGACCGACGTGGTGGGACCGAACACGTGATGATGCGACGAGAAGAACAGCGCACCCACAAACCCGCCAATCACCACCGAGATGATGACCGTGGCGGGCGGCAGCCCCAGGATGAGCGCAAAGCCGATGGCCTGCGGAATGGACACCAGCGTCAGCGTCAGCCCCGCAATCAGATCGCGCCGGAATTTTTCAGCCGAGTACTGCCGCAGTTCCCGGACGAAGGGAAAAGTAATGCGCGGCCCCGACCAGCCTCCGGCGGATCCTCCCATTTGTTGACCGGCATTTAAGTTCATGCGTTCCTCGCCCTACCCGGAAAAAATGATAACCCGGCCCGCGCCCGCCCGCCATGAGAATTCACCAAGCGCCCGGCGCGGCTGTGGCCCAGCGAAAGGTTGTTCAAATGCCGGTCC